>WGOA01000008.1 GCA_016124275.1 Bacteroidota bacterium
AAAACCCCCGCCCGCTTGTGCTGGTAGGCGGTCCGGAAGATCGGGAATTGGGAGCATACCTTGCCGGATTGCGCGGCGACCAGGTCTGGAATGCCGCAGGCAAAGCTTCTCTTCAGGAATCCGCAGCCTTGCTGCGCGCCTGCAGAAAAGTGGTGAGCCCCGATACAGGCATGATGCATATCGCTGCGGCGTTTCAAAAGCCCATATACAGCCTTTGGGGCAGCACGACACCGCGTTTTGGTATGTATCCCTATTACGGGGGAATAGACCCAGTGAGTCTGCACAACGAACGCGGGAGTGTTTGGGGGCAGGTACCCGATTTGCCGTGCAGGCCTTGTTCAAAAATCGGGTTTGAACGCTGTCCAAAAGGGCATTTTAGCTGCATGACCGGGCAATCAGCTACAGCAGTTTTAGCCTGGCTTTACCGGGATTAACGGATAAGGGTAGGCCATTCTGTGATACTTTTTCTACATTTATACGGTCTGATGGGTTTTTTTTTGCCACGTTGTATTCTTCTTCCTCAAACGCACCTCATGTTTGCTCTTCGCCTTTTTGCCTCCGTTGTTTTTGTTCTAAGCATGTTGATGTTTTCGCATACAGCCCGGGCCTCGCATGCCATGGGTGCTGATTTAACCTATACATGCATAGGGCCAAACACCTACGAAATCAGGTTGAATTTCTATCGCGATTGCGACGGTATTGCTGCACCAGTCAGCACCAGCGTGGATATATCGTCTGCCAGCTGTGGTTTGTCTTACTCGCTTAACCTGCAGCCAGATACGCTCTTTACCGGGTTGGATACCTTTTTCTTTGGTGATGAGGTGTCTCCGCTGTGCCCAGCCAATCTTCCCCTTTCCACCTGCAACGGCGGGCCCTTTCCAGGTGTGCAGGTCTACTCCTACTCTGCCGTGGTTACTTTTCCGTTGAGTTGCCCGGATTGGGTCATCGCCTATACCCTGTGCTGCCGAAACGAAGCCATTGATAACCTTCTGGACCCCGATTCAGAGGAGCTTTACGTAGAGGCAACACTGGACAATACCGGAGGTTTGTGCAACAACTCGGTTTTCTTTACACAATTGCCGGTAACCTATATATGTACAGGAGAAATATTCAATTTTAATCACGGAGCCATTGACATAGACGGTGATTCGCTTTCGTACACGCTCATCAATCCGCTTGCCGCGGGAGCTGTGCCCATTTCGTACGCCGGTGGTTTTTCGCTCAGCACGCCGATGGCCGTTACCGGAACCTTTGGATTCGAGGAAAGCTCCGGGCAGATCACCTTCACCCCTTCGGCAGAACAAACCGGGGTATTGACGGTTTTGGTTGAAGAATTTAGAGATGGGATCCTCATCGGATCCACCATGCGCGACATTCAGATTGTGGTTACCGACTGCCCGAGCAACTCGGCACCGGCCGCTGATGGCACCTTTATTGGACTTGAAGGAGGGGTTGCCCTGGATGCCAATACCATTCAATCCTGCCCGGGAGACACCATCCGGTTTTCGCTGAGTTACTCGGATGCCAACATTGGCGATGTGCTTTCGGCCTCCAGCACGTTGGCGTTGCTGTTGCCCGGTGCCACGGTATCGTACAGCGGAATCAATCCAATTCTTGTGGATGTCAGCTGGGTGACCAGCGTCAGCGACACCGGTTTCTATGCCTTCACGGTTGCCATTCAGGACGATGCCTGCCCGATTTTCTCCAGCCAGATTTTCAACTACGACATTGATTTGCTTGCGGGAACGTTTGCCGGACCGGATGTACCCTACTGCCCGGGCGGCATACCCGCACAATTGGTGGTAACCGGGGGCAGCGCCTTCGTCTGGACGCCAGCGCTTGGGCTGGATGACCCGCTGAGCCAGATTCCAAAAGCCACACCCGGCCTGACCACCGATTACATCGTTACGAGCAACCTGAGTGCTTTCTGCAAAAACACCGATACGGTGCGGGTTACGGTGGTACCTCCGTTCAACTACCTCTTAAGTCCCGGGGATACGCTTTGCCGCTTTGACGAAACAACCATAGGTGTTAATACGGAGCCGGTTTGGGGTCCCTATACGTATTCCTGGTTTCCGGTGGAAGGGCTTTCGGATCCGTTTGCAGCAGTGACCGATGCTTCGCCCTTTTCCACCACCTATTACCAAATCACGATGACCTCGGATACCGGATGTGCCATTTTGGACAGCATCCCGGTGGTGATTCAAGGGGCCATACCTCAGTTAAATGCCATAACCGATAAAACGCTGATCTGCCCGGGCGATGCCGCACAGTTTAATCTGGCTCCGCTTTGCGGGGTCACCCCAGCTCCATGCGGAACCCTCATCACCGGGATCTCGGGCTCAGAATCGCTGAGTACCGATGGCCAGACACCGTTCAAGGGCGGTTACGACGACAGCCGCATGCAGATTCTTTACACACCCGAATCGCTGAACGAAGCGGGGTTCTTTGGAGGTGCGTTGCGCGAACTGGCGTTTTTTGTCAGCGAGAAAAACAGCACGACGGCGTACAGGAACTTTACCATCAAGTTGAGTTGCCTGGATGCCGATGATCTGGATGGCGGATTCGTCGGGGGCACCGAAACGGTGTTTGGTCCGGTAAACTACACCACGGTTAGCGGCTGGAATAACTTTGTGCTCTCTGCTCCTTATTCGTGGGGCGGAGACCAGGCTTTGTTGGTGGAAATCTGCTTCGATAATCCCAATTTTGGCTTCAGCGAAGACGATAAGATTCATTATAGTACGGCGGACTACAACGCCAGTGTCATTGATTTCAACTTGTTGACTTCCGGCTGCGGACTGGATGAATCACCGGCGGTATCAAACAGGCGACCCAACATGCGGGTGCGCTACTGCGACCAGGATGCTGGTGACCTTGCGATCCAATGGACGCCAACTACCGCATTGAGCGATGCATCCGTTCAAAATCCAATGGCCAGCCCGGCAACAGGCCCAATTACCTATGTAGTAACCCTGGATGACAACGGTTGCGCCACCAGCGATACGCTGACGATAGACGTGGACAACAGCCTGATTTTGGATGCCGGAAATGATGTGGCCATTTGCAACGACGAAAGTGTGCCATTGGCTGCTGTGGCGCTTGGCCCACCGCCAGCCGAAGGCTTTGCTTATGTGTGGAACCCGGCCATTGGCCTTTCCAATCCCTTTGTTGCCAATCCTGTTGCCAGCCCCAACAGCAGCACCACCTACAGCGTGACCACCACCAACATCAATGGCTGTGAGCAAAGCGATTCGGTCACGGTCAATGTCTTTGTGCTGGCCATAGAGGCCTCCCCGGACACGGTCATCTGCGCCGGCCAGACCATTTTGCTTCAAGCCGGGGGCGGTGTCCTTTACGAATGGACTCCTTCTGAAGGATTGAGTTGCACCGATTGCCCGGAACCCCTCGCCTCTCCTTTGGTGAGCACCCGCTATGAGGTGCTGGTAACCGATGAAAATGGCTGCACAGATTCCATGACAACGTATGTGCAGGTTAATCCTATTCCATACCTGGAGGCTTTCGCCGACACGACCATCTTTATTGGTGAAACAGCCTTTTTAAGCAGTACCGCGGGCAGTTTTTACACCTGGACGCCGAAGGATGGCCTTAGCGATCCAAGTGGCCAGTTCACTGCGGCAAATCCCCTTCAAACCACCACCTACACCTTGCTTCTGACCGATGCCAACGGTTGTCAGGATACCCGCGAAGTCACGGTTACCGTGTTGGAGCTGCTGGAAATTTATGTGCCCAATGCCTTCAGCCCTAACGGCGATGGCCAGAATGACGCACTATTGGTTATTGACCGCGGATTGGCCGGCCTTGACGAGTTCAGCATTTACAACCGCTGGGGAGAGCTGCTGTTCAGCACCACCAACATCAACGAAGGCTGGGACGGTACCTATAAAGGGAAAGACCAGGAAGTAAGCACCTACATGGCAGTTGTTCGGGCGCGCTCACTGACCGGAACCGTTTTGCAGAAAAATACAGCGGTGCAACTGGTGCGATGATAAGCTGGCGGTTGGGGATGACCCGCTCCGCCAACAGAAAAGTTGGGCCCCTCTAAAGGCGCCCTTAAGAAGGCTTGCGCTAAGGCACCTCTAAAGGCGCCCTTAAGAAGGTTTGCGCTAAGGCACCTCTAAAGGCACCCTTAAAAAGGCTTGCGCTGCGCTGAATCAGGAACAGGAATGATGCCGCGCAAAATGATTCTTTTCATGCAGGCAGACCCATTAGATTAGCTATATTTAGGCTATTCTCAGGATGCTTTATCCTGGGAATCTGGCGGGCAGGTTGTCGGAGGGTCTTCATCCTGCTCCGATTTTTTAACGACGGTTTCTGGCGGCGCATGGGCACCGCGGAGGCAGTTCCTAAAAAACGAACCTGTCAATTATGAATCCCAACGATCCAAAACTCATTAAAAATGTTGCCCTGTTTGGCCACCAGGGCTCCGGCAAGACCACATTGGCCGAGACCATGTTGTTCGAAGCCGGAGCCATTAGCCGGAGAGGAAGTGTGGAGGACAGGAACACCGTATCCGACTACAATGCCATTGAACAGGATCGCGGCAATTCGCTGTTCTCTACGCTCATGCACTTGAACTGGAGGGACCACAAAATCAATTTGATTGACACCCCCGGTTTTGATGATTTTGTTGGAGAAATTCACACCGCATTGAAGGTGGTTGATACCGTGGTCATGGTGCTCAACGCGCAGTATGGCGTTGAGGTAGGCACCGAATTGATTTGGGAAAACACCCAGGATGCGCACAAGCCGACGCTGTTTGCCATCAACCAACTGGACACCGACAAATCCGACTTTGACCGCACCCTGGAGCAACTCACAGAGCGGTTTGGCAAACAGGTCATCACCATCCAGTATCCGATTAATGAAGGCGCTGGGTTTAACAAGATCGTGGACGTTTTGCGAATGACGATGTACGAATTTGGTCCGGATGGCGGCAAGCCGGAGAAAAAACCGATTCCCTCGTCCGAAACGGCCCGCGCAGCAGCGCTGCACAACGCCCTGGTTGAAGCTGCTGCAGAGCACGATGAAGGTCTGATGGAACGTTACTTTGACAAGGGCACCCTGGACGAAGAAGAACTGCAAAAAGGCCTGCGGCTTGCTGTGCGCAATGCCGACTTTTTTCCCGTGTTCTGCGTTTCTGCGCGCCACAACATGGGCAGTGGTCGCCTGATGGGCTTCATTCACGACATCTGTCCCTCTTCTGCCGACATGGATCCGGCGCGCCTGCTGGGTGGCAGCAGCGTAAAACCAGATCCCAAAGGCGAACCGCTGGCTTTTGTGTTTAAAACGGTGAACGAGGCCCACTTGGGCGAAATGTCCTTTTTCAAGGTCTACAGCGGCACCCTTAAGCCAGGCATGGACCTGCAGAACGTCCGCAAAGGCCATTCCGAGCGCTTCAACCAGTTGTTTGTGATTAACGGCAAGCAACGCGAAGCCGTGGATCACCTGGTTGCGGGAGACCTTGGCGCTACCGTAAAACTGAAAGACACCCATACCAACGACAGCCTCTCGCCAAAAGGCAAGGAACTGGCCATTCAACCCATTGTGTTCCCCGAGCCGCGCATCCGCATCGCGTTAGAAACCATCAACAAGGGCGACGAGGATAAACTCGCCAACGGCTTGCACCAGCTGACAGAAGAAGATCCCACTTACCGCGTGGAACACTCGGCTGAGTTGCGGCAAACCATTGTTCATGGGCAGGGCGAACTGCACCTCAATATTCTTCGCCAACGCCTGGAAGATCGCTTTAAAGTAGCGGTACAATTCACCACACCGCGTATCCCCTACCGCGAAACCATTACTCGCTCTTCAAAGGCCGACTACCGCCACAAAAAACAAACCGGTGGTGCCGGGCAGTTTGCCGAGGTGCACATGCTCGTGGAACCTTATGAAGAAGGCATGCCTGCACCAGCGGGAATGTCTGTGCGCGATGTGCATGAGATTAACCTGGACTGGGGGGGGAAACTGGTGTTCAACTGGTGCATCGTAGGAGGTGCTATTGACGCCAAATTTTCTACTGCCATCATGAAGGGCATTATGAGCAAACTCGAAGACGGCCCCTTAACGGGCAGCTATGTGCGCGACGTGCGCGTCAGCGTCTTTGATGGCAAAATGCACCCGGTTGACTCCAACGATATGGCCTTCAAGACCGCTTCGGCCATGGCCTTTCGGGAAGCCTTCCGCAATGCTGCCCCTAGATTGCTGGAGCCCATCTTCCAATTGACCGTTAAAACTCCGGTGGAAATGAGCGGCGATGTGATGAGCGACTTGCAAACCCGCAGAGCCCAAATTTTCGGCATGGACAACGACGGGCACTACCAGATTATAGAAGCCAGGATTCCATTGGCCGAATTGCACAAATACTCTTCCACGCTTCGATCGCTCACGCAAGGACGCGCCAAAGATTCCATAGCCTTTTTGGAGTACGCACCGGTACCACAGGAAATCCAGGCTCAGATTGCCTCCTCGCACAAAGAAGTATTGGAAGAAGTGTAAGATAATAAATAGTATACATAATAAATATTACTTAAAGAAAATACTTTTTGTAATATAAATTATACTATTTTGATTTAAAAGGGCACTTAGCTGTCGCGGCATGCCCTGGACTTTCCTTTAAAATTCTATAAAAAGCCCTATAAAAAGTCCCATAAAAAAAGCCCCGGCTGGTCCGGGGCTTTTTACTCAATCTTTTCCGCTAAACCGTATGTTTAGAAACGATGCGCTTAGCCGCATCCAGAATTGCGGTGTTTTGAATTTCAACGATACCCCCACCCGCGCTCTTCTCAAAGTGCACGCCGGGAATGGTTGTACCCTGCTCGTAATGGTCTCCTCCAAAGTAATTGCGAACGGTATCCGCTTCTATACCGAGTTCCTCGGCAATCTTTTCAATGCTTCCAGCAGGCATGCTGTCTTTCAGGTGCCTAAGTTCCTCAAAAGTGATGACCATGATGGTATGATTTATTTAGAAAATCCTGATTGAACAGGCTTGTTGTTGGGTATTTCCAAATTTAAAAAACTATTCCACCTTAACAACGATTTCCAGGATGATTTAGACCCGTGTTGCTAACTTTCCTGCATGAGGCACGCTCAATTTTCCAGGATCTGCACGGTGCTCTTGTTGTTGGTCGCCCTGGCAGCCTGCCAGCGAACCTCCGGCCCGGAAGGGCTGCACATTCACAGCGCCTCTCCGGAAGGGGAAATACCCACAGAATCCAATGTGACCTTTTACCTCAGCGCCAACCTGGCCCCTGATTCAGTGTTCGGTTTGTGGGATAAAACGGCTTACATCGCTTTTGACCCGCCTGTTTCCGGTGAGTTTCGCTGGATCGGCGCTAATGTCCTGGAGTTTTCACCCGCTCAACCCTGGCAAGCCGGCACAGATTACCGGGCAACGTTGCAGGAGGTCGTGCGCCAATTCGAACCAAACAGCAAGGCACTGGCAGCGGATCACGCCTGGCCCTTCCATACTCCGGATGTGGTTTTGCGCTCCGTCCGTGCCTTCTGGACCAAACCCGAAGGCGCCGAACAACCGGTGTTAGAGGCTACGTTGAGCTTCAATTACCCGGTTGAAAGTGCCGCTGTCCTCAAACTGCTTGCTGTTAAGGCAGGCGTTAAATCAGGCGTCAACGGGGCGAAAAATGCCGTTGGGGTTCAAGGGCTGCCGGTCACCCAGCCCAATGAAATTTCCCTGCGCCTGGATGCATTGCCCGAAGAGGTTGTTACATTGGCTTTTGAGCTCTCCGCGGGTTTGATGGCTAAGGGAGGAAACCGACGCGGCGAAAAACAGGTTAGCATCAGCACGTCTGTACCCGACCGAAACCGGTTGGAGGTTCTGGATTTTACCGCCCAGCACGACGGCACACGCGGCATGATCCGCGTGGTCTTTAACCAAAACCTGGTGGTTGATCCCTCGCTAAAAGCAGGCATCCAACTGCAGCCAACCGCGGCGTTCAGCCTGGACTTCAAGGGCAACGAATTGCTGCTTCAAGGCAGCGCTTTTGCGCTGGAAGACGCTTATACATTGACCATTCCCAGCCAGCTCAAGGGGGAATTGGGGGGTGAAATGTCCCAAACGTACAGCCATGCCTTCAGTTTTGGTCAACTGCGGCCCGAGGTCAAGTTCGTTTCATCAAAAGGCCAGTATCTGGGCAGCCGCGGTCCGCGAAACCTGGCCGTGGCCATTCACAGTGTACCCGAAGTGGAAGTGAGCGTGGTCAAAGTTTTTGAGAACAACATCCAGGCCTTTTTGCGCCAGGGCAAGTACTACGACGGCTATTACGATTGGGAGGGCGATGAGGAATATTACGATTACCAGTACTATGAAACAGCGCCATACGGCGAGGAAATTTTTCGAAAAACTTACCGCACCAAAGACCTGCCGGAAAGCGGTCCGGTCCGGTTGTTGAACCTTGATTTTCAGGACAAATTGCCGCGTTTTCACGGAGTTTATGTCGTCAAAGTCACTTCCACCGACAAACAGTACCTGACGGACACCCGCGTAGTTTCGGTTTCAGATTTGGGCCTGATGGCCAAAGTAACCCCTGGCCAGGTGATGGTCTTTGCGCATTCGCTAAAAACGGCTTTGCCCATTGCCGGTTTGGACGTAGTCTTTTTCAGCACGCACAACCAACTCATGCACCAGGCTAAAACGGATGCCCGTGGCGTTGCGGTTTGGGAAGCGCCGGAATCGGGGGGAAATGGTTTTGAGGTAGGCATGGTCAGTGCCCTCGGTGGTTCCGACTACAACTTCCTGGTATTCAACCAAAGCGGAGTGGATGCTTCGCGCTACGATGTAGGTGGCGTGCGCACCGAAAACATGGTCTATGATGCGTACCTTTACGGCGAGCGCGACATCTACCGACCCGGCGAAACAGCCCATTTTGCAGCCGTGCTCCGCGATTGGAAAGACTGGGATCGCCCAGGACCGCTTCCCGTGCAGCTCCGATTCCGCCAGCCGGACGGGCGCCTCTGGAAAACGGTGCGGCAGGCGCTTGATGACGAGGGCTCGCTGGCCGCAACACTGCAATTACCGCCCAGTGCGCCAACCGGCCCCTGGACTGCTGACCTGTTCACAGGCAACGATGTCTTTCTGACCAGCTACCGGTTTTCCGTGGAGGATTTTGTGCCCGACCGGATGCGGATCAATACGGCTTTAGGCGCTGAGCGCTACCTGCCGGGCGATTCGCTGACCGGATCGCTGCAGGCGCTGCATTTTTACGGTCCTCCGGCAGCGGGCCGCAACTGGGAAGCAGAAGTTTCGCTGGACCGGGAAAACATCGTTTTTGGCACTTGGCCCGGTTGGAACTTTGACCCCAAGCAGTCGCTGCGCGAGCGCTACCAACTCAGTGGCGTGACCGATGCGGCTGGCATTGGTTTTCTGGGGTTGGAACTGCCCGAAACAGAAGATGCGGGCCTGATCAAGGGCAACGTGCGCTGGACCGTTTTCGACGAAACAGGACGCGCCGTTTATGGCAGCAATTCCTTCCTGTTACAGACCCAACCGCTGCACTACGGGATAGGCCCTTCGCCCGAATACTGTGCCACGCGAAGCCCCTTGCGGATCGGGCTTGCTGTGGTCAACAGCGACGGCATTGCGCAAAGTCGGCCTGTAGAGGTACAGGTTATCAAGGTGGAATGGGAGTCGAACATGGTGCGGCAGGGCAGCCAGTACCGCTACGAAAGCCGGCAGGTAGAGCGCCCGGTAAGGCGCGAGGAAATTGCTGTGAGTGGCGCAAAAAGCAGTTTCGCCTTTGTGCCTGCGCAATCGGGAAAGTACGTCGTGCGCATCCGAAAACCGGGTTCAAACAGCTATGTTGAGCGCTCGTTTTATGCCTATGGCTCAGGAGACACCGACTACCGCTCCTTTGAAGTAAACAATGAAGGCCAAGTGGACATCAGCATCGACAAGGCCAGCTACCTGGTGGGCGAAACCGCTGAAATTCTGTTCAAGACACCCTTTGAAGGCCGCCTGGTCGTGACCCTGGAACGCGACCGGGTACATCAGACTTACTTCCTGGAAACCAACAACCGCAGCGCGTCGCTCAACGTCAGGTTGCCGGGGGAATGGCTCCCTACTGCCTACATCAGCGCAACGTTAATCCGACCCGGCGATGGGCCGAGCATGCCGTTGACCGTAGCACACGGTTTCCTTCCCTTAACCCTTGAAGATGCGGTGCACCGCCTGCCCGTTACCCTCAAAGTGCCCGGCGACAGCCGTTCGCGGCGCACCGTCACCGCCACGGTAAAAACGGCTCCGGGAGCTTTCCTGACCATTGCAGCGGTTGACCAGGGTATTCTTCAAATTTCGGGCATGGAAGACCCGGACCCCTATGCGTACTTTTTCCGAAAGCGGGCGTTGGAAGTGCATTCGTTTGACCTTTACGGCCAACTGTTCCCGGATCTTTTTGCCAGCGGCGGCTTAACCGGCGGCGACGGTGGTTACGAACTTGCTGCCCGCAACAGCCCGATCACGGCGGAGCGTTTTAAACTGATTTCGCATTGGAGCGGCATTGTCAAGGCGGACGCCGCCGGCAACGCCAAATTCAGTGTTGACCTTCCTGAGTTTTCGGGCGAGTTGCACTGGATGGTGGCCGCATGGAAAGGGAGCGCTTTTGGCGCTGCATCGGCCGCTACCACGGTTGCTGACCCGCTCGTGCTGGCATCCGCCCTTCCCCGGTTTCTGAGCCCAGGCGATGAGGTGGACATGGCCGTTATGGTGGCCAACACCACGGATGGCAAAGCACAAGGAAAGGTATCCATCAAGACCGATGGCGCCTTGGACATTATAGGCGCGCGGGAGCAGTCCTTTACCGCAGAAGCCCATCGCGAAACAAGTGTGCGCTTCCGCGTGCGGGCTGCGCAGCAAATGGGTACGGGAAGTGTGCGCGTTTTGGCCTCAGGACTTGGTGAGCAGTTTGAACAGGTTACAGAATTGGCGGTTCGTCCCGCTTCCGGGCTGCAGCACCAGATCCAACAAGGGCAAGTGGCAGGTGGCACGCAGGCCAGCCTCACGGCGCCGCCAACGTTTGACGTGGTGCTGAATACCCGGCTCACGGTGAGCCGCTCCCCTGCCCTGGCGCTGACCCGCGATCTGGATTACCTCTTCCGCTATCCCTACGGTTGCATGGAGCAGATAATTTCCACCGCTTTTCCGCAGTTGTACCTGGGGGAATTGGCCGGGAAGCGCGTGGCAGAGTCCGGGGATGCTGGTGCTGGCGGTGGTGCTGGCGGCGGCGGTGGTGCTGGCGGCGGCGGAGGTGCTGGCGGCGGAGGCGGAGGTGCTGAGGGCTTGACGGGTTCTCCTTTAAGCTCGGCAGCCATTCGCGAAGCTGTTTCCCGCATTCAGAGCCAACAAATTTCGAATGGGGGCCTGACCTATTGGCAAGGGGTTGGCGATGCGCAATGGTGGGTTTCTGCTTACGCAGCGCATTTTTTGCACGAGGCCCAAAAAGCGGGCTATACCGTTGACGCCAATGTGCAGAAAAAGCTGCTCGGCTATTTGAAGACCAAGGTGCGCCAAAGGGAGACTTTCCTATACCGGTACAACGGCAATCAATCGCGCGAAGTAGCGGTTAAAGAAATTGCTTACAGTTTATATGTATTAGCACTTTCCGGACAGCCCGACATCAGCACCATGAACTATTACAAAAGCCATCCGGATTGGCTGGCCATGGACAGCAAATACCTGCTGGCTGCCTGTTATGGGCTGGCAGGCGATCGCGAACAGTTTGACCGACTGTTGCCGCAGGATTTCCTGGGCGAAGAGAGCGTTTCTGCCTTCAGCGGCAGCTTCCATTCCGCCATCCGCGACAGGGCGCTGGCACTCAATGCACTCTTGCAGCTTGACCCGGAACATCCACAGGTTGGGCCGTTGGCACGCTTTCTTAGCGATCAATTGAATACCGCACGCTGGCTCGATACGCAGGAGCGGGCTTTTTCGCTTGTTGCGCTGGGAAAACTGGCACAGCGCAATGCCAATTCTACGGCTACGGGTACCGTGTACCTCAACGGGCGCGAAGTTGCCCGGGTTGCCGACAAGGAATGGAGCATGGAAAGCGACGTTATAGCAGAAGAAAACATCCGTATCGAAGTATCCGGAAAGGGTAACATATATTATGTTATAGATCAAAAAGGATATGCTACGGATGGGCGATACACGCAAGAAGATCGCTTCTTAAAAGTCCGTAAGCGTTTCCTTGACCGAAACGGCAATCCGGTAAGCAATCTTATGAACCTGCGCCAAAACGATCTGCTGGTGGTGGAAATTGTGTTGCAATCACCCGCAGGTGTTACGGTAGAAAATGTGGCTATAACGGATCTACTTCCCGCTGGATTTGAAATTGAAAATACCCGATTGCGTGGGGTACAAAACATGGAATGGACCAATAGAGCCAGCGTTCCGGACTACCTCGATGTGCGGGATGATCGCATCAATTTCTTCACCGACGCTGAAGGCGGAACCCAATACTTTTACTACATGGTTCGGGCCGTAAGTCCAGGCCGGTTCCAAATGGGACCTGTTCAAGCCGATGCCATGTACAATGGTCAGTACCACTCCGCACACGGTGCCGGAATGGTGGAAATAAAACCTTAAGTGCCCCCTTCAACCACCAACTCCAGCGACGCATCAACCCTGCACTACCGCACCTGCCCGTTTTGCGAAGCCATGTGCGGCGTTGTCCTGGCCATCAAGGATGGCCAAATTCAATCCGTCCAGGGCGATTCGCAGGATGTGCACAGCAAAGGGCATATCTGCCCCAAAGCACTGGCCCTAAAAGACCTGCACGAAGATCCGGACCGGCTTCGCACCCCCGTAAGACGCGTAGGCAACCACTGGGAACCCATTTCGTGGGAAGCGGCTTTTGATGAAATTGAAACCCGCATCCGAACCATTTGGAAAGAACACGGTCGCGATGCGGTTGGTGTCTATTCCGGCAATCCTACGGTTCACAACACCGGAACGCTGTTGCATCTCTACGATTTCTACGATGCCCTCGGAACCAGAAATCGATTTGCTTCACACTCCCTGGACCAACTGCCCCTTATGCAGGTTTGCGGTGAACTGTTTGGTCACCTGGCCATGTTCCCGGTGCCCGATTTAGATCGCACTGACTACCTGCTGATGCTCGGAGCCAATCCGCTGGTCTCAAACGGCAGCCTGATGTCCACCCCCGGCATTGCAGGCCGGTTGCGCAGCTTGCGGGGGCGGGGGGGCAAATTGGTGGTGGTTGATCCTATGCACACGAAAACTGCCGCAATGGCAGATGAACATTTGTTCATTATTCCCGGCACGGATATTTACCTGCTGCTGGCCATGATTCACGTTTTGGTGCGCGACGGACTTTGCAAACCTGATCGCCTTGCGGCCTTCAGCACTGGCCTTGACCAAATCATGCAAGCATCCGTGGAATGGTCACCGGAATGGGCTGCAGCAAAATGCGGAATCTCAGCCGCTGACATTTCAAGACTAGCCAACGAGTTTGCTCAGGCAAAAACAGCGGTTGCCTATGGCAGGCTTGGCGTATCGGTACAGCAGCATGGCACGCTTTGCCAATGGGCACTCGTTGTCCTCAATTTGATAACAGGAAATCTGGATCGCCCCGGCGGATCGCTGTTTGCAAAGCCTGCCTTGGATTTTCTAACGTTGATGGCTTCAGAATCCAAGTTTGGTCGCTGGAAAAGCAGAGTCC
Source organism: Bacteroidota bacterium (assembly GCA_016124275.1). Lineage (GTDB taxonomy): Bacteria > Bacteroidota > Bacteroidia > Chitinophagales > BACL12 > WGOA01. The sequence continues at coordinate 13,710 of WGOA01000008.1, forward strand.
GGCAATTGCCCGAAACTGGCGGCGACTTCCCTGCTGCTGCCCTTGCTGATGAGATTCTGGAACCCGGTACTGGACGAATTCGCGCTCTTTTTACCATAGCCGGCAATCCTGCGCGCTCGGTGCCCAACAGTGAAAAACTGGAGAAAGCCCTGGAGCATTTAGAATTTATGGTAGCCATTGATTTTTACCGGAATGAAACCACTCGCCATGCGCACCTTATCTTGCCACCGTTAACCGGTGCTGAAGTTTTGCACTACGGTCTGGCCCTTTATATCGTCGCCCCACAACAATCCGCTAAATACTCACAACCAGCTTTTGAGCGATCACCCGATACGAGGTACGATCATGAAATTCTGAGGGAATTGCAACGCCGCCTGGCCCGGCAATCAGTTCGCCATCAAATTCTGTCGCGTATAGGACCAGAAACCAGATTGGATATTGCTCTGCGTACGGGACCCTATGGTGTGTGGAGAGGTCGTCTGGCCAAAAACAATGGATTAAGTTTAAAAAAATTGAAAAGAACGCCGCACGGTATTGCCCTTGGCGAATTGGCGCAGCAATTACCACAAAGGCTTTTTACCCCAGACAAAAAGATACATGCTTTCCCTGCGTCCATCCAAAATGGTCTTGTAGGCCTAATGAAGACCCCTGAAAAACCAAGATCAACATTCCTGTTGATTGGTCGCAGAAACTTGCGCAGCAACAATTCCTGGATGCACAATTTGCCGGTGCTGACCGGAGGAAAAGATACCTGCACCGCGCTGATCCATCCAGAAGACGCCAAACAACTAGCTGTTTCTTCCGGGGAAATGCTTGAGATCACTTCTTCAACAGGCAAACTTATTGTTTCGGCCGAGCTGAGCGCAAACGTAAGACGCGGGGTAATCAGTATTCCGCATGGCTGGGGGCACTCCCCCCAACCTCTGTTGCACCTGGAACACGCCCAGAAAAAAGCAGGTCAGAATGCAAACACATTGACGGATGATTCCATCATTGACCAACTGTGTGGAAATGCAGTTTTTAATGGCGTACCCATTCAAGTCAAGCGTTTGG
>WGOA01000004.1 GCA_016124275.1 Bacteroidota bacterium
CATCCCGGCCTGGTCTTCATTCAGGACGTTGCCGTTGACTGGGAACAGACGCGTGTGCTGGCCGGTGAGCCGGGTGAGTTTGTGGCTATCGCAAGGCAGGAGCGGAACGGGGGAAAGGCCCCTACTGGTGCCAGCAACGGCTCCGAAAACCGCTGGTTCCTCGGGGTCGTGACCGACGAAAACGCCCGTACCCTGGACCTGCCGCTTGACTTTCTGGAAGCCGGCAAACGATACACCCTCAACCTCTACATGGACGGACCGGACGCCCATTGGAACGACAATCCAACGGCCTTTGCCACCGACACGCGCGTGGTGACTGCGGCGGAAACGCTGCAGCTATACCTGGCTCCCGGTGGCGGCGTGGCTGCCTGCTTTCAGGTGTTGGAACAGTGATGACGGTCATTGCCAGCCATGACCACGAACATAGGCTATGATGCATCGCCATCATTGCGAGCAGCGGAAAAGTGAAGCACCTTTACGCAGGGTATAATCCCTAAACAAATTATGAACACGCTGCTTCGTTGGAGAAAAGAAGGAACCAAGCTTCCTTCCATCCGCACGAACCTCTCTGACATTTTTGATGTCGAGAACTTTTTTAATGATCCGCTGTCCACCTTCATGGATGGCAAAGGATTTACCATGGTTCCGGCTACCAACATCCGGGAAACCGAAACTGAATTTGTGGTAGAGCTGGCCGCTCCGGGAATGAAGAAGAAAGATTTCCACGTTGGCATCGAAAACGGTGTACTGGAAGTCAAGGTTGAAAAAGAAGAAGAGGCCAAAGAAGAAAAGCCCAACTTCACCCGCCGCGAGTACAACTACAATGCGTTCTACCGCGCTTTTAACCTTCCCGAAACGGTCTCAACCGAAAAGATCAAAGCGGAATACCAGGAAGGGCTGCTGAAAATCCACCTGCCCAAAGTGCCCACCGCCACGCAGAAATTGATCAAAGAAATTTCGGTGATGTAGGCAGAGAAGTGGTTAAGAACATCAGGTTCTAAGGCGAATCGAAACGCAAAGGGCGGGTCCATGAGGATCCGCCCTTTGTGTGTGTTACAGCTTGACCCTTAATTGCTGCTCATCTCCTCCAGAATACGCTCGAGGTCTTTGATGCCACTTTCCAACGATGCTGTTTTGGCAGCAAAGTCCTTATCCTCCTTGGTCAGGCTCTCCTTTTGCTGTTCATAGCTGCTAACCACTTCGGCAATGGCTGCCTGGGCCACCTGGCTCATCCACCAAATTTCGGAGGAACCTGCCGCTGCCGCTAACGCCTTACAGCCTTCGACCACGGTGCCGTGATCACTAATCCTGGCCAGGAACTCTCCGTAGGATTCCATGACCAGATACTGTTCCCATCCGTCAAAATCGTTGAGTTTCTCGATGAAAATGCTATTCTTATCGGGACCACCGTGGGTAGCATAAACGCCCAACATGGCAACTGTTACGTTTAGGTTTTCGCTCTTTTCGTAAGCCGCCGCCAATTCCAATGCGCGATCTCCATCCAGTCGGCTGATTTCGCGAACAGCGTTAGCCACCATTCTCCAGGAGCTGTCGCTCAGCGCGGCTTCAAAAACCGGCAAGTATTGGAACTCCTCAAAACCGCCCAGGTTGCGCATGGCTGCCACGCGAACATCCGATTTTTTATGGTTTTGAGTCAGGTCCAGTAACTTAGCGCGGATGGTTTCAGGGGTATTGCTTTCTAAAGAATAAGCATCCAGTGCCATTTCCTGAATGGCCCAAAAGGAATCATCAAAAGCCTTTACCAGTTGGGCATTGGCTTCGGCATCTTCGCCGGCGAGCTCGGCAAAATAAGCCACAGCTTCAGCGCGATCTAAAAACAAGGGACCGCGCTCCAATTGGCTCTCATACCATTCCTCAGGCTTGTTGTCCGTGATGACACCCAAAATCATTTTCTCGGCGTCCACATTGATCCACTCCGGATTGATCACATCCAGCACAAAATCCTGCTTGCGGCGATCCAACTCCACGCGCTGGCGTTGAACCTTGCCGTTAACGTAAACATCAATGTCCAAAGGAATGCGGTACACCGGGGTTGCTTCTTCGCTTTGCACCTGCGAAATGGTCACGACCCATTTCCCTGAGCCTGCCTGCTGGCTGTAGTCAATCACCAACTCCGGGTGACCCGGTGCATAAAACCACTGGTTGAAAAACCAGTTCAGGTCCTGGCCTACCACATCTTCCATACTCATGCGGAATTCGTGCATTTCCACATCGGTGTACGCGTGATCGTTCAGGTATTTTTGCAGACCGACGAAGAAGGCATCGTCTCCGACAAGCTTGCGCAACATGTGCAGGACCCTTCCCCCCTTTTGGTAAGAGTGGCTGTCAAACATGTCTTCCTTGTCGTCATACCCAAAGCGGATGAGCGGCTCTTGCTTTGCCGTTGATTCATCCAGGTAAATTTCCAGGTCATCGTTCAAATGCAGGTCGGCGCGCTCCCGGCCGTACTTGTGCTCAAACCAGAGGTATTCTCCATACGTGGCAAAGCTCTCGTTCAAGGGCAGGTTAGCCCAGGACTCGCAGGTAACCAGGTCGCCAAACCAGTGGTGAAAAACCTCATGAGCAATAATGTCTTCATTGTCGCCATCCAGCAATTCGCGATCGGTTTGATGGAGCCCGTCGTAGTGAATCACCGCCGTGGTGTTTTCCATGGCACCGGACACAAAGTCCTCAACCACCACCTGGCTGTACTTGGACCAGGGATAGACAAACCCGAGCTTAGCGGAGTAGAACTCCAGCATCTCGGGCGTATTGCCAAAAATCTGGCGGGCATAAGGTTCGTAATCTTTGCCAACGTAGTAGTCAACTACTTTGTCGCGCCAGCGGTCTTCAACGCGGGCAAACTCACCGACGGCCATCATGAACAAGTAGGGGGTATGAGGCTTATCCATAACCCAGTAGTCTGTCCGCGTGCCATCTTCGTTTTTGGTTTGCGAACGCAAATCGCCGTTGGAAAGGGTCAGGTACTTGTCGGCAACCGTAATGTACATTTCCTGTGTGGTGCGCTCGTTGCCCTGCTCAAACGTTGGGAACCAGCAGGAGCTGGATTCGGTCTCGCCCTGCGTCCAAACCTGGGTCGGTTTGTTTGGATCGGCGCCATCCGGATTAATAAAGTAGAGTCCCTTTTCTTCTGTGATGGCTTCGCTGCCCCCTTCTGGCAGTTCGTTGGGCTTGGCGGTATAGCGGATGTAGAGCTGGTAGGTTTCTCCGCGCTTATACTCGCGGTCCAGCGCGATAGTCAACTTCCAATTATCGTATTGGTATTGCAGAGATGTTTTGGCTCCCCCTTCGCCCAACAGCGCAATTTCGTGGAGATCAAAGCCTTTGGCGTCCAGCGTGACGGAAGAAGATGGGTAAAAGTAGGGGGTCAGCTTCAGCGTGGCTTCGCCGTTCATGCGGGACTGCGCCCAGTCAAAGGACACCCTTAATGCCGTGTGCAACAGATCATGGGTGCGATCTTTAGAAGGGTTGTAGGCATCGGCCACATAAGGAGAGCGCTCCTCCGGATCAAAATCTGGAACCGGGCTTTCGGTTTGCCACGGTTCCAAATCAATGGCATCGCCCTGGGAACCGGAGGTTGAACGCGAAGTGCTGCACCCGGCTGCTAAAAGCCATGCAGCGGCGAAAAATGGAAGAGCCTTGCTGGTAAACATGTAGAAAAGAGGAGTTGAAGGGCTGCCGAATGCCATCTTCCTGATGCGCTAAACGGCTGCACGCATGGAGCAAAAGAGCCGCAAAGATACCGCGTTCCTAGGGGTCACGTTGCTTTTGAAATGTGAAATTTCGTTAAGGTTGATAAGCAAACGGGTTGGATTCCTAAACCAATAGCTGCAAAAAGGCATTTTCCCCTTCGACCTGAAGCTGTATTTTAGGGGGCTAAAGCAGAATATCCTTGAAAGTTAACATAGGTCAGCATACATATCGCATTGAGGGTCAGAATATTGATGGAAAAGAAGCGGAGCTTGACCTTCTTGCTACCGGCAAGGGCGGCTTTCACATTATTCGAGACGGCCACGGCTACACCGCAGAAGTTCTGGCAGCTGATGCTGCGGCCAAATCGTTTACCATTCGCGTGAACGGCAACGAATACGAGGTGCAGGTGCAGGACCATTTTGACGAACTGTTGGAAAAAATGGGTCTCCAGACGCTGGCGGGCAGCAAGGTTGAAAACATCAAGGCTCCAATGCCAGGCCTTGTGCTGGAAGTGATGGTCAACGCCGGTCAAACGGTTCAAAAGGGCGATGCCGTGCTGATCCTGGAAGCCATGAAAATGGAAAACGTGCTCAAGGCTCCCGGCGACGGCACCGTGGTTTCGGTTGAGGTGAGCAAAGGCAATGCCGTGGAGAAAAACGCAGTGTTGATCCGGATGGGTTAAACCGGCTGCAACGGCTGTTAAGCCTTGGTTTCCCGGACCCGGTAATGCACCCCGCGCGCGGCCAGATGCGCCAGTAAAAACCGGAAGTTTTCTTCTGATTTGCCCAGGTATTCCGGAGGCGAAATGCCCGCGTGCTTGTAGCGGCCTTCGAGCACTAACCGGGCCGCTCCCGTGGCGGTATAGCCAGTAGTTCTGGCCATGGACGACGTTTGCGTAGCCGCATCGTAGCGGTCCAGCAGATCATACGTGTAGGCGCGCGCCGGCCCTTCCACTGTAACCCGCATGACCGTGAATTCCTCTTCCTGCTCGCCGAGTTTCCACATCGGGAACAACAAACGGGCGCTCAGGTCAAGCGGGCGAATGCTCTGACCGCGTATCTCAATGGGCTCTTTGCTGAAAAACCCGGTTTCGCGCAAGGCGCGCATCAGGGTGGCATGACCGGGATAACGCAGGGTGCGTTCAATCATGTTGGGCACTTTAGAGCAGGTTTGCACCAAGCTGCGAAGTCCGTCTGAATTGAAGGCTTCCAGCGTGCCAACTCCTTCAAAATCAAGGGGTTCTATTTCGCTGAGGGCGGGTTTGACCACTACTTGCCCACCCACCACAATTCGCGCCGGGCGCGTGTATTCCTCCAGCACGTCAATGGGCGAAAACGGTGCTTTGTATTCGTAGGGCCAGCGGCGCTCGCGCGGCAAACCGCCCACCAGGCACTCGAAGCGGTTCACTTCCATGCGCTCGAGGTGGTACCCCAAAATGATGTTGTCCATACCCGGTGCTACCCCAATGTCCATCACGGCCGTGACGCCGTTGGTGCGGGCCAGTTCATCCAGGTCGAAGGGGTTTTCGTTGAAGAACGAGATGTCCACCGCATGAACGCCGGCTTCGATGACCGCTTCCAATACCCGGAAGCCGAGAAAACCGGGCACCGCCCCAACCACCAGGTCCATGCCGGCCACGGTCTTTTTAACCTGTTGCGGATCGCTCAGGTCGGCCTGACGGGTGGCAATGCCGTGGTCGCGGCGCATGCGCGAGAGGGCTTCCGTGTCCAGATCAACCGAAACGACGTCATAGTCTTTGGCCAGGTCTATGGCCATGGCGCGGCCCACCATGCCGGCTCCGAGAACGGCGATCTTTTTCATGGCCACGAAGATAATGCGCGGTCTGCGGGGCTGCGAAGCGCAGCGAAACCTTTCGCCCGAAAGGGCTGCTGCCAACTGCACTTGCCAAAAACCTACCTGCCCGAATCAGGGCGCGTACACCACCTTTTCGGTTTGCGCAAAACCATCGGTGCGCAGCACGATCAGGTACAATCCGGCCGGCAGGGTCAGGCTGCTGAGGTCAACCGTCAGCGTGTGCAGGCCCGGCGCTGCCGTTTGCACGGGTTGCAACTCAGCCACCCGCTGTCCCGTGGGTGTGAACAGCGCAATCTCTACCTGCGCCGCGCGCTCCAGGCTCAAGTTCATTTGCACAAAGCCGCTGCTTACCGTGGGCTGCAACGAGAAACCGGCCAGCGGGGAGCCCGTATCGCTAAGCCCGGTTCCCGTCTCAAAGATGGCCTCCAGCGTATCGCCAGTGGAAATGGCGAAGTAGCCGTTTGCATCGGTGGCCGAAGGGTTCATGAATTGGTTGTACAAATTCCAGTTGCGGAAGGCGTAGCCGGAGGCCGGGTTGGCGGTAACACTCACCAAAGAGCCGCTGATGTAGGCGCCATCCCAGGGATAGCTCAGGGGCTCTATAGCATTAATGGTTACGGTTCCGGCACCGGGCGGCTGCACCACCACGTGAATGTTGTAGGCGGGAAGTTCCGTCAGGCGGAAATGTGCGGTAATGGTGTCGCCTTCGGTCAGTTCCAAGGTCACAAAGGGCTCTTCGCTGTCCGGCAACACCACGTGGTTGTTGAGTTCCCAGCGGTCGAAGGTCCAGCCGTCCAGTTCTACCGCGCTGAGGTCCAGCTCCACGCCGCTGAGGTACACGGCGTTAAAGGGGTAAAAGGGTGGCTCCAGCGTGTTAATGGTGATCTCGCCGCTCATAGGAGGGTCAACCTGCAAGGTTATGGGCCAGGCGTCTTCGCCAAAGCAATCTTCCATACCGCCCACAATCAGGCCGCAGCGCGCGATGATGAAGTCGCGGAGCTCGGTAACTTCTGCTTCCCAGCCCGTTACGCTGCCGCCCCAACGGGCAATCTGATCCGGCATTTCAGGGCGGATAACATCAATGAGGCTGTCCAGGAAGGGAAGGGCAAAATCGCAATTCAAGTACCAGTTGGTCAGGTCAGAGTAGCGGTTGATGTAATCATCGCGAAAGTCTTCATTGTCCTGCAACTTGTTGAGCAAGGCCATGTGGCCTTCGGGATCGGACCAGCCGTCCAGTTCGGTCGGGTCGCAAGGGTCGGCGGTTGGGCCGGTGTCGGGAATGCCGGTGTAGTTGACGTAGTGGCCAAAGGAGGCATCGTCATCCCAAAGGGCATAGCGCCATTTTTTCTTGTCGCCGTCAGGGTTGCGGCCGCGCCACCAGGCGGTGTTCCAGTTGAGCCAGTCCATGCACACAATCCAGCTGTGCAGAATGGTGTAGTCTATGAGGCTGCCCACGTTGTAGAGCTCGTCCACATAGGCGTAGTTGGCTGGATCGGTCATGTCATTGGTCAGGATGTAGTTGAAGAGCGCATCCCACTCCACGCGGCTGCCGTATTCTTCCCAAGTGCCACCCCAGGTTTTCAAAAAGTCAATGTTGAACTCATCCTGGTCGTAGTAATAGCTGGTGAAATCGGGATCGTCTATTTTTTCCCGAATTTCATAAACGCCCCAGTATTGACCATTAACGTATAAAATTGCGGGTTCATAGGTGCGCTCGTCTAAGCGCAAATCAGCTGCATGCGAAAGCGCATGCACGTAAGCGTCGCGGATGTAAGCGCCGTTTTCATAGGGATAGTTATCGTTTGCGGCAGCTTTCAGAATCAGGCGCTGAAACTGGTCGCGGTCTTTGTCGCGGAAAATTTGGTGCTCCACGTCGTTCGCATACCCCAGTTGGTCGCGGGTGATGTAGTCAATGCCGCGTTGCGGGTAGGCCCAGCTGTCGTTGCCGTGCTCGTTGTAATCGCCTACGGCTTCTGCGAGCAGGTTGCCCGAAGCATCAAACAATTCGAACGAACCAATGGGCTCCAGAAAACTGCCGTTGAGCAGGTCATCAACCTGGTTGCCTGCGATGGACATTACCGGAATGGTGTGTCCGGGACCGATCAGGTACGTGTTGGTCTCAACAAAGCTGGCAAAAATGTCGGGATCTGAGGGAAAGGCGGCTGCGCGCACCACCGTGTTTGCGGCAACATTGATGGGGCCGGAATACACCGTGGATGTTGCGGTTGGAAGGTCGCCATTGGTGGTGTAGCGCAGGGTAACTCCGGCATCGGGCGTGGTGATCGTGACGGTTGTTGCGGCGCTGTAAAGTCCGGCTTCAGGAGCGAGTACCGGCGTTGTCGCGTACTCATCAAACTTGACCCCTCCGTTGGTTGCACCCGGTGTGGGGTTCGTGAAAATGACCCAATCCGCCGCGCCGGATGTGCTTCGTCCCCAGGAATGGCGGCTTTGGTTGGGCACTGCGATGCCATTTGAATCCAAATGCACGCCGGCCGGATCGGTAAAGTACACGCCTTCGCGCCGACGGGTTTGGGTAATCTTAAAATTGGTGTGATTGTGGGTGCCCACCGTAACGTTCCGTCCTGAACACCAAAAACGAAGGTGCCCTCCCGCCGGAATGGTCACACCGGTTGGTATGGGCCATTTGGTAGGCTCATCGGCGCGGTCGCTCAAGTGATAGCCACCCAAATCCACGGGCGTGCTGCCGGCATTGTACAATTCTACCCAATCCTCATATTCCCCAAAATTGTCCGCGATGGCGTTGTAATTGGCCGCAGAGAATTCGTTAACGAGCACCTGCGCCTGAGCGCGGGGCACCAACCCCAACAACAAGGCAGAAAAGGCAAGACCAGACCAGGTAAACGTTTGGAGCATAGCGAAGGGCATTTGGGTGGAGCGCAGAAATCTTTTTGCCCGGAAAACCAAGAAAAGGGGGTAAAGATTAAGCCAATGTTAAATCTACGGATTACGATTCAACCCATTGGCATAGAACCTTTGCCAAAATGGCCGCATCCTTAAGGTTCATGGCAGGTGATTGGGTGGATTAAGAGGTTTGGCTTCGGTATTGGGGGGTCGAAGGCGGGTTAACCGCTGCTCAGGTTCCACCCGTATCTTCGCCCCAATGCGGCATCTGGCTCTTTTGGTTGGGGTTTGTGCCTGGCTCTGCGGTGCTCAAGCCCTGGGACAGGCGCCGGACAACAGCAATCTTCGCGATTTCTACCTGCCCGCCCAGTTGCCGGCGCGCATGGTTTTTGACCTGGATTCCGGCAATGCCAGCCAGATATGGACGCTCCGGCTTGAAGGCAAATACCTGGTTACCGAGCGGGTGGATATCCGGCAGCGCTTGCTGGAATACCAACGCGAGTTGCTCAATGAAAACGGTGCGTTTGTGGAAAGTTATGCCACTTACACCCGTGACAGCAGCGGCAGGTCCACTCCTCTGTTCGCTGAAATTGGCTCGCCTGATCTGTTTTATTGGCCCTGGCCCGCTGGTCAAAAGGCGGTATTTTCCTATCTGGAACCCCGGCGGATGGATGAGCGCATGGGGGCTATTCGGGTAGAGCGTGAGCGGCTGGTCTTGCCCGAGATAGACAGTGTACTTTTCAATGGGCAAAAAGTGGCCGTGCGCTTTGTGAACGATCTGGTCCGGCTCAGTTTTATGGACCGCAATGGGGAGCCGATCGGCGAGGATACCTTTCTGGAGTTTCGGCGTTACGCCAAGGGCTTGGGCCTTATCGGGTTCACCCGGCAGTTTTCCGATGGCAAGACCCTTAACGGTCGCAGGCAGGAAGACTAAGCTGCGCCAAACAACCACCAATCCCGCCCGCAAGGTGCCCAAAGTTTACTGCCCTAGCCTTAAGGCGTTCGGATGGGCTACTTGTGTATGGTAAATGCTTTTTGCCAACTTCGCTCGCGCTGCCGGATGTCAAGGAGGTAAAAACCGGCAGCAAGGCTGCTGATATCGAGCTGGCCCGTTTCGGGGCCGGCCTGAAACATAACATTATAAATATTATGCTGTCTTCCGGTTGCATCCAAAACGCGAACGGTTGCTTCTCCTGTCTCAGAATTGTTTAAGCTCCAGTTCAAGTGATGGGTAGCGGGAATGGGCCAAAGCTGAAGCGAGGCAAGAGGATCAATCTCCCGGCCGAAGGGGACAAGAAAAGTGTCCAGCTCAGAGAATTTTGTCGTGACCAACGGCGCAAATCGGCAGGCGCACTGAACGCGCCAGATGTAAAAAAACCCGGCGAACAGCACTGATTTGCTGATAAAAGCAGAGTCGGGCTCATCGCCGAATACCGGCGGTAACTCTGAAAAACCACCTGGAGAAAACAAGAGCTTGCCTTTTACCCGGCAGGCCAAACTGGCGGGTACAGCATCCCAGCGCAGCACCATACCATTGGAAACAAACTGGGTGCGGAGATTCGTCGGCTCAACGGTTTGGTTGCAGACCGGGATAGGATTGGTCAGCGTGTACTCGGCCGTCAGCATCTGGCATTGAGCGTCATAAGCTGTCAATGTGTATGTTCCCGCTTCCAGTCCGCTGATGGCTGTAGTGGTATCGCCAGTTGACCATAATAAAAAATATGGTGGAAGACCACCGGAGAGTTGGACCTCCAATTGGCCATCTGCAGCCCCAAATTCCGACGGATCAAGGGCCAACAAAAGCGAATCGGTCAGGACCGGATATGGATTAACGAGGGTCACCGCCGCCTGGCAGGAACTGCTGTTTCCAGCAGTGTCGCTGACCACCAAGGTCAATAGGCGCGTTTGCCCCAAATCAGGGCAGCCAAAGCTCAGGGAATCCCCGGTCAGGGCAAAGGTCAATGGGCCGCCGCAGGCATCAAAACTTCCCCCGTCAAGATCAAGCGCCGTGACGCTGATGCTGGAATCAGAAGGCAGAGCGAGCACCAGGCTATCGCAAAGCGCTACCGGAGGCTGGTTGTCTTGAATGCGTATGGTTATTGCACATGTACTGACCAGGCCACCGGCATCTCTGGCTTCGTAGCGGTCAACGGTCTCGCCAACCGGGTACATGCTACCGCTTCCCAGGCCAGCACTCAGCGCAAAACTCAGGATGGTGCAATTATCCCGCGTCTGGGGAAGGGGGTATTCCACCAAACGGCTGCACGTGAGGGAATCAGACGGATAGGTCAGCACAGTGCCGCACAAGCTGCTTTCCTGAAAAAACCGAATCAGACCACCGGCCGAACCGGCCAGGCTTGCCTGCGTTGCGCCAACAAGTGCCTGCCCCTCAGTCAACGCTACCGACCAGCCATTTTGCTGGCCCGCAGCGGCTGAACCGCGCAAAGATTCCTGTTCCAGCCACATTCCTCCTGAATAAACGTAGCGGATGGCCGTGCCAGAAACCGAACCATCCAGGTCAGCTCCATAAGCACCGGCCAAGAGCTGGTTGCCATTCATGGCCACAGAAATGCCGGTAAAATCGCCGGGCGCGGCAGCCGCTGGAACCAATTTTTGGCGCAGCGTCCACAGGCCTGCGCTGTCCCGTTCATAGGTGTAGATTGCGCCGGCATTGGCCTTGCCATCCGGATCGGCAAGGAGGGCGCCAATGGCAATCCGGCCCTCATTCAGGGCAACCGACCAGCCAAAGTTTTCGCCGCTACCCAGCGTTGCCGGTTGCAGCCGGGCCTCTTCAGACCAAACACTGCCGTCTTTGCGGAAGACGTAGGCGGCCCCGCGATCATCTGAGCCTTCCAGGTGCGCCCCTACCACCAACCGATTCCCTTCAAGCGCCACGGCGCGGCCGAACCAGTCGCCACTGGATCCGTCAGAAGCCACCAGTTTCTGGCTGCCCACCCAATTGGTGCTTCCGCGCGTCAACAGGTAAACAGCACCCGCATCAAACCCAGCATCGTCGTCGCGGGGGGCGGTCATGCAAGCCTGATCACCGTCTAAAGCAACCGCATAACCGAGCCAGTCATAACTGCCGGCGCCTGGAACAATGATTTTCTGTGTCTGGGACCAACGTCCACTGGAGTTGCGCTCAAACGCGTAAACGGCACCCGCTTCAAAAAATCCAAGGCGGCTTTCACGCTGAGCACCGACCAACACGCGATTGCCGGAAATGGCAACACTTTGCCCAAACGAGTCATTGTCAGAACCATCGCTGGCCAACAGCAGGGTATCGGTTACCCATCCGCCGGCTGCCTGCCGAAAGATAGCCGCGGCGCCGGACCCGCTACCTTTGCTGTCGTTGCCCGGTGCGCCTGCAATGGCATACAGGCCGCTGGCGCTGAGCTTATGGCCCAATTGGTCGCCGGGGGAAATGCCTGGCGCCTGGAGCAACGTTGTTTCTTGAAACGTGTCCCCTCCCCCGAAAAACTCCGGCGCCTCGCCATCCTGCACGGTAATGGTGAAGGAACAGGTCTGCGTATCGCCGTAGGATTGTGTCATTTCATAGCGGACCTCCGTTTCACCAGACGGGTACGTGGCGCCGGGACCGAAGCCCTCCAAAAGGGTCAGGGTTGTGCCTGCGCAGGCAGGCAGGAGTGGAGCATCGTAGGCAACCGTTGTGCCATCGCAGTCGGGGGCGGATACCAAAATGTTTGCAGGACAAACCAACACCGGCGGCGGGATGTCGCGCTCATAAGCGCCAATGTCGCGCTGGCTGTTAACGACCGGATTGCCCCGCTGATCCAGGCTGGAGTCGGCCGGATTGCCTGCGTCCAGAGCCGGGCTGCCGCAGGCTAACGGATGAACAGGAACTCCGCTGCCGGGATCCATCAGCGGCTCCAGGTATGGGTCCAGCAAGTTGGAAGAATCTCCTAATAAATCGCCGGTGGCCGGCAAGAGCCGCATGTTTGCTGTATCCGAAACCAGGTTGTACCCCAATGACGAAAGCGTACCCCGGTTAGCGCCCTGGGCTTCTGTTGCCGCCGTATTGCCAGCCATTAGGGTACTGATCAGCACCATGGAGTCCAAAGAAAAAAATGCCCCACCTGCACTAAACGCAGAATTTCCGGTCAGGGTAGAGGAAGCCACGGTCAATTGACCGCCCAAATGGTAAAGTGCGCCTCCGTTCAGGCTTTGATTGCCCGAAAACGTGCAGCGGTCCACCAGCACGGACCCCGCATTGACGAACAAGGCTCCCCCCTGCACCATCCCGGTGTTTTCGCTGAAAGTGCAACGCCGTAAAACCAGGTTTCCCGAATGCAGAATGGCCCCTCCACGGTCAGAACTGTTGTCCGTGAAATGGCAATCTTCCACCACCAGGTTGGCGTTGTTTCGAATGGACCCCCCAATGGCCGGTGCCGTGCCTCCTGTCAGCGTCAAGCCCCGCAAAAAAGCAAAACCAGTGGTGACACTGAAGACAAAATGCCTCCCTAACCCTTTGTTGTCAAACGTTAACAACGCTGCGCCAGGGCCATGGATTACGATAGCCTTGTCAACGTTCAGCGCACCCGACGTCAGCGAAAGCGTATCGCCCCAAACAGCGGGGTCAAACGCAATCGTGTCGCCGGCCTGAGCCAAAAGGATTTGCTCGCGCAGCGATCCTGCGCCGTTGTCGCCCAATTGAGAAACCCACCAGGTTTCTGCACTGGCCGTAAAAAGGCAAAAACTGAGGCTAAACAGGAGCCCGATTCTCCACAAAATCTTCATAACCAATTGAGTATCGGGCAAAGTAAACCACGAACCCTATAAGCCAACTTACAAGGTACGGCGATGCTACTTATGGTAAAAGCAAAAAATGTGAGGAGAAGTTAAAATTCCTGGCCCTTACTCTAAATCTGTGGACAAGCGATAGCGCATAACCCGATTGTTGCCGCGGTCTGCCACATAGACCGTATTGCGCATGTAAGCCACCCCGCTCGGATCGCGGAATTGGAAAGGACCGCTTCCTTCGCCGCCAAAAGAGGCAATCACCTGCCGGGTAAGCGATGTATTGGCGGGCGGGTTCACCCCTTCATAGCCGCGCTGCGTGAACTGATACAGCGAATCGGTGCCCGCATCTACCACAAAAATGTAGCCGGTAGCGTCCGGAGCGATGCATACATCCAGGGGGCGGATGAAGCGGTTAGGCTCGTAAAGAAACCGATCGGCACGGGTTGGATCCTGCAACACCAGGTTGGCGTTTTCCTGAAAAAAGATACCCTGCACGGGATCTTCAAAGCGATTCAACCACAAAACACGGTAGCTGGCTCCCGGACCGAGCAGGCAGGCCATAAAATCACGCGAATTGCTGAAGCCGGCCAGCGCCTGGGGGGGGCCTGCAAAACCGGCAATGGCGCTCATGTCCCAAGTGGAGCGCAGGTTAGAGCCTTCAGGACTCAACTGGTTGGCAAATCCGATGTTGTCGCCATCGGGATCGTAAAACAGCACCACGTTGTCTGGCCGGGCAATGGACGAAGCGCTGTTTCGCGGGCCTTTGCGGGCTACGTACAACGTGTTGTCGGCCAAAACCGCCAGGCCGGTAAACTCAACGGCCTCATCATCCGCCCCGCGAAACGCCGTAATGCCGCGCGAATCGTCATCAAAGGGGTGCAGCAGGGTGTCAATGATCAGCGGCGTTCCGGCTGAAGAGGTACCGGTGAGGTGATACACCGCCGCCAGGTTTTCAAAATCCCCATCGTCATCCACGTCCACATCGGCCCGGCCGATGACGTACGTGTGCAAACGCCGGTCTTGCACCACGTCCGTGGCGCCTTGAATCGGAATAACCCGGTGCACAATACCCGCCTGGTCCAGCACTTTCAGCCCTTCGGCATCCACGACATAGACCATCTCGTCGTAGCCCACATAGATATCGATAGGTTCTATAAAATCATCCCAAATAGGCAAAATGGGCACGTAACCCACCTCTTCGTTGCCCAATTCCGGGTCGATGGAGCCCTCTTCAAAAATCTCCGAAACCACGTCGTCCTCGCGCGAACCGAACAAAAAGTCGCAGGACGGCAACAAAGCCATTCCCCCGAGCAAAAGCAACGTATAAGCAGCTGCGCGTTTCATCGGTTTGTATTGGGTCGGTCGGTGGTGGTGGTGGTGGTGGTGTTTTCGGGCGAAGGGCCACCGCCTTCGAGCGACTGCTCATCCGACCGCGGCGCAGAAGCCTTGCGCTGCTTGCCAATGAGCGAAAATCCGAGCGTCAGGCGGTGTTGAGCACCCAGGTTTTGGCGGGCGCTGAACCCGTAATCCAGGCGCAGGCTGCCGTAGCGGCGAGGCAGGTACACCCCAAATCCCGCCGAAGGAAGCCCCGTCTGGTCCAGGCCGAGCAAGTAGCCTGTGCGCAGCAACAGCAGTTCTTTCCAGGCGTATTCAAAGCCCACACCATAGGTTTCGTTATTGTCTGTGGGGTGGTTCAGCTGTGCGGCCATGGTCAGGCGGTGCGCATCGCGGCTGAGCGGATCCCAGGCCAGGCCCAGCCGGAACACGGCGGGCACAGAAATTTCTTCAAACTCAGTGGCCACCGAAGGCCCGTCCAGGTCTTCAATGATCAGGTCGCCGGTAGGCTGGGTGTTGAACCCAAAATTGCTCAGGCCCACCGCAAAGCGCGTGTTGGCCAGACCGATGTCGTACTGAAAACCAAAGTCGAAGACGGCGTTGTGCGTGGTCAGCGACGCGATCTGCTCGTTGACATAGCGCGCACTGGCGCCAAAGCGAAACTGATCCGTGAGTTGCCGCGCCAGGGTGAGCGTGACACCGGTGTTGCTGGCGCGAAAGGTCTGGCCGTTGCCCATGGGCAGGAACTCGGTGGTCACGTCCATCTCGCCGGAATTCAGGTACACCAGGCTCAGCCCGAGGAAGGTGCGGTCAGAAACGCGGTACACCACCCCGCCGTAATTCAGCGTGACATCGGCAAAGTACGCCGTGTGCCCCAGTTGGGCGTTAATGCGGTTGGAATCCACACCGCAAATGCCGGCGGGGTTCCAATACAGCGCTGACACATCATCCACCACGGCACTGAACACGCCGGCCATGCCCGCCGAGCGCGCATCCGGTGCAATTTTGAGGAACTGCATGCCGGTAGTGCCCGTCCGCGAATCGCCGAACGAAGGCAGCAACTGCGCGCGCAGGTGGTCTGCGGGCAGCAACAGGGCCAAAAGACCCGCAAGCAACGGGGCGGCTAAGGCGGAAGATCGGCGGCTCATGAAGGCCGCCAAATTACATAAAACCGAGCGGGAGCGCGGTAAATTGAGCGTTCTTTGTTGCCTGACGTGGATAAACTTAACGTTGCGTTCACGTTGATCGGCGATTTTTCGCCTTCTTGAGCCCCGCAGCATGCATAAACCCCAGGGCATCGCAAACCTTTGACCGACCATGAACCTCCTTCCACCCGAAATTGAAGCCTACGCCACGTCGCACAGCCAGCCTGAACCAGCCGTTTTGGCGCAACTCAACGCCGAAACCCACCGCGAAGCCGAGCTGCCGCAAATGCTCAGCGGGCATTTGCAGGGGCGCGTGCTGTCCATGATCAGCTGGATGCTGCGGCCGCAGCGCGTGCTGGAAATCGGCACGTTTACGGGGTATTCTGCCTTGTGCCTGGCCGAAGGGCTGGCTCCCGGCGGGCGGGTGGACACGCTGGATATCAACCCGGCCATGGAGGCACGCATCCGGCGTTTTATCCGCGAGGCAGGCGCGGAAAGCAAAGTGTTTTTTCACCTGGGAAATGCCATGGAGCTGGTTGCAACCCTGAGCGGGCCCTTCGACCTGGTGTTCATTGATGCCGACAAAGAGAACTACGCAAACTACTACGATCTGGTGTTTGACCGCGTCCGGCCCGGCGGTTTTATCGTGGCAGACAATGTTTTGTGGAGCGGCCATGTGCTGGATGCCCCGGAATCGCACGATTCCGAGACGGCCGCACTGCACGCGTACAATAAAAAGGTATCCGCTGACGATCGAGTGGAGCAGGTGTTGCTCCCCGTGCGGGACGGCCTGATGATTGCCCGAAAAAAAGGATAGGCGGCCTTCCGGTGTGGAAATTGCATCAGCGCCGCATCCTTGTAAAGGCCTGATTGTGAGGTATTTTGCCCCCATGTTCGTGCGCACTTTTTCACGGAAGACCCATTCCGGCCCATTTATACCCGCCAAAGCCCCGATTTGGGTGCTTTTTTTGCTGTTTGGAGCCGTGCAGCCCCTTGCTGCCCAGTACAACACCACCACCATTCGCAGTTATGTGGACGAATGGTGGCCGGTTGCTGTGGAAAGTATGCAGGAACACGGCATTCCCGCGTCCATTTCGCTGGCGCAGGGCATTCTGGAGAGTGCGGCGGGCACCAGCGAACTGTCGCGCAAGAGCAACAACCATTTCGGCATAAAATGCCACAAGGAGTGGACCGGTAAAAAGGTGTACTACGACGATGACGCTCCCGGCGAGTGCTTCAGGCAGTACAACGATCCGGCCGATTCCTGGGCCGACCACAGCGAGTTTCTGACCTCCCGCGATCGCTACGCGGGGCTTTTCGACCTAAAGAGCGACGACTACGAGGGCTGGGCTCACGGCCTGAAGAAGGCGGGCTACGCCACCAACCCCAAGTACGCCGACCTGCTCATCAAGCTCATTCGCGACTACGCGCTGGACGAATACGACCGCTACGACAACCGCCAGTTGGCTTCGGCTCGCGGTCGCCGCAAGCCCGGTGCTCCGGACACGCCGGGACCGGCCGTTTCATCCGAAGTGTTCTGGTTTAACCGAATTCCCACTGTGCTGGCGCATGATGGAGAATATCCCAAGGACATCAGCGCCCGCCAGGACGTGCCGCTCGTGCGCCTCTGCGACTACAACGATTTTGAACCCGACTACGCGCTGACCGAAGGCGAAAAAGTATTCCTGAAGCCCAAGCGCCGCAAGGCCACCGAAAAAGTGCACCTGAGCAAAGCGGGGGAATCGCTCCGCGACATCGCGCAACAGCACGGTGTGCTCCTGGACGTTTTGGCCCGCCGCAACCTTGTGACCGAAGGCTTCGTGCCCGCCGCCGGCCAGCCCATTTACCTGCGCAGCAAAGCCGCGCGCCCGCCGAAGGCGGCGCCGGCGGGCAGCGCCAAACCCGATCAGGCCCGGCTTGCTACTGCAGGAGTAGGCACTTCCTTGCCCGCGTCGTCCAGCACCCCGGTGCGCCCGCAAGTGCAGGCTTCGTCCCAGCGACCCGCTCCGGCTATTCCAGTTCCGGCTCCGACCCAGGCTTCTGCGCCAGCTTCTACGGCGGCTTCCACGGCGGCTTCAGCGTCCGCGTCCGCACCAGCTGTGGCCACTGCCAAAAGCCCTTCCCCTGCATCCACGGCAACCCCAAAAGCAGGAGCAGCACAACCCGGCGCTAAACCCGCTGCACAACCCGCCCCCGCGGCCTTGGCCCTCCCGATGAGCCAACATACCGTAGCCCAGGGCGAGACGCTCTACAGCATCGCCCGCCGCTACAGCGTCAGCGTAGATCAGGTGCGCAGCTGGAACCAATTGCCAGACAACACCATCAAGATTGGGCAGGTGTTGGTTGTGGGGAAGTAAGCCCCCCCTACGCCGAATTCCGCCCCGCGTTGATAATGCCGTACATGCTGCGCAGCACTAGTTGCCGAAGCGCCTTTTCCTGCGCCGGGTTCAGGGCATCGCGCTCTTCGCGCAAACGTTCCAGCGCGTATTGCTGAATGGTCAGCAGGGGAAGGACGATCCGCTCCCGGAGCCGGACCGACGCTTGGTTGGCAGGGGTATTGGCCATGAGCTCAGGCAGATCCGACACGGCCAGCAGCAAGCGCCGCGACAATTCGAACTCGCGGTGGATGCCTTTCCAGAACTCTCCGTAAACCGGGTGCCGGGCCAGGTGCCGCGTCAGCGGAAAAAAGCACTTGCTCAGTGCCATCATAGAATTGTCGGCCAGAGTGCGGAAAAAAGCCGAATCGCGATAAAGCGCCTTCACTTCGTCCAATCGTCCGGCCTGTTCATAATGCTCCATGGCATAGCCGATGCCGTAAAAACCCGGAACATTCTGCTTGAGCTGGCTCCAGGTGCCCACAAACGGAATGGCGCGCAAATCTTCAAATTTCAACTCACCGCCCTTGCTGCGGCGGCTCGGCCGCGAGCCGATGTTCGTCTGCCCGTAATACTCCAGCGGCCCGACATCGCGCAGGTAAGGCAAAAACAGCGGGTCCTGTTTGAAGGCCTGGTAATATTGGAACGATCGTTCTGCTAAGTCCTGCATCAGCAACCGCTGCGGCTCGCTCAGGCTTTCTTTTTCGGGCGAATAGAGGTTTTGCTCGATGCCGGCGCTGAGCAGTTGCTCGAGGTTGTACGACGCCGAGCGCAACGTGCCGAAGTTGGAACTGATGGTCTGTCCCTGCACTGTGAGTTGAATCTCGCGGCTCTCAATGCGGTTGCCCTGCGACGCGTAAAAGCGGTGGGTATTGCCGCCGCCGCGGCTTGGGGGCCCGCCCCTTCCATCGAAAAAAACCACGCTTACCCCGTGTTGCCGGGAAACCTGCGTCAGCGCTTCTTTGGCCCGGAAAATGGACCAGTTGGCCATCAGGTAGCCGCCGTCTTTGGTGCCGTCGCTAAAGCCGAGCATGATGGTTTGGCGCATGCCGCGCTCGCCCAAATGCTTGCGATAGGTCTTGTTAATGTACAAACTTTCCATGGCCTCCGGGGCGGCTTGCAGGTCGTCCACGGTTTCGAAAAGCGGAACCACATCCAGCGGAATTGGCGCTTTCCAGCCAACAGCCCGGGCCATGGCCAAAACCTCCAGCACGTTGTGCGCCCCCCGGCAATTGCTGATGATGTAGCGTTGGCAGGCTGCTTCGCCGTTGGTTTTCTGGATCTGGCGCAGGTCGCGAAGGGCTTCGAGCACGTCGCGCTCCACGGGTTCGCTGAGTTCGGCGGGTTGGAAACTGCCGCGGAATTGCTCCAGGAACGAAAGCCTTTCGCCCGGAGAAAGCTTAGCATAACTAACCTTACCTTTTGTGCGGCCCGAATACAGCGCCTCCATGACGCGGCCGTGGATGCGGCTGTCCTGGCGAATGTCCAGCGCGGCAAAATGGAACCCGAACGCGCGCACCCGGGTGCGAAATTCGTCCAGCCGATCCAGAAACAGGCCCTGGTGTTCGGCCAGCAGGATGTCGCGCACCTGGTCCAGCTC
Organism: Bacteroidota bacterium; assembly: GCA_016124275.1. Taxonomy (GTDB): domain Bacteria; phylum Bacteroidota; class Bacteroidia; order Chitinophagales; family BACL12; genus WGOA01. The sequence continues at coordinate 19,608 of WGOA01000004.1, forward strand.
GGCGAGCAACTCGCTGCTGTCGCGGTAGGCGTCTTTTTCAGCGCGAATGGTGCGCAGCAAGCGCAACTCCACCGCCGCCATGCGGGGCTCTACGTGTTTGAACGTGAGGCGGCGGCGCAACCCCCGAATGTCCGCGCGGTAACTGCGCAGCACCGCCTGCCGCAACTGTGCCGCCACCTGCACGGTGATGCTGCTGTTCACGTAAGGATTGCCGTCGCGGTCGCCGCCGGGCCAGAAGCCCATCTGAACCATGCCCGACAAATCGGCTGGGCTAACCGGTTGCTGTAGCGTAGTAATCGCTTCAGCCATTCGACCTAAAACATAAGGAACTGTATGGTAGAAAACGTTCTCCAGGTACCAGATCAGGCTCGTGGCCTCATCCAGCGGCGTGGGCTTCTCGGCTTTGATGAAGGGCGTCTTGCCCAATTGCATTAACAAGCTGTTAATGGCCGTCAGGTCATTGGCCTGAATGGCCTGGTCCAGATCGGTGATGATGCCCAGCACGGGCCCCGGGTAAAACTGCGTCGGGTGCGCCGTGAGCACAATGCGCAACCGGAAATCGCGCAACTGCGCTGGCAATTCGCTCAACTTTTGGCGAAACTCCGCCTTGTCTTTGAGCGCCGGAATGGTGCCCTCACCGTCCAGATCGTTGAGCCGCGCAAAGGCCGCATCCTCCAGCGCATCAAACAACACCACCTGCCGCTCCACGTACTGAATGAATTGAAACAACAACCCGTGGTAGGCCGCTTCATCGGTCTGCGCCGCGTGTTCTTTCCTGAAGCGATTCAAGATGTCTGCCGGACTCTGCTTTTTCTCGTAGCCCGTTTCGCAAGCCCGGCTCAGCAGCGGCAATAGCGTACCCGTTTCGTAAATCGTTTCGAAGGGCAGCGTCAGGAACAAGCTGTTGTAGAGCTGGTAGGGAAGGGCGACGGAGGTGTGGAAGGGGGTAAAAGAAGCCATACCTGATGAAAGTTAAGGGCTACAACGCTGAGTTGCCCGTCACTCCAACTCCACTGCACGCAAACCAGCCCTGCGCATCGAATCCCTTTCCCCTGGACTGGCACTCCAGTTGAATTGGTACAACGCCCCTTCCCAGGTGCCGTAAATGGCGTTGGGCAGCACGATGTAGCGGCTGCCAAATTGGTCGCGGACAGCATCGGCGCGCTCGTTGCGGATGGGGTTGGGCAGTTTTTCCCACTGGCCGTCGAAGTCGCCGAGGTTGTCGCCAATGAGGAGCAGTATGTCGTAGCCTTGAGCGATAATGGCGGCCCGGCGCTCCGTTTTATCGGAGCTGCTGCTTTTGAGGAAGAAATGGTCTGGCTGCACTTGCGGCAAGCCGTGCGCTTGCATGTTGCGCTGGGTGGCGTCGCGTTCGTTTTCTAAGCGGTTGCTGACATACAGCAAGGTCACGCCCAGGCTGTCCGCAAGGTGAAGAAAGCGTGCGGCTCCGGGTACCAAGGGAGCGGCAGCAAGCTCGGTCCAGCGCGCCCAAGTGTCGGGGCTGTAAGGCTGGTCGGTAGCAATTTGCCAGCCGGTGTAAGCGCTGTTGTCCAGCACGGTTTCGTCCAGGTCCAGGATCACTGCAGGGCGGGCAGGATTGCGTCGAAGCGCTTCCAGCAACCGCAGCTCGGCCAGGTTGTAAGCCTGGTAACAAAGCGCACGGTACTCCGCAGCGCTTTGGGTGTAGAGCGTGGCGCCAACCAGGTATTCCTGGGTGGGGGTTTGGGCAGCGGCGGGTAAACAAGCAGCGAACCAGGCAGCTGCGATTAGGAGAAAGGTCTTGGGCATAAAACGAAGATACGAGGCTATGGCAGGGAACTCCCCTTAACTCTACCTATCCTATTTTTTAAACTTCCATTCCATCACGCCAAAAGATGCAGCTGGAAGGCCTAAACGCAGTGCTGCTGCCAAAAAACTCAATTGAGAGGGCTTGAGGCTGTCTTTACCCGGTTGCTTACATTCATAAAACCTTACTTCATGGCCTCGCCATGCTACCACATCCCAAGACACCTTGGGCTCTTGTAGAAATCCATTTAGATTTATAAACCCAGGCAGCATCCCAATCAGGTTTTAGTGAATCAACCCAACCTAGCTCACCTACTGATGCTTTTCCATGGAGACTTATCGCGTCCTTGTTATTCCAAATTTTTGGTCTCGAATGTGCCGTCCATGGTTCAAACTCCGGATTATAAAACGGTATACCAACTGAGTCTATAAAGCCGGGTAATCGAATTAACATTGTTTTCATAAAACTGCAGATATCTTCAACACCACCTTTACCCATTGATCCGTTACCTCAAACGTTGCCTCGGGATTGCCGTTTTCACGTAGGTATTTTTGAGCCAGGGCAATTCCTGCGCCGAATCGCTGAATTAATCCCAAGGCCCTCATGGCTTCTGCCAGATTCGGATTGCGATAATCCGTTATGCCTGGACTGCCGAAATTGCTTGCATTTACCTGGCCGTATGGGCCTCCGGGGCTTGTAATCTCCAGCCGGTTATTGAAAAAGTAGACTCGAACGGGGGCATTTGTGCCTTCATAGTTGCGGTGCAAAACGGCATTCCGAAGAAACTGTTGAACTGCCGCTAGTGGGTACAGCGATTTTCTTTGCTCGGTTACCACATCGGCGAAACGTACCTGAACGCGATTGTTGGCCTCTACCTTCTCTTCGGCACGCCGTACAAGATCCACTATCGATCCTTCGATGAACAACTCATCCACCACCGGGTCGTGCAATTGTTCCCCATCAATTCGCAGAAATTGTATGTAGTCTCCCGGCAAGTGTTCTCTGGGAGTACGACCGAGCACAAGCATACCCAAAACCGTTGGCACGGGATCTTCCGCAAGCCGAACCATTTTGGTAGAAGCCAGCTTTTGCTCCAGTGTTCTCTCATTCTGAGCCAACACATCGGGATGCACCGCTTTAGGTAAATACTCTTCTAAAAAACGCAGGGTGCTCAGGTCAGCAAGGGTTGACCCAAGTGCGGGTTGTACATCAAAAGGTTTATCGCGAAATCGCCGCCGCTCGTTTAGGATCCGCTCCTCTTGCGCATCCGCGTATCCACGTCTTGGACCTATCCTGACACATATCCTGCCCTGATAGCGCACGGGCGGGGAATCAGCCGGTAACACAGTTACCAGGGCATAGGCATAACCATCTTCCTCGTATTGTTCTACAAACATGGCCGGTGGCGGCACAATTTGGCCATCGTAACGGATGTCAGCCAATTGCCTCAAAAGTGCATCGGTTACGATTAAGCCAGAAGGCTTCCCCGAATCGTCAAGCCCAATAAGGATATGACCGGCAGTTCCATGACCAGCCATATCGTTACTAAAGGAACATATGGCTTCGCGAATAGCCCGGGAGGCCGAGCCCGACATGTCCCGTTTGCGCTCCAGAAGGTCTGACTCTGGTGCGGATAGCAAGGTTTTAAATTCTTCGGCTGATAGCGTCATTTCCGGAAAATCGCAGATCATTCTTCCCGCTGTCGAAGATACGGCATGGACAGAGTACCACGATAAGTCAAGCCTCCACCCACTTACCCCGTATTCCGCAATCCGCCAGAGATGGCATTGACCAACAGCAGCAACACAGGAAGCTGCGATGCACCCTGCCCAGGGCCGGTACCGGAACCCGACCCAGTCCCCTGCTCAGAGCCTGGCCCGGCTTCCCGCCAGCGTTTCAGGTACTCAATTTGCAGGGCATGAAGAGCCTTCAAACCGGAACCGCGCATGGCCCGGTTGTACAATTGCGTTTCGCGGCGCTCTTCGGCGCTGCCGCCGAGCAAGGCCGCAATGTGCTCCAGGCCGCAGGCGTGCTCTTCAAGCATAAGGTTCATCATGGTGGAACGAACCTGCGCGTCGCTGACCATGGAAGCATAGTGTTGCATCACCGCAGGGTCGGCGCTCAACAAGTTGGTCTCCACCTGAATCAACGCGTAGCGGAGCAGAGGCCAGCGGTTGGCTACTTCGCGCAGCAAATCATAGGAATTAGTATCTTCGTCGTGCAGCCGCTTCAGGGCCGTTCCCACGCCGTACCATCCGGTTAAATGAAAACGCGACTGGGCCCAACTGAACACCCAGGGTATGGCCCGCAGGTCGCCCAGCGTTCGCTTGCCCGTTCTGCGCGGTGGTCTTGAGCCAATTTTGCTGTGCTCCAGCAAATCAATCGGGGTAGCCTGCTGGAAAAAAGCCAGAAAATCCGGGTGCTCCACCAGTTGCCGGTACTGTTGCCAGGACAGCGCCGCCAATTTCTCCAGGGCGGCAAGGGGCCATTCCGGTTGCGGCGGTGTCGGGCGAAGGGCCTCCGTTCCTTGCGCAGGCTTATCTCAGAACCTGCCCATAGCTACCTGGCGCAGCGTTCCCGAAAGCAGCATTTCCAGGTTGTAGGTGGCCGTCAGGCGATTGGCGTATTGCTGCGCAATGGTTTCGCCCTGCACGGTAATCCGCAGGCCGGAGTGGACGCTCTTGTCCGGCATGCTCTCTAAAAAGCGATGCAGCTTGCCGCCGCCGCGGCTGATGGTGCCGCCAGTGCCGTGAAAAAAGCGCAGGCTGACGCCGTGCCCTGCTGCCACTGCCGACAGCCGCCTTTCCGCCGAATAAATATGCCAGCGACTGGCCAAAATACCGCCGTCCTTGTTGCTGTCGCTGTAGCCCAGCATCACCTCCTGAACAGGCTCGGGCTGGCTTTGCAGGCGTTTCTGCGTGAGCGGATGGCTCAGAAAAGCGTCCAGGATGCCTTCGCCTGCCTGCAAATCGCCGATGGTTTCCAGCAGGGGAACCACCGGCCAGGGAGAATCGGAAAGGCCGGCTTCGCGCAAAAAGAGATAGACCACCAGCAGATCGCTCAAACTGCGGGTCATGCTCACAATCAGCGAGCCAATGCCCGCTGTTCCATAAGCAAGGCTATGCTCACGCAGCACGCTATAAACGCTTAGCACCGCTTCGGCATGTTCGCCCAACTTGGCGCCCGGCGCGGCGAAGGGTCGCTGATGCGCCAACTCTGCTTCCAGAAAGGCAAGACGCTGCGGCTCCGGCCAGCTGCCAAAATTGGTGTCGGCAACTCCGGCCGCGGCCAGCAATTGCTCCACGGCCAGGTCGTGAAAGGCACTGTTCTGGCGTACATCCAGGCGGGCCAAATGAAAGCCAAAAGCCTGCACCTGACGTTCCAACGGCAACACCAAGTGTCGGGCAAGCCTGCCAGCGCCAACATCCAGCAGGCTTTGCCGCAACAAGGCCAGGTCGCGGCACAGGCTGCTGGCATCCGGATAGGCCCCCGGCAGGTTGTGATCCTGCGCGCTTCGCTCCAGCCGCAGCCGCATCAGGTTGACGAACTGCCGCCAGGGTTCGCGCGGATTTCGCTCCAGCGCCGCATGAGCCCCTTCGCCCAACAGCAACGCAGTTTCCGAAAGGGCCTGCTGCAAAAGCTGTGGAACGGAAACTTCAGCGGGCGAAAGGCTGAGTTGCGCACCGAGCGACTCCAGCGCTCTGCTGCAAAGTGCCAGCGCTTCCCTGCGGTGCACCTGCAGGGTGCGGGCCGTGATTTGGGCCGTTACCAGGGGGTGCCCATCGCGATCACCACCCACCCAGCTCCCAAAGCTGAGCCGCGGAAAATGCCCGGGCTCGCTCAGATCATTGCGCGAAAATCCGGCTTCCTCCCAGGCCTCCAGCAAATGCGCATCCACTTCGCGGAGGGCTTCTGGAAAAACGCGCGTGAAATAGTGCACCACGTTGTTGCGCTCATCGCTGATGCTGGGCTTGTCCAGGTAGATCTCGCCCGTTCGCCACCAGCGCTCCAGCAGGGTCAGCAAATCGCGGCGAATGCGGGTCCGCTCCGCCGGCGACCACACCGGATTCTCCAGCCGCACCAACACCAGGTAAAACTCCCGGTGAATGGCCAACACGGTTACCCGCTTGGCTTCAGTCGGGTGGGCTGTCAGGACCGGTTGCACGTCAATACTGGCGAGCGCCGCGCGAATGTTGGCCGAAGGGCAGCCGTTTTCTTTCAACTGTTTAAAGGTCTCCGCCCAGGACCCGCGAAGGGCCGCTGTCCCCGCCTTGCCCTGCAACTTTCGCCGGTACTGCGTTGCCGCATTCTCTTCCACCATATTCAGCATTTGAAAAACCATGCTGTGGGCCTGGATAGCCTTGGCGTGCAGATGCTCAGGCAGAGCAGTCAATGCCGTGTCTTCATCCGGTCCGGCCAACAGCAGATGCCGGGCAATGTCAGATTCCCCCAGGCTATTCAGCATTTCGCGGAAACCGTCCATCACAAAGCTGAAGGTCTGCGTAATGGGTTAAAAGTTTGCAGATAAGGCCATGAAGCGCAACGATCAAGCGGTTATAAAAGGCTAAAGATATCGCTCGACAAGGGGTTTCAGCACCCGATTCATTCCGTCTTTTCGGGTAGTTCATGCCGCACAACAGCAAACGCAGATTTAACATTTGATTAAGTTCTGCACCGATAAAGGCATGGCCGACTTGAACTATCTTTGCCGCTCCAATCCCCGCGCCGCGTCACCCCGCCCTTCGCCCGATGACTACCCATGTTTTCCCAGGAAAGTCGATACTACTACCGGAAACTTATCCGGTTGGCCGTTCCGGTCAGCCTGGGGCAGGTGGGGCATATGATGACCAATGTGGCCGATACGGTCATGGTGGGCAAGCTCGGCACAATTGAGCTGGCGGGTGTTACGCTGGCCAATAACGTATTTGTTTTTCTGTTCATTTTTGGGCTGGGTCTCAGCGGCGGATTGACCCCGCTGGTGGGCAAAGCCTTTGGCGAAAAGAACCTGGATAAATGCCGCAACCTCATGCAACAGGGGTTGCTGTTTAATATTTGTGCCGGCGTGCTGTTCACCTTGCTCAACCTGGGCATGGTGGTTTTTATGCCGCACATGGGTCAGGAGCAAGGCGTGGTGAATGTGGCCATTCCGTATTATTATTTAATCTCGCTGTCGTTGTTGCCGGTTTTGGCCTTTTCCGGGCTTAAGCAATTTCTGGAGGGCATGGGGCAGACGATTGCGCCGATGGTCATCAGCTTAACAGGGAACATGTTCAATATTTTCCTGAACTGGGTGTTCATCTACGGCAAGTTCGGGCTCGAGCCCATGGGCGTTAACGGTGCGGGACTGGCCACGCTAATTGCGCGCTGCTGCATGTTTATTGGGCTGGCACTTTACCTCTATTACAACAAGGGGTTGCGGCCTTTCTATGCGGGTATGCGCCGCTTCCGTCCCAACTGGCCCGTGTTAACAGAAATAGGTCGAATTGGGTTGCCGGTGGGTTTGCAATATTTTATGGAAGTCGCGGCCTTTGCGCTCGGCGCCATCATGATGGGCTGGCTTGGCGCAGTGCCGTTGTCGGCGCACCAGATTGCCATCAGCCTGGCCGCCATTACTTTTTTGGCCGCCAGCGGCATCGGCACGGCTTCAACCATTATGGTCAGCAATTTTCACGGGCAACACCGCTACGAGGAACTGCGCAAAACCGGACATTCGGCATTCAGGCTGGTACTGGCGTTTATGGGGTTCACCGCCATAACCTTTGCTATTTTCCGAAACTGGCTGCCGAGCTTGTTCGTCAATGATCCGGAAGTTCTGGCCATCGCGTCAGGGCTGCTCATAGTGGCCGCGCTGTTCCAACTGAGCGACGGCCTGCAGATGGTTACCATCTCCACCTTGCGCGGCCTGGCCGATGTGCAAATTCCCATGTGGATTGCCATGGTGGCGTACTGGGTCATCGCGCTGCCGTGCAGCTACCTCTTTGCTTTTGTGCTCGATTTTGGTCCGCCCGGCATCTGGTACGGCTACCTGACCGGACTCACCGCAGCCGCTGCGGCTATGTTCTGGCGCTTTGAGGTGCTGACCAAGCGGTTGATACGCCAGAACCCTGCCTAAGGCACTCTTTCGCTAAACAGCAATTTTTTGTTGTTTATCAATAAAATATTGCCGATCTTCGTCGGGCATCCTTTAAACTTTTGCCCCATGAACATCTCCCGCACTTTTGTCTTGAATGCCGTGCATGTGCTTTTTTGGATCGTATTTATTGGCCTGTGCATTGAAACCGGAGGCCTTCTAACCACCTTCGTGGCCAGTTTGATCAAGGGACCGGAGGTGGTGCCGTACATGTATCTGGACATCAACCTTCCCGGCTTACAAGCCAGCAACCTGCTGTTTTATGTGAACATGGCCACCAGCATCGTTTTGCTCAGCGGGCTAAAGACCTACATGGCGTACCTGGTCACCGTTATTATGGGCTCGTTTAAATACGAGAAGCCCTTCGACGCCGCCATCGTGCGGCAGGTGACTCGAATCAGCCATGTAGCCCTGGGGGCGGGATTTTTAGCCATCATGGTGACCGGGTATGCAGAATGGCTGCAGAAAAAAGGCTACGCCATTCCCCAGCAATGGGACGGCGGGGAATTCCTTTTCCTGGCCGGCATCATCTTCATCATCGCAAACGTGCTTCAAAAAGGCGTGGAGTTGCAGACCGAGAACGAGCTAACTGTTTAAGCCATGCCCATTGTTGTCAACCTGGATGTGATGATGGCCAGGCGAAAGATGTCGCTCAACGAGCTGTCGGAGCGCGTGGACATTACCTTGTCCAACCTCTCCATCTTAAAAACCGGCAAAGCAAAGGCCATCCGCTTCAGCACGCTTGAAGCGGTGTGCAAAGCACTGGACTGTCAGCCCGGCGATATCCTTGCGTACAGCGAGGACCCTTCGCCCGAAAACTGCTGAGCGCGATGCGCCAATGTTGGGCCCTTGCATCCCGCGCAACGCAAGAGTTTGCGGGCTTTTCCTAACTTTCGGCATGACCAACACCATCCGCGTTTGGGAGCACACTTTTGAGCCGTATCTGGTTGAAAGCGAGATCGAAGAGCGCGTGCGCACCATCGGCGCGCAAATCAACTTGGAGTACGAGGGCAAGTGGCCGCTTTTCATTGCTGTGCTCAACGGTGCGTTTATGTTTGCCGCCGACCTGTTTCGGCATGTGGCCATCCAGTGCGAAATCACCTTTGTGAAGTTGAACAGCTACGAGGGCACCGCGTCAACGGGACAAGTGAACACCCTCTTAGGACTCAAAGAAAACGTGGAGGGCCGCGACCTGATCATCATCGAAGACATTGTGGACAGCGGCCTGACCATGTCCGGGATTTTGACCGAACTGCAGGCCAAAAATCCTGCGAGCATTCGGGTAGCTTCGCTGCTGCTCAAGCCCGATTCGCTGAAAGTACCGCTGCACATTGATTATGTGGGGTTCGAAGTGCCGAACGAATTCTTGCTGGGCTACGGCCTTGATTTCAACGGTCGGGGGCGCAATTTGCGGGATATTTACAAGATCGTTTCTGCGTGAAAACATTTCCCTTGTTGAACATTTTCCGGCCGCTTCGGCCTGCGCCTGCTTTGGCGCTCATGGCTACTTACCGGGCAGCGCTGACTTTTGCGTTTGCCATAGCGTCGTTGACCGCAATGGCCCAGCAGCCCTATCGGCCCGTGGACATGGAGGCCGTGGCTGCCAAGTTTGAAGGGCCTGCAGGTCGAATGGCTTACGAACAATTGAGCAAACGCCTGGAAAATGGCGAGGACCTGAGCTCGGAAGACTACCGTAATCTTTATTATGGTTCGGCTTTTCAGGATGGGCATGAAACCCGCGATCAGGTCAATTCCCGCGACCTGGCCAAATTGATGAGCCCGGAGCGGGCGGGCGCGCTCGTAGCTCGCTGCGACAGCATCCTGGCCCTTCGACCTACAGATTTGGCCGCCAATTATTTTAAGGGACTTGGTTTGTTTTTGCAGGATACCCTCAGTCTTGAAGCCATCAGTTACCGAAACCGCTACGCGCAACTGTTAGAGGCTGTCTTGTCTTCAGGAAACGGTGCGGGCTGCGGCACAGCCTTTCAGGTTTTGTGCGCCAAAGACGCGCTGGAAACCATGCGATTTCTGGGTATTCCAGGCTTTACCGGCGACGCCCGCGACGAAAACTGCCAGGTGTTCCGCATCCGGCCTTCGCCCATTTACGAGGCCAAGCAGATCTATTTTGACCTGACCCATGCGGCACCGGATGCTTCGGGTGCACCCTTTGCCCCCGAAAAGGCTGCCAAGGGGAAAAAGAAAAAGTAGGGGTTGGGGTGGAGTCGGCGCTTTGCGCCAGCGGAGGCTAACCGCCGCAGAATTCGGAACTTTAAGGCATGCAGGCACCCGCGTTGATTTTGCTGGCCATGTTGCTGGCTTGCCGGAGTGGCCAATCCCCTGCGGGCGAAGGGCTCACGCACTCCGCGCAGGATTCTGGCATGCCCGCCAGCGACGCTGCGGCTGAAGGCAAGCCAGCGGACGGTGGCACGTTCCCGGAACCCGAATTGGAAATCATCGCCACTGGCTTGGATGTTCCCTGGGGCATGGACCTTCTGCCCAATGGACAGTTGTTGGTGGCGGAGCGGAACGGCCGCATCACCCGCATAGACCCTTCCACCGGAAAGCAGACCGAATTGGCCCGCCGCCCGGCCCTGAACCAGGGCGAAGGGGGCTTGCTGGGTATGGTGCTGGATCCGGAGTTTGCGGGCGGCGGAGGCGGGGGTGCCTTCCCCTACCTCTACTTGTATGAAACGACGCCGGAGGGCAACCGAATCGTGCGGATGCGGCTGGAAGGCGATGTGCTCAGCGAAGACCAGGTCTTGTTAACGGGCATTCCCAAGGCGCGCTACCACAACGGCGGGGTCATCCGCTTTGGGCCGGACGGCTACCTCTACGCTGGCACCGGCGACGGCCGCGACCCCTTCAGTGCCCAGGACCCCAACAGCCTTGGGGGCAAAGTGCTGCGCATGACCCGGGACGGAGCGGCGGTGGAGGGGATCTCCCTGGTGTACAGCCTCGGCCACCGCAATATTCAAGGGCTGGCCTGGGACGCCGAAGGCAACCTTTACGCCACCGAGCACGGCCCATCCGGCGAAATCAACGGCTGGTGCTGCCACGACGAAGTGAACCGCATCGTACAAGGGGGCAATTACGGCTGGCCGCACGTCATCGGCGACCAAACCCGCGAGGGTTGCCTGCTGCCATTGGCCCATTCGGGCGAAGCGACCTGGGCACCGGGCGGCTGTGCGGTGCTGCGCGGCAGCGGATGGGGACCGTTGGAAGGCCATTTAATCACTGCGGGCCTTCGCGGGCAGCATTTGCAGCTTTTCGACCTAAAAACGGGCAAAACCAGCGCCATTTGGTTCCAAAACAGCCTCGGAAGGCTGCGAAATGTGCTGCTGGGCCCCGACGGCAGCGTGTACTTCTGCAGCTCCAACCGCGATGGCCGCGGGCGGTCACAGGACGGCGACGACAAGATCTACCGGGTTAAGCCATAGGGGTAGTTTCGGGTATTGCCACGCGCAGCGCGATTCTTTGCGCCGCACTCACGCCCTATTGTCGTATTTTCGCCTGCTGATTAATCAACCAGCCACGCTTACAAGCTGATGCTCAACTTAATACTTTTCGGTCCTCCCGGGTCCGGCAAGGGCACCCAGGCAGCCAGGGTAGCCGAGAAATACAACCTTTTGCACCTGTCAACCGGTGACATGCTGCGCGAAGAACTGCGCCGCGAAAGCGCCCTGGGCAAGGAAGCCAAACGCTTTATTGACGAAGGCCTGCTGGTGCCCGACGAGGTCATCATCGGCATGATCAGCGACAAAATTGACGCCACCTCCAACGTGGTCAAGGGCTACCTGTTTGACGGGTTTCCCCGCACCCAACCGCAGGCCGAAGCGCTGGACAACCTGTTGTCGCTGAAAAACACGCAGATTGCCGGGGTTTTAGCCCTGGACGTATCCGAAGAAGAAATCACCCGCCGCATTCTCAGCCGGGGCGAAAGTTCAGGCCGCTCGGACGACCGCGACGAATCCATCATCCGCAACCGCTACCAGGTGTACCAAAACGAAACTGCGCCTGTGGCCAATCACTACAAAGCCAGCAACCGCTTTGTATTGTTGCCGGGCGAAGGGTCGGTGGAGGCTATTTTCAACAGTCTCAGCGAGCAAATCGACCGTTTGCTCTAAGGGTACTCCTAAAAGCCCGAGCCCCGGCTCCACCCCTTGCCATGGAACAGAACTTTATTGATTACGTCAAGATCTGTTGCCGCTCCGGAAAAGGGGGGGCGGGGAGCGCCCATTTCTTTCGCAGCCGCCTGAATCCCCGCGGAGGTCCGGACGGGGGGGACGGGGGGCGGGGGGGCCACATCGTCCTGCGCGGGAACAAACAGCAGTGGACCCTGCTCTCGCTGAAGTACCGCAAGCACGTCTATGCCGGCGACGGTGTTAATGGCTCCAAAAGCAATTGCACCGGCGCCGACGGCGACGACATCATTCTGGACGTACCGCTGGGCACCGTCGCCCGATTGGACGGCAGCACCCAGGTCATTGCGGAGATCACCGAAGAAGGGCAAAAGGTGGTGCTGCTGCGCGGGGGGCGGGGGGGCCAGGGCAATACGCACTTCAAAAGCTCCACGCACCAAAGTCCGCGCTATGCCCAGCCGGGCGAAGAGGGCACCGAGCACTGGATCATCCTGGAGCTCAAAGTGCTGGCAGACGTTGGGCTGGTGGGCTTTCCCAATGCGGGCAAAAGCACCCTGCTGGCTTCCATCACGGCCGCCAAGCCCAAAATCGCCGATTACGCCTTCACCACCCTCGTGCCCAACCTGGGCATTGTGCCCTACCGCGAGCATTATTCGTTTGTGATGGCCGACATTCCGGGCATCATTGAAGGTGCCAGTCAGGGGAAGGGCCTGGGTTACCGTTTTCTACGCCACATCGAACGCAATGCGGTGTTGCTCTTTCTGGTTCCGGCAGACAGCCCGGACCATGCCAAAGAGTATCACATCTTGCTGCAGGAACTGGAGGCCTTTAACAAAGAACTGCTGCACAAAGACCGCATCCTGGCCATCTCCAAATCCGACTTGCTGGATGACGAGCTGCAAAAAGCCATCAAAAAGGAGCTGAACGAAGCGCTCAAACACGAAAAAGCCCCTAAAACCGAGGTTTTGTTCTTCAGTTCGGTTACGGGCAAAGGGCTCTCTACCCTCAAAGACCACCTGTGGAAGAAGCTGAACGCTCCGGCGCTGTGAACGCTAGCCCCAGTGGTCCCGCAGGGCCCGCCAACCCCGCCACTCCTGCCGACCCCGCGCCAAGCCCTTCGCCCGGAAGCCCCTCCGCGCTGGATTTTGGCATTCTGGCCTTACTAAGCGTAGTCTGGGGGTCGATTTTTATTTTATACAAAGAATCCTTAGAGATCCTAAGCTGGCAGCAGGTAGGCCTCTTGCGCGTGTTTATTGCGGGAACCTGCCTGTCGCCATTGGCTTTTTTCTGGTACAAGCGCATCCCCAAAGGCAAGTTTCCGGCCATTGCCGGGGTGGGCATCTTGGGCAGCGGCATCCCACCTTTCCTGTTTGCGTTGGCGCAGACGCGCCTGGATTCCGGCCTGACCGGGGTTTTGAACGCTACAACTCCGGTGTTCGCGCTGCTGCTAGGCATGGCCCTGTTCAAACTCAAGGTACCTGCCGTAAGAGTGGCCGGCATTTTTGTGGGGCTGGCCGGGGCGGTAGTCATCGTGCTTTCGGGCGCGGAAAACTTCGGTGGCGACGGGCGCTACGGGCTTTTCGTGCTCATTGCCACCACCTGTTACGGGGCCTCCATCAACCTCATAAAATCCAAGTTGCAGGACGTGCCGGCGGTGGCCATCACGGTGTTTTCGCTGCTGTTCATCGCGGCTTTAGCCGCCTGTGCCCTGCCGTTCAGCGGCATCATGGACACTCTGGCCACTCAGGAAGGCGCCTGGCGGGCCACCGGCATGGTGGCGCTGATGGCCGTTTTTGGCACGTCGCTGGCCAGCATGATCTACTTCCTGATGATTCAGCGCACCGGCGTCGTTTTCGCGTCCTCCATCACGTATTTCATCCCGGTGGTGGCCATCGCATGGGGTTGGCTGGACAAGGAGCGCTTTCTGCCCATGCATTTCGGGGGAATGGCCCTCATTCTCCTCGCGGTTTGGATGATTAGTCGAAGTACCGCGGTAACGCTGCCCGGCAAAAGACGCAAACAGCCACTGCCCCGTACCTGAACCTGCCGGGCGCAGCTGCGCCATTCCCCCGGCTTTATCTTTGCCTTATGCTCTCACGCAAAACACGATATGGCATTAATGCCCTGGTGTATTTAACGCGTCACCGCGACCAGGGACCGATTGCCATCACGCGCATTGCAGAGGCCGAACATATCCCGGCCAAGTTTCTGGAGGCTATTTTACTGGAACTCAAAAATGCGGGCATCTTGGCCAGCCGCAAAGGCAAAGGAGGCGGCTATTACCTGCTTCGAGACCCGGAAAAGGTCAGGCTTTCAGAGATCATGCGCCTTTTTGACGGGCCTATTGCTTTGCTGCCCTGTGTAACCAACAAGTATTATGAGCGTTGTGAAGAATGCCGGGACGAAGCCACCTGCGGCATACGCCAAGTGTTCCAGGAAGTTCGGGATCAGACTGTCAGGCTGTTGGACCAGGCTACGCTTCAGGAAGTTTTAGATCGCGAAACGCGCTTGCAGGAAGAATCCGGTCCATCAAAGGCTGACCAAGCCTGATAGCGCTTTAGTGTATGCCGGATGGGTTGCAGGGCCAGGTTGTCGGGGCTTGGCCACTGCCCACTTGCGTGCAACGAGCTGAAAAGAAGAATTTTTTCGAAAAAATCCTTTTACCCTATCTACCAGATAGGATTTGATCTATATTGCGACTGAAATTCACCAAGCCACCGAGCCCATGATGACTCCTGACGCAATTAAAGTGCTGATAATCATTGTCATAGCACTTTTTCTTTTCATAACAGAATGGCTGAGCATCGACCTGGTGGGCTTGCTGATTATCACCAGCCTGGCCCTTTTGGGGGTTATTAGCCCAAACGAGGCCGTTGCCGGATTCAGCAATCCAGCTACGTTGACCGTGGCGTTCATGTTTGTGCTCAGTGCGGCCTTGCTCAAATCAGGGGCGCTGCAGATCATGGTGAACAAGATTTCGGCGGTGTTCTCCAAAGGCTATAGAACCGGTCTGGTGGTTATGGTTCTGACCGTGGCCGTGATGTCCGCCTTCATCAACAATACCCCGGTGGTGGCAGTCTTTATCCCTGTGGTGCTTCAAATTGCGAGGACTACGGGAATTTCTGCTACCCGGCTGCTCATTCCTTTATCGTATGGCACCATCCTGGGGGGAACCTGCACGTTGATCGGCACCTCCACCAATATTTTGGTCAGTGGTGTGGCTGAGCAGGCTGGTGTAGGGGCCTTCACCTTGTTTCAACTAACACCGCTGGGCATTTTGCTCACCATTGCCGGGGTTCTTTACTTATTGTTTTTCGGCAAAGCCCTGCTCCCTGACCGGGAAGCGCCAAAGGATTTTGCGTCAGAATTTGGCATGGAGGGCTACCTCACGGATGTGGAAATCCTGCCTCATTACGATGAAATCGGCAAACCGATCAGCGAAACGCGTTTTTCAAAAGAATGGAACTTGGAGGTGTTGGAGTTGCGCCGCACCACTGGTCGGAGGTATGCCCACCCGGATGGGGATTTTATCCTGGACGCAGGCGATGTGCTGAAGATTCCCTGTTCTGCTGAAAAAGTGCAGTCGCTCAAAGCCAGTCTGCGCGATCTGCCGGACAACAGCTTGCGCATTGGCCAGGCCGATGGAAGCCAACGAAAGACCAGCCAGGTGGAACTGGTGGTAACCTCGCACTCCCAATTTCGGGGCAAGCGCTTGGGTAGCTTGGATATGCAAAGCAAATACGAGCTTATTCCGCTGGCCATTCGCCACCGCGAAGGCATTGTGCACGAAGATCTGGAGCAGACTAAAATTGAAGCAGGAGACGTCATTCTTGCCGATGTGCCCTGGACTGCCATGGATCGACTCAAGGAACAACTCCGAGGCCTGGACAATCCCTTTTTGTTGCTCAGCGAGAACACGCTGCAAGAGTTTCAACCCAAGCGTTTTGCCTTGGTAATGGTGGTGTTTGCCAGTGTGATCACGTTGGCTTCACTGGGCATCCTTGACATATTAATTGCTACGCTGGCTGGGGTGGTTACGCTGTTGCTGGCTAAAAGTATTACCATGGAAGAAGCCTACGATGCCATCCATTGGAAAGTGATTTTTCTGCTGGCCGGCGCACTTAGTCTGGGCCTGGCCATGGACAGGAGTGGGCTGGATGAAGTCATTGCCGGCCTGTTGATTGATTCGCTGGGCAGTTTAGGGCCGGTGGCCATCATTTCGGGTTTGTACCTGGCCACCAGCTTGACCACCGAAATCATGTCAAACAATGCTACAGCAGTGCTGATGGCTCCCATTGCTATCGCCACAGCACAATCGCTGGGATTGAACCCCACACCTTTTCTTATGGCGGTAACCTTTGCGGCTTCGGCCAGTTTTATGACACCCATCGGGTACCAAACCAATACCATGGTTTACGGTGCTGGGGGCTACAAATTCACCGACTTTCTCAGAATAGGAACCGGGCTCAACCTGATGCTTTGGATTCTGGCTACTTTGCTCATTCCATTATTATACCCGTTTTGAAGCCATGAGAAGGCGAGCGTTTCAAAGCAACGGCGGACAGTTGCTCAGCGGTTTGCATCAGCCGGGGGTAACACAAGTCACTTCAAGGCCAAAGAAAAGTTCCGTGCTTTGCGCGTTCATGAAAAGCGAACGCATAAGAAAGCAGTTGCTGCTGCTCTTTGTCGGGTTGCAGAGCGCACTCTGGGCGCAGCCTGATCTGGCACAAAGCACCGCCGCCCTTTCCCCGGTGGTGGAAACAGGCGCAACGGCAGCAGCAGCGGATACTACCGCGTCAGAAACTTTTTTTATCGGGCTGGAATTCAGGCCGCGAACTGAGTTCCGAAACGGTTACCGCCTGCTGCGCAGCGACAGCAGCAGCGCGGCCTTCTTCACGGAGAACCGCACCCGGCTAAACCTCAGCTACCAGCGCAAAGGGTTCCGCTTTCACACATCCATTCAGGACATCCGCGTGTGGGGTGAGCAAGATCCGCGGGGCACCTCAGGCACATTTCAGGTTTTTGAAGGCTACGTGGAGCCTTCACTCGGCAGCGATTGGTCCATGCGTATCGGGCGGCAGCGCGTCATGTACGACAACCAGCGCCTCTTTGCGCAAAACGACTGGCGGCAGAACGCTGGCTCGCATGACGGCGTCCGCATCATGTTGAACAAAACCCGGTACCAACTGGAAGCGTTCGGCGCATTTAACCAAGAGGCTGGCGCGCAAACACGGTTCTTCGGCACGGACTTTTCGCCCGATTTTGACCAGTACAAAGCGCTGCTCGTGCACTACGGCCACTTCAAACTGAGTGAGACGTTTACCCTAACCACGCTGCACGGCACTGATGTGTTCCAGGACAAGGACTCCGTGCGCGTTAGCCATTGGCGGCATACTTCCGGGGGAAGGGCCGAAGCATTCCATAACAAATGGTATGCTACCATCGCAGGGTATTACCAGTACGGCCGCAACGACCGGGGAACGGTGCTAGCCGCTTGGTACGTTCAACCGGAACTTTCAACAGCAGTAGGAAAAAACTGGAAGTTTCGCCTGGGTGCAGAAGTATTCAGCGGCAACAACGGTCTGAATCCCGACAGCCGTGACCACGCTTTTGATGCGCTCTATGGCGTGAACCATCGCTTCCTGGGCTCTATGGACTACTTCACCAATTTTCCCGGCGACCTCAACGGAGCAGGCATCCTTGCGCCCTACCTGTTTACCTTTTTTGAAGCGGGTTCAAAAGTGACCCTTCGAGCAGATGCTCATTTATTCTATTCGCAAAACCATTTTGTTCCGGAAGGTGCTTCCGTGGCCCAGGACAAATACCTGGGGTTTGAAAACGATTGGTTGCTGCGCTACCGCCCCAACAATTTTACGATGCTTGATGTGGGGTACAGCTATGGATTGTTTACGGAATCCATGGAACAAATTCGAAAGGGAGGCAACAGCCAACTGTGGCAAAGTTGGGCCTATGTGATGGTAACTTTTACGCCGGAATTGTTTTGTTGGAACAAAGGACCAAAAACATAACATTTATTATGTTGGCGTCCTGGACGCAAGCATTGCCCTCGTCGTTTTGGTCATGCCTTACAGTCCAAAACCCGGCGGATGCGGATGCGTGCTGTAATCCGGTTTCGCCTTCGTGGTCAGCTAATACGCCGGTGTGCGGCCGTAGGCAATGCCGGAGATTTCCACGCGAACGTTGCGCGGCAGACGCGACACTTCCACCGTTTCACGCGCGGGTGCTTTGCCCGCCTCAAAATAGCTGCCGTACACCGCGTTCATGGCCTCAAAATCATCCATGCTCTTGAGAAAAATGGAGCACTTGACCAGGTTGCTGAACTTCATGCCCACAGCGGCCAGCACCGCGCCGATGTTGTCCATCACGCGCCGGGTTTCGGCGGCAACGTCGCCTTCCACGAGTTGCCCGGTGGCGGGATCCAGCGCAATTTGCCCGCTCAGATACAAGCGGCCTTCGGCCAAAACGGCCTGGCTGTAAGGCCCGATCGGGGCCGGTGCGTCTTTGGAAAGGATGTGTTTCATGGCGGGGGGCGTTTGAGAATAAGTCGGGCGAAGGGGTTCGCGTTCGCGCAGCGAAATTAGGTCCACTTGGCGGACCCGGCAATGCACTGGCCAGACCCGGCAATACACTGACCGTTCCCGGCAATGCACTGGCCAGGCCATCGGTTGGCGAAGCCCCTGCTATCCCGCAGCTATCTTTGCGCGATGCTCCACTACCGCGAATCTGCGCAGATAGACCGGGCCGCCTGGGATGCCTGTGTGCAACAGGCGGGTCGCACGGCCTACGGTTTTTCGTGGTACCTGGACCTGGTCAGCGAGCACTGGGGCGGGCTGGTTTACGGCAACTACGACGCCGTTTTCCCGCTGCCCTGGAAGCAACGAGCAGGCCTGCGCTGGGTGTACACGCCCTTTTTCTGCCAGCAGCTGGGGGTGTTTGCGCGGCATCCGGAGGCTCCGGGTAAGAGCGCTGTTCCGGCAACGGGGGAATGGCTCCGCGCCATCCCGCGCCGTTTTCGCAAAGTTGATCTGGCTGTTGGTGGCACCAAAGGCGCGTTACCACTCGAGGCACCCCTTACCTTACCCGACGGTTGGTCCAGCACCGAACGCCCGAATTTCGCGCTGGATTTGAGCCTGGAGGCGGATGCCCTTCGAACCAACTACGAAACCAACACCCGCCGCAACCTCAAAAAGGCACAGGCAGCCGGCCTTTTGACCGACAAAAACCTGGCGCCAGCCGAGCTTTTGGCCTTGATCCGCGAGCACCAGGGTCCAAAACTGCCCGCGCTGGGTAAACAGGAATACAATCGGATTTTAGCCATCATGGAACAAGCCCTGAGCCGCGGGCTGGGCACCATGATCCGGGCCTTTGATCCGGCCACGCCTGATACCGCGCAGGCGGGCGCGTTCTTTTTGCATGCACCCCGCGGACCGCTTTATTTGTTTGGAACCACCACCCCTGCTGCTCGCCAAAACGGGGCCATGACACTGGTTTTTGATGCCCTGATTGTGCAAAAATCAGGACAACATGGGGTTTTTTTGGACTTTGAAGGCTCCGCCATACCCGGGCTGGCCAGATTTTATCAGGGCTTCGGTGCCGCCCAGGAACCTTACCACACGCTCCACATGCGTCGTTTCCCGCTCCTGTTCAAGGGGTTCGGCCGTTAGAAACCTAAAACTTTTTCCACAAAAGCTTAGGAAAGCTAAAGCTGTTTGCTATTTTTAGTATTCGGATCTTCACCTCATATGAACCTTAAGCGTACTCTCTCTCTTCTCCTCTGCCTCTCGTTGACTTCCGGTTTGTTTGCTCAGGATGTGCATTTTAGCCAATTCTGGGCTTCGCCGTTGACGCTCAACCCCGCCTTAACCGGCATGACGCCTTGCTCCTACCGGGCTGCGGTAAACTACCGCAACCAGTGGGCCAGCGTAGTGGGTCCTTCCTCTTTCCAGACTTACGGCCTCTCGTTTGATGCCGGTTTGTTCCGGGGAAAGTTTAACGGAAGCATGCTCGGCGTTGGTGGTCACTTTTTTAACGACCGCGCCGGCGATGGAATTCTGCAAAACCTGACCGCCCAACTCTCCCTGGCGTATCACCAGGCGCTGGGCAGCGATCGGCACTACATTTCCGTGGGTCTTCAGGGCGGCATGGTGCAAAAGCGCCTTGATCCGGGCAAGTTCATCTTTGAGGACATGATTGACGAAAACGGAGTCATTCCCGGTGCCGTCACTGCTGATATTCTCTCCGACAATTCCTTTACCAACCTGGACGTCAACGCTGGCTTCCACTGGACGTCTAATTTCACAGACGGTTTTACCATGTATGCTGGTGCCGCCATGTTCCACATTGGCGAGCCCACCGAAAGCTTTAAAGGCTCCGGCGACAACATCCTGGACACCCGTTATGTTGGTCACGGCGGCATGAAAATCGGCATCCAAAACAAAGTGGTGCTGCTTCCATCCGTGCTCTACATGACGCAGGCTGAAGGCTCAAACGAAGAATTGCTCATGGGCACCAGCCTTGGGTTTGCCATTGGCGAAGAATCTACCTTTTACCTGGGCGGCTATTACCGGAATGAAGATGCTGTGATTGCCTCCATCGGTTTCGACTTCAAGAACGTTCAGTTCGGCATGAGCTACGACGTGAACGTCAACGACCTGAGCGTGGTCAGCGGCAACAAGGGCGGCATGGAACTCTCCCTGTTGTACTTCGGTTGCCTGCCTACTTCTTCCAAACCCAGACGCGTGGTGGACTGCCCGCGTTTTTAACCAACCGCGACCTAACCCCCCAAATCATCGTATGATTTGACGGTACACCTTATATATGTTGAGTGAGTACGCATGAACGGCCCCGATATTGGGGTCGTTTTTTTTTGGGGGAGGGGGAGTGAATAAAGGGCGAAAAAAGCGCGCTCCACTGCAGCTTGACTTGCGCGTGACGGTGGTTCTACTTTGAAGCTGTGGCTTCCGGTTTCCGAAAAGGCCGGATAATCAACGAGAGCGAACGGTCGTACGTAAAGTAGGAGAAGCTCCAGTCTAACAGGGCAACCAACCGGTTCTTGAACCCGATGAGCGAATACACGTGCACAAACATCCAGATGAACCAGGCCAGCGCACCCTGCATCTGAAAACCCGGCAAGTCCACAACGGCCTTGTTCCGCCCAATGGTGGCCATGCTCCCTTTGTCTGTATAGCGGAACGCTTTGGGGCTACCTTGCTTCATGCTTCGAATCAGGTTAGCCGCCAGGTTTTGGGCTTGTTGCTGGGCCACCGGTGCCAACATCGGATGGCCGTTCGGGAAACGCTCCGTTCGCATCAAGGCCACATCGCCCAACGCATAAACATGCTCCATCCCCAAAACCTGATGATGGGCATCAACCTGGATGCGATTGCCTGGACCAAATATCTCCGGAACCAGCCCGTCTATCGGGGCCCCTTCAACCCCCGCCGTCCAAATGACAGTATCGGTATGGAGGGTGCTGCCATCTGCGCCGATCAAAAACCCTTGCTCATACTGCTTAACCGGCACCCCCAGGCGCAGATCTACGCCCAGTTCCGCTAAATACACCCTGGCCTTTTCCGATGCTTTTGCTGACATGGAACCGAGCAAACTCGGCGCGGCCTCATAGAGCACAATGTGCATGAGCGAGAAGTCCATATCGGGGTAATCTTTAGGCAGAACGAAACGGCGCATTTCCGCCAGAGCACCGGCCAGTTCCACCCCAGTGGGACCTCCTCCTACGATACCAACGCTCAGGCATTTCATTCTCCATTCCAGATCAGGGCTTTCGAGCGCCTTTTCAAATTGCTGGTTGATCATGCTCCGCAGGTCGAGCGCGCCGGGCAGCGTTTTCAACGTCATGAGCTGATTCGCAATACTGGCAAATGCCCCAAAAAAGCGCGGACGGCTTCCGGTGGCGATCACCAGGTCGTGGTAAGGGAGCGGACCCTGGTCCGTGTGCAGGAGGCGAGCCGTAGCATCCACGGAATGCACCTGAGCAAGTCGCACGTGGACGTTGGCCCTTCCCCGGAAAATACGGCGCAGCGGGTACGCAATGCTGTCCGGTTGAAGCCCCGCAGTGGCCACCTGGTACAAAAGCGGCTGAAACGTGTGGTAATTGTGCCGGTCAAGCAGGACCACCTGAATGCCGGGCACATCCGCTAAATCTTTGGCAAGGCCCAGGCCGGCAAATCCGGCACCAACAATAACGACTCGGCGTTTCCCATTTTCCGGCAGCGTAAAGGGCATGGTACGATGTTTTTCAATCGGCGAAGCTACTCCCCATCATCTTGTAACTTTACCCCCGTGATTCAAATAGGAAAATACCTGGTTAGCGATGAGCTCCTTTCGGAGCGGTTCGCCTGCGATTTAGGCGCCTGCCACGGCGCGTGCTGCGTGATGGGCGATGACGGTGCCATCCTGAGCGATGAGGACCCTGGTTTTCTCGAAGATGTTTATGACGAAGTGGCGCCTTACATGACCGAAGAAGGGCGGCAATCCATAGCAGAGCAAGGGCACTACGTGCTCAACGATGAAGGGCAATTGCGCACCCCGCTGATAAAGGGTGCAGCATGCGCCTATGTCCAGTACCGCGATGGCGTTGCGTTGTGCGCCATTGAACTGGCCTGGCTTGAGGGAAAGATTGCCTACCGCAAGCCGGTTTCCTGCCACCTGTATCCGGTGCGTACAAAAGCCATAGGGGAGTTTGAAGCCTTGAATTACGAGCGCTGGGAAATATGTGCCCCTGCCTGCGACCGCGGGGAACGCGAAGGCATTCCCGTGTACCGCTTCCTCAAGGATGCCCTGATCCGGCATTGCGGCGAAGATTTCTATGAAGCGCTGGAGGCTGCGGCTGTTTACACCAAAAACCATCCTGGCGAAAGCGAAGCGTAACCCTGGCACCGCACCAGGCTCAGGGCTGCTTCAAGCGCCTCCAAACACAAGAAAAGCGCCGCAATAACACGGCGCTTTTCAGAACACTCGATCTATAAAGATCCCAAACCAAACCCTATTTATCTTTTACTGCCGGTCTGGCAGAAATGTTTCGGGTGGAAGGGTTTTTTACTCCGGGGCAGGTATCTGCAACGCTTCGGCTTCCGGCACTTGCTCGGCGGCGGGGATATCGGGCGGAGAAGGCGCCCCCGGAAGCACAGGAATAACCTGGATGCCCAAGGCTGTCAAGCGGTCCAGCAGGTTCTCTTCGCCGGCCAAATGGGCAGCCCCGACCCCAATAAACGCTGAATAGCGACTCGTCAGCGACTCGACCCGCTCGGCCAACAAACGGTTTCGGCCCTGAATAACATCCGGACGGTACGCCGGGTGATCCCAGGCGTGCAGCCAAACGGCCAGGCTGTCTAAATCGGCGTGGAGGTAGGCTTTGACTACGGCTTCGTCGTTAAGTTGCGGGCCGCGCTTTCGGTCAACCATAGCGTCCAGCAGCGCCGCCTGCTCTTTCCAGGTCAGGCTTTCCAGCACGGCCATTTGTTCGGTCATGCTTTCCAGACCAAAAACCGGCATGTTGCGGGCGGCCGCCATATCGCGGAGGACCCAGTCCAGGTACACCCCTTCGCGGCGTTGGTACTGCGCCGCCATGACCGAGAGGTAGGCGGGCTGGTAGTCGTCCAAAACATCGCTTTCCAGGCCCCCGTTGCGCCAGAAAAAGCGGCAAACCCGGCGGTATTGACCGCGTTTTAACACATCGTAGAGTTGATGATCGCTGCGAAACAGCGCATGGTCAACCAGCATTTCGCCCGGCCATTCCGAAACCTGTTCCAGGGCGAGCACTTGCGTGGCTTCCATACGACCAGCTAATTGATAATCAGGCAGTTGCAGCGGAAGACCATGGTCGTGAAGCGTGCCAAAGAGGTACGATGGCTGGCTGTTTTCCGGGTGGTAGAGCTCAAAGAGCAAGGTCTGCGCACGGAGCGGGGTCACCGCGATGCACAACCACAGGAGAACCGGAATATACCCGGCAAATACACATTCAACTTTTCGTTCGGGCAACACATGGCGCAGGTCCAGATAAAGCGGACTCCGCGCCCGCGATCAAGGTAGCGCGGCAAGGTTACCGGAATGCTTACAGTTTGGCCTGCTCTGTGCGGGCGAAGGGGCACCGCGATCATGACACAACTTGCTGCTAATCAGCAAGTTGCAGGTCAAAAATTGTGACGGTGCGAAGTGCTTCGCTCAGTGGCTGTACACGTCGTCGTGGATGCGCTCGTAGGTGAGCATAGCCTTGGGGCTAAAGCAGGCAAAGACAACTTCGCGTAGATCGTGTTCGTTTTGCTCCAAAAACTCGCGAACCGTACTAATGGCTATGCGGGTTGCGGCCTCCATTGGGTAACCAAAGGCACCCGTTGAAATAGCCGGGAAGGCCAAGCTGACAAAGCGCTCCTTTTGGGCAATGGCCATGGCGTTGCGGTAGCAGTTAGCCAACAAAATGGCTTCGCCCAGTTGCCCCCCTTCCCACACCGGGCCAACCGTGTGGATGACATGGCGCGCTTTCAGGTTAAATCCCGGCGACAGTTTAGCTTCACCCGTTTTGCAACCGCCAAGCAGTTTGCAATAGGCCAGCAATTCATCGCCTGCCGCTTCGTGAATAGCTCCGTCTACGCCGCGGCCACCGAGCAACGTTTGGTTGGCGGCGTTCACGATGGCATCCACGTCTAAGGTGGTAATGTCAACTTGTTTAATGCGAAGTTTGGTAGCGTTGGCCAAGGGGGTACGAGTTGGAGAAACTGACCTCCGAAGCTAAGTACTTTTGGGCAAAGGCAAACGCGCGTGGTTTCAGGAACTATTTTTGTTGCATGGACGACGCGCACTTTACCGATGAACCGGCGCCACCTTTTGTTGCTGACCAACAGCAACCAGAACGCATCACAACGCGGCAGCTCTTTAGACACTTGCTGGGTTTTTTTGCCCTGGAGCACGGTCTGTTGCGCACCATTAAGGAGCTGGCGTTAAGGCCTGGTACCACCATTCGCAGTTACCTGTTTACAGACCAACGCGCCCACCTGAGCAATCCGGTTGGCCTGGCTTTGCTCACTGCCGGCCTCACGGTCTTTCTCATGGTGAAAACCGGCAGTGTGGATAAGATCGTCAACAATGGTTTCGAAACAGGTGTTGAGCTTAGCCCTGCTGCTCCGGAAAATGAAACGGCTACAACGGCTGCAGAAGAAGATGATTCCCTTTCTGCCGCTTTAGGGCCTGAAAAATTAGAAGGCCTGATCGCTGATTATTACAACATCGTTTTGCTTGCTGCCATCCCTGTGCTCAGCCTGTTCAGCTTTATCTTCTTTAGAAAAGATAGATTTTATTATGCTGAGCACCTTGTCGTCAACACGTACATTACCGGATTTCAGAATGTTCTTTACATGCCTATTGCACCGTTTCTAGGCAAGCTGCCTGAACTCAGCTTAGTTTACCTGGCTGCGAGCATGTCGTACCAGATTTGGGTCTATATGGCTGTTTTCAGCGGTACGCGCTGGCAGCGATTTTGGCGGGCTTCTCTCACGTTTAGCATGGGTATGGTTGCCTATACTATTCTCCTTGCGATGATAATTACGGCTATAGTGGCCATTTTGGCTGCCAGTGCTTGAGGCGGTGCGGTCGCGCGCCAGGCTGTGCAACGCTTTAGTTTTCAGCATCTTTGCAAGTCTTACCACTCCAAGGCCTTACTCCATGCCTCATGTTCTTGTTGTTGGGTCCGGCATTGCCGGGCTGACTTGTGCCCTCAAACTGGCCCAAGCTAAACCTCAATGGTCCATCACGGTGGTGACCAAAGCCAGCGCTGATGAATCCAACACCAAATACGCCCAAGGTGGTGTAGCAGCCGTTTGGGATTACCAGAAGGATTCGTACGACAAACACATCGCCGATACGCTGGACGCCGGCGATGGGTTATGCAATCCTGAGGTGGTGGAGTTGGTCATTAAGGAAGGCCCCGAACGCGTGCGGGAGATCATAGCCTGGGGAGCGGATTTTGACCGGGAAGACAGCGGCACTTACCACCTGGGCCGCGAGGGCGGACACAGCGAAGACCGGGTGCTGCACCACAAAGACCTCACGGGCTGGGAGCTGGAGAAAACGCTGTTGGAGGTCATCCACAACCAGCCTAATATCACGGTACTGACCCATCATTTTGTGTTGGACCTCATTACCCAACACCACCAGGGCCGCATCGTGACGCGGCACACTTCGCCCATTACCTGTTTTGGGGCTTACCTGCTGGATTTGACCAGCGGCCAGATTGAAACCGTGCTAGCCAACGTCACCGTTTTGGCCTCCGGTGGGGCCGGTCAAGTGTACAAAAGCACCACCAACCCCACCATTGCCACTGGCGACGGCATAGCCATGGTGTACCGCGCCAAAGGGCAGATCGCCAACATGGAGTTTGTGCAGTTTCACCCCACCAGCCTGTACGACCCGGAAGCGAGCCCTTCGTTTTTGATTTCTGAAGCGGTGCGGGGGGCTGGGGCGGAATTGAAAACCCAATCAGGCGAAGCGTTCATGCTCCGCTACGACTCCCGCGGATCCCTTGCGCCGCGCGATATCGTGGCAAGGGCCATTGACAGCGAGATGAAGCGCCGCGGCGAAGAGTTCGTGTACCTCGATGCCCGGCACATCCCTGCCACGGAGCTGACCAACCACTTTCCCTCCATCTACCAGACCTGCGCCACCCAAGGCTGGGACATGACCCGGGACATGATTCCGGTCGTGCCGGCGGCGCACTACCTCTGCGGGGGTGTTGAAGTGGATGTCATGGGCCGCACCACCATCGACAGGCTATACGCCTGCGGCGAATGCACCTGCACCGGGCTGCACGGGGCCAATCGATTGGCGTCAAACTCGCTATTGGAAGCTATGGTGTATGCGCACCGCATCTACGAAGACATCCTGGCGCTTGATGCGCTCCCGGAGCTGGCCAATGGCATCCCGGACTGGAACGCGGCCGGCACCACCGAGCCCAAAGAGATGGTGCTCATCACCCAAAGCCTCAAAGAGCTGAAAGAGATCATGACCAGCTACGTGGGCATTGTGCGCTCCAACGAGCGCCTGGAACGCGCTTTGAGCCGCTTGCGGCTGCTCAGCGCTGAAACCGAAAAACTTTACCACAGCACCACCATTTCTCCCCAACTTTGCGAACTGCGCAACCTCATTACCATTGGGTACCTCGTGACCAAAAGCGCCTCCTTGCGCCACGAATCCCGGGGGTTGCATTGCACCACCGATTACCCCGTACATGCTACCTGGGCCGATGATACCATTTTATAAGCCGGCAAAGGGGCAGCCAAACGGATGAAAACAGGACTTGCGTATAAAGCCAGGCGATACATGCTCCTGCGGCGTTTGCCGCTGCTGGTAAGCTTCATCGGGCTGCTGACCGTCATTTACGAATACGGGTTCGGGGCTGCAATCAGCATGCCTGGTGGATCGGGGGCGTTGTATGTTGTGGTTCTGGTGCTGGGCATGTTCTCCCTTGCCGCACAATACGCTATTAGCTCATGGAGACCGCGCCGCCACGCCTGGTGGATAGATGCCCTCTACTTTATCGGGCTTTTGCTTTTGGTGTTGCATTTAACCAGCGGTGCCTTGCTCACCTGGGTCTTGCCCGACTACCTGGTGTACCTGGGCATCTTTTGGGTCTTTGCCCGCGAGTTTTCGGACTGGCGACTCCCGACTAAAACCACCTACCTGAACCCGGCGCGTCTGTTCGTTGGCAGCTTTTTGGGCTTGGTTATCCTGGGCTCACTGTTGCTAATGCTGCCCAGAGCTACCCGTGAACCCATATCGTACATGGATGCTGTGTTTACCTCCACCAGCGCCGTCTGCGTTACAGGCCTCATTGTGGTGGATACCGCTACGCAGTTTTCCAAATTTGGCCAGGTCATCATCATGTTGCTCATCCAGGTGGGTGGGCTGGGCATCATGACCTTCACCAGTTACTTCAGTTATTTTTTCCGCGGCGAGAGCTCCTTTCAGCAGCAATTGGCCCTTCGGGACATGACCAGCTCGGACAAGGTAGCCGAAGTGTTTCAATCGCTTCGCAAGATCATCGTGTTGGCCCTCACTGTCGAAAGCATAGGCGTAGCTATGGTTTACTTCAGCGTGGATCACTCGCTTTTCCGCAGTCCTTCAGAAGCGCTGTTCTTCTCTGTTTTTCATGCCGTTTCCGGGTTCTGCAATGCGGGCTTTTCCACCTTCAGCAACGGGCTTTATGAAAGTGGCATCCGCTACAATTATCCCCTGCATCTGATCCTTGCCGGGCTTTTTATTATCGGGGGAATTGGGTTCCCGATTGCTTTCAACTTCATCCGGTACCTGCGCCACCTGATCGTTGACCGGATCATTCCGTTCGGTACCCGAGGCCGAAGTGTTCATATACCTTGGCTCATCAACCTCAATACCCGAATTGTCCTGATCACCACCGGGGTGTTGCTGCTGGGCGGAATGTTGGTCATTGGTATGCTGGAGTGGAACAATACCCTGGCTGGGCATCCCTTTCACGGCAAACTGAGCCTGGCTTTCTTTAATGCGGCAACACCCCGAACGGCTGGTTTCAATGCCGTGGACATGACGGCCTTGCACTTTCCAACGGTCATGCTGATTTTGTTTCTGATGTGGGTCGGGGCTTCTCCGGCGTCTACGGGGGGGGGCATTAAAACCAGTACACTGGCCTTAGCTACGTTAAACTATTTCAGCATTGCGCGAGGCAAGGTCAAAACAGAACTCTACGGCCGCGAGATTTCGGACAACTCCGTTCGGCGTGCCTTTGCCCTTATTTCGCTCTCCTTAGTTACCATAGGTTTTTCTATCTTTTTTCTTTCCATGACCGAAAAAGACCAGGGGTTACTTGCCTTGGCCTTTGAGAGCATCTCAGCCTACAGCACCGTTGGTCTCAGCCTCAATGTTACGCCCACGTTGAGCCAGCCCGGTAAAATGATCATTATCCTGACCATGTTTGTTGGCCGGGTGAGTCTGCTGAGTATCCTGATTTCGCTGCTCCCCCAGCACAGATCCCGCAATTTGCATTATCCCAGAGAAGAGATTCTCATCAACTGAGCTTTCATGAAATTCATCATCATCGGATTGGGAAACTTCGGTTCCTCGTTAGCTATTCAGCTGACACAAATGGGGCATGAGGTTATTGGCGTGGACAACAAAATGGAAAAGGTAGAGAACTTCAAGGACGCTATCTCGCACACCATTTGCATGAACACCACAGAAATGTCGGCGGTGCAAAGCCTACCTTTCCGCAACACCGATATCGTGATCGTAGCCATTGGCGAAGACGAAGGAGCCAACATTCTCACTACCGCCATGATGAAGCAACTCAAGGTGAAGCGCCTCATCAGCCGGGCAGTTTCTTCGCTGCATCAAACCGTTTTAGAGGCCATGCAGGTGGATGAAATCGTTCACCCCGAAGAGGAAACGGCCAACCGATGGGCCTGGAAGCTCAACACCGAAGGCGTGCTGGATTCCATCCCCCTTTCGCCCGAATACCACATTGTGGAAGCCTATGTGCCCGAGCGTTACATCGGCAAAACGCTGGGCGAAACGGGTTTCGTGAACCAATACAACGTGGTTGTCCTGACCACCATGACCACCACCCGCGAGCAAAACGAGATCGGCAGCCTGATCATGAAAAACAAGGTGCAAGGCGTGGCCAGCGCAAAAACCGTTTTGAGCGAAGGGGATGTGCTGGTGCTCTACGGCCACATCCGCGACATCGAGCGGTTGTTGAAGTGAGGGAGGCCCCTACTTAGCCCGCATCTTATTGTTCTTTGCCTCATGGGTCACTTCGGCCAACCCCAAGGCCTCCATCAGCGGCGGAATGTACATGCCGAAGCGTCCCCGAAAGCCCTTCTTCAGGCCGTACCAACCACCCACCGGGTTGCTCTCCGAACGGCCCCAGGCTTCTACGGTACCCTCTTTGGCCGGCTTCTGTTCGTCAGCACTGCCCAACTCCATCCAATCGCCGTGCTTTTTGAGCATTGCACGGAGGTCGTCCAGGCAGCGAATGTCGTAGTGAAGCACAGTCTTGCCCACGGTGCAGACCAAAATCTCTTTGCCGTCTTTGACGTCGGTGTGCATCGTGTAGTCGGAGCTCAGCGGGGGTGTTTTGAGCGCCAGAGGCTTCTCTTTGGTTCCGATGGAATAGGGCATAGGGCTGGGGCTTTGTCGTAAAATTATACAGAAAGTGCAGTTTAGTGCTCCTTTGGGCGGATTTTAACGTTTTGCTTCCTCGGATTCCGTGAAAAGTGCATTCTACTACACTTTTTACATCCAAATCCATAATCTAACGTACATTTGCTACTAAAAGAGCAGTATAGTGCACTATCCTTCCCTCCTTTCCTCCGTCAAAGCCAGGCGAGAAATGCTGCAAGTTAACCAAGAGACTTTGGCACAGGCAGCCGGTGTAAGCCTTAGAACGCTTAAGCAATTTGAACGTGGGAAGGGCAATCCCACCCTGAGCACCCTGGTTAAACTCGCCGATGCCCTGGGCCTTGAACTCTGCTTTCAGGTAAAACGCCTGGCCCCAAGCCCAAAACCAGACGCTCTAAACCGGACCTAGGATGAGACGGGCAATCATCCGATACAAAGGTCAAGATGCAGCCATCCTTAGTCAGGATGATGCCGGACGCTTTCACTTCCGCTATACCGATGCATGGTATACGGCTGCCCATTCCCCCGCCATCAGCCTCACCTTGCCCATGAGCCAGCAGGAATATCATAGCAACTACCTTTTTCCCTGTTTCTACAACATGCTGGCGGAAGGCAGTAACAAAGAACTGGTTTGTTTCGAAATGCGCATAGACCCCGAAGATCATTTCAGTCTGCTCATGCATACTGCCCGGCACGATAGCATAGGAGCCATCACTGTACAACCAATGGACGTCGATGCTTGAGCTTACCCATTGCCCGGGCACCCTTAAAGCAGGCTACGCTACCTACAGCAGCACGGCGCTAAGGCGGGTCTTCAATGGACGCTTGGTCAGCCATATCCTACCTTATGATTGCCCGGCAAGCAATGCCAAAACGGATGCAATCTATACCCGAAACCGCAGACGCCTCTCTATTTCAGGCGTGCAAGAGAAGTTCTCGGTGGTATTGGACAAAAACAAATTGCGACTGACTGAGGAAGGCGAACGCGGCACTTACATCCTCAAGCCCATTCCGGGTGCAGGGATCCGATCCGATCAGATGCCCGCCAATGAGCACCTCAGTATGCAGCTAGCCCGGCAACTTTTCGGAATAGAAACCGCCGAAAACGCGCTGATCTTCTTTCAAAATGGTGCACCTGCTTACCTTACCAAGCGATTCGATGTACAGGACGACGGCAGCAAGTGGGCACAGGAGGATTTTGCCACCTTGGCCGGTCGCACACCGCAGACCCACGGAAAAGACTTTAAGTATCTGGGAAATTATCTGGACCTGTTCCGGCTCATGCAAATCCATGTACCCGCCTATGCGGTAGAGGCACCCAAACTCTTCAGACTCATCCTTTTCAACTATTTAATTTCAAATGGCGATGCCCATCTCAAGAATTTCTCGCTCCTAGAGACCCCCATGGGAGACTTCAAATTGAGCCCGGCATACGACTTGCTTAATAGCAGCATTCACATTCAAGATAGCCCGTTTGCCCTGAGTGAAGGACTGCTTCCCAAATCGGAAGACAAAGGAAAAGTGGCTCAGCGTTTCCGAGTTTTGGGCGAAAGGGCAGGGATCGCTAAGCAGCAATTGGATGGAATCTTCGAAGACCTGATTTCAAAAGAGGAGGAGGTTGTTGCGTTGATAGATGTCTCGTACCTAAATGCAAAAACAAAACGGAATTACCGGCAAGCTTATCAGCGACGGTTGAATAAACTGCTGAGAGCGTGAGGGGAAATTGAATACAACTCTACCTGAATCTGGTGGTTCCAGATTGGGTCTATGCCTTGTTGCAGCGAAGAATCCCTTCGCTAATTCCCCACTCACGGAACCCAAACCTTTCGGATCATCCTACCTTCAGGATTTTGGTAGATGACGAAGTAAGCGCCAGATGACCAACCTGTGGTTGGTATCAGTTGCTGCATTTC
Source organism: Bacteroidota bacterium (assembly GCA_016124275.1). Lineage (GTDB taxonomy): Bacteria > Bacteroidota > Bacteroidia > Chitinophagales > BACL12 > WGOA01. The sequence continues at coordinate 51,756 of WGOA01000004.1, forward strand.
TGTGAATGTGGTTTCTACCAGTTTGCGACCTTCAGCATTCATAATCACCAGACGAGCATCATCGTTCAATAAGGATGTTTCAGTCAAGGTGATGCTTATGTTGCCCCCACTATACCAAGCCTTAAATGCGTCTAAGTCTTCAATAGGGAGTCCCTCAATTCCGCTGACTAGCCATGGATAGCAACTCGCTGAGTCGCAAGTGCCATCTTCATTCAAGGCCAGGAGCCAGGCATCATCACTGAAACTTGTGTCAACAATGCCGCCATGCCCCGAAACAAACAATTGACCGCCATCAAGTTCAGCACGTATCATTATCTGAACTTTGCCATCTGCCTGAATACCAGAGGGGGTGTACCAGTAAAGGGCTTCTGCAAGTAGGTTGAACCGGTTTATCCGCAAAACAAACGCGTTATCGTAGTTGTCAAAACGATCCACGTCTGCACCATGGCCTGTTAAAATATACTTATCATCGGAAGTCTGTACCAGTGCTCTACCTAACCCTCGGTCACCGGTCGAATACAACTTGGAGGATTTCACATTAAAACCACGATCTAACTTAATTATAGCCGCATTAGCAATGCCAATGTCAGATTGGTAGCCAGCTAACAAGATTTCAGATGAATCAATTGATATTTCCATATCCGAAACCAGCATATTCTCGATTTCGTCAATCCGCATATAAGTTAGTAAATTCCCAACAGTATCAAACTTGAAGACATGATTGACTCGTGTCGAAACTAAGGATGTTTCATTGACAACAACATATAATGTGTCTCTAACATTCAAACATCGTGTAGATGACGTCCAAACCGAATCTAACAATACCTGTGACCATTTGTACTCCCCATCAAGACTTATAAAATAAAGCAGACCCTTATTTCTTCCTTCAGTCCAATAGTATTGTTGTCCTGCCAGTAATACTCCGCTGGTCGATTTACAAGCATCCCACAAACTTATACTGTAGGGAATATGGGGATAAACAACATACTTGAGCGTATGCCCCATACTATCTACCAAGTGCGTAAAAAAACTACTCACCCCTCCAGCATATGGCCCAATGCGGCCGCAAATCAACCACTCGTTGGCATCCATCCTCAATATCCGATAGGACTGTGCAATAGAATCCATCTTGTAGTAAGGAACAGAACGCAACAAGTCCCCATTATTCCGATCTATGAACCCAACGATATAGCCCCCGGTATCTGCATTCAGGTGCCTTGAGACAACCAATACAAAATTCTCCTATGGATGCAAACCTGTAAATGCATCAGAAGAATAATGACCCATGTCATACAACCTGTTAAAGGTCTGGCTCTGTGCAGGACATAGAGTCAAAATATATAGTATAATTAGCAAAAATCTCATGACTAACATTCTATCTGGCGATTAATACCCGGAGTTTTTCTATCGCACCATCCTCTAGGTCTAAACTCAAAAGATACATTCCCGATGGATAAGCCAAATTCAACAAGACCTGATTGTGGTTTGGCTTCCAGGTTTGGATAATCTTGCCCATCAAATCGTAGAGCACAATTCTCTCCATGTTCTCAGATGCAAAAAAAGTGATTTGACCAGTTGTCGGGTTCGGATAAATTCTAACTCGTGGACTTTGTTCTAACTGGATGTTGATACGTGGCTGAGGTGCTGGGCTAGAGTCCGGTATCCTGTGAAATCGCTTGCCCAAGTTATGTGCCTGAATAGCCTGTGCTGCATAGGCCACACCATAGGGAGTTTGCGCTACTTCTTCTACTTTGTTGCGTTGGGTGGCTGTCATTTCCTGAAGTGTCTTTCCAGCCGCATAGGTAGTGTAAACAGCACCGTATAGCTCGGAGTACTGCGTATTTTCTGCCTCGTCATAGGGATGACCTTGTTGAGCATGCATCCAAAGTGGGGAATGAGTTCAGGTGTCGGTGGTATCATTTAAATTTAACCCAAAACTCCAAAAAACCAAAAGAATCGCATAAATCCTGACACTTCAATGTTCAACACCCGGCAACACCGCAAAAGTTACCTCGCCGCTGCGGTGCAAATCCACCAAAAAACTCTGCGCGGGTGCAAAGTCCAGCGTTAACGTGACTTGTTTGCCAAATGCTTGTAGCGTAACATTTGCTTTCCGGGAAAGGGCCTCTGCTGCCTGACCCAACTCCATAGGATACACAATGGTATGGGCGTCTGGGTGAGGGATGAATGCGCGCAGGCGGTCGTCGAGTTCGCGGGCCCAGAACAGATCTACCCCCCGCACTAACGGCGCGGGCAACTTCAAGGCCTCCAGATCCCGCACTACCGATGGCCGCGCCAGCAGCCGCGCTAAATCCAACCCATAGTCCCTCGGCGGTGGGGCGGGTACCTGAGAGGTGTGAACTTCGGGCTGCTGGGCGAAGCGCAAAAACGCAGCATACGACGGATTCTCCGGCTCCTGCAACAACGCAATCTGCAAGCCTTGCGCCGCAAGCCGGTCCAACACCACGAGCGACGCCGCATCCAGGTAAGCTGCGTCCACCACCAGCGCGTGGAACACCTGATCGCCGATCAGCAGACGGCCTTGCTCCACCCGCGCCTGCTCCAGGAACGGGCGGGACACCCACAGCGGCTGATGCCCGGCCAGCGCCGCTGCGGGTTGAACATACCGCATTTCGAACTGAGCCCAGGAACCCGGGTGACTGGCCAGCGGCTCCGGGTACTCGCCGGCCCGCCAGGCGTCTTCGGTCGGCAGGTAAACCGCCACGTGTGAGGCGGCCCTTCCCTCTTTAAGGGCTTCGCTAACCCGCTGCAGGTACCTGTTAAACGAAACCAACGAAGGCCCCAACCGCCCATCCGGACCCACGTGTACGGACGCAAAAAATCGCTGCGAATCCGGCGGTGTGTTGAAGGGCATTCCATGCCAAACCATCTGGTTGACGCCATGGGCGAACAGCGCATCGGCCAGCAACTTCAGGTCGCGCACATCCTCGCCGCCCTGTGCCGGGCCGGGGCCGGGCCAGCGGTTCCAACCGTACAGACAGGTAAACGCCTCTGCGCTCACTTCCGCTTTTCCACTCAGCGCGGCCGCAGACGCCGGAATTCTGCTGTACGAAGGCGGGTAAAGCAAGGCCTCTGACTCGGGCACGTCCACCGCGGCATAGGCCTGCAGCAAATCCACGGGCGCACCAGCCACCTGGGCACGCACAAAACTGTTGTGCTCAGCAGCCTTTCGGGCGAAGGGCTTATAGAACCCCTGCAACGCCAGTTCCGCCACCAGGCTGCGGTAGTCGTAAAGCACGCCCTCCGAGCCGGGGCGGTACAGCGAGTCCATCCAGGGGTTGACATCGTAGCCGAATCGCGCGCTGAACAGGCTGTCGAGCCCGGCCGTCCACAGCCGCGCCGAGGGCACCTCCCACGAATCGCAGAACCAGCCGGTCTTGCGTCCTTGGTTCCGGGCCTGCTCCAGCGCGGGTTGCAGACCGCCGAGCATGTGCTCCGCATAGCGACCAAAAGCCCCTTCGTCCAGGTGATTGAGCACACGACCCCGCACGGGATGCTCCCAACTCAAGCGCAAAAACTGGGCCGTAGCCGTGTCGCCGTAAGTTCGCGATGCGTCGCGCGAAGGCACAAAACTTCCCCCGAAAGGCCAAAGCGTGCCAAAAGTTAGGTCCATGTGCAGCCCCAAACTGTCGGCGCAATGCTGCGCATAGGCCACCGATGCCGCCCATTCCGGCCCCAGGTATGCATGCCTCGGAGCGTCTGTTTTGCCGGCATAGGGGTACACAAACGCCAGCTCCACACCGCCAAATCCGTTGGCCTGCAACCAGCGCAATTGCGCGCGGATGTCCGCATTTTGCACCGTGTCGGCGAACCACCACCAGCGCGTCAGCGGGCGGCTGTCCGGGTAATGCAAGGTCGAAGGGGACTGTGCTGCCGTGGCGAGCGCACAGCCCATCCACACACCGAAAATCCACACACGTGATAAAAAATGACGCTTCATGGCCGGAAAATTACGGGCATCCGTTGTTTTGCGGCATGAACCTGTTTCTCGCGATGAAAACTTGGGGTTTGTTGGGGTTGATAAGGCTGGTTGCCGTGGCCTTGGGCTTTAGCGCCAACGGGCTAGCCGCCCAAAATCCGCTTACGCCGGAGGGCCGGTTTCTGGCTGACCCGGCTGTGCGCATGGCGGCTGATGGTACGCTGTACGCCATCGGTTCGGTTGATGTGGACCCGAACGGCTATTGTTCTACCCGTTACGCGGTGCTGGCTTCGCGCGACCATGGCCTGACCTGGAGCTGGCATCCGGATGTGTTTTCTTCGGTGGGCGAAGGGGATGCTGGCCTGAGCGGCAGCGCGGGCGCGCCCCCGGATGGCGTGCCTTACAACGACCGCGTTTTGTTTGCCCCCGACTGGTTGCCCGGACCTGACGGATGGACCTTGTACTACTGCCAACCGGATCGCGTAAACGCGGAAGGTGTGGCGTCAGCGACCGGACCGTTGGGGCCCTTCAGCGGCGGGCAACCCTTGTCCACGCTCGGCTACCCTGAAATTGATCCCGCCGTGTTCCGCGACGATGACGGATCCGTGTACTACCTCTGGGGCCAGTTCAGCGTTAAAATGGCGCGATTGCAACCCGATGGTCGCTCGCTGGACAGCAATACGCTGGTCACGGACCTGCTCACCGAACGCGAGCACGGTTTTCACGAAGGCGTTTCCATGGCCAAACGCAACGGGCTGTATTACCTCGTTTACGCCTATATGGGCCGCGCAGACCGGCCCACGGGCCTGGCCTGGGCCTGGAGCAAGCAGCCGTTCGGCCCCTACGCTTTTGGCGGCGTGCTCATCGACAACGACGGCTGCGATCCCGGCACCTGGAACAACCACGGTTGCATTGCGCCGCTGGACGCTTCACTCGACCAAACAGGCGAGCGCTGGGCCGTCTTCTACCATCGCTCCACGCAAAACTCGGCCAACATGCGCAAGGCCTGTGCGGAGCCGATAACCTTTGATGCAGAAGGCCGCATCGCCGAAGTGCCCATGACCTCTCAGGGGCTCGGGCCGCCACTTTCCGCAAATCGCCGCATTGATGCCCGCCTGGCCTGCCTGCTGCAAGGCGACGGGCGCATCGGGCCGCTGCCGGCGGCTGGGCAGGATGCCCCATCGGATCAGCTTCAGCCCCAAGGCACCTCATCCCTTTCTCTTTCGGGCGAAGGGCTTATCGGCATGGGGCACCGCGACCGCGCTGCTTTCAAGTACATCGCTTTTGGCAACGACGTGGACTCTGTGCGGCTGCGGGTGCTTTCGCCGGA
>WGOA01000063.1 GCA_016124275.1 Bacteroidota bacterium
CCCGCCTGGCTAAATTGGATTTAGCAATCCACTCCAAAAACATAGGTTATATTATGGGTGCCGGCGATGAAATCCCGGAGGCCTTGCGCGACATTGGCTGCACGGTCACCCTGCTGGAGGATGCCGACCTCCGGCCTGATGGATTGGCCGATAGGCTGGGGCGTTTTGATGCCGTAGTTGCGGGTATTCGGGCCTACAACACGCGCGATGCACTGGTGGCTGCGCAAGCAGGCTTAATGCAATACGTAGAAAGGGGTGGAACGTATTTGGTGCAATACAACACCAACCGAGGGTTGGTGTCCGAAAATCCAGGTCCTTTCCCGATGGTATTGGGCAGAGGCAGGGTAACGGAAGAGCAGGCTGACGTGGAGTGGCTCGCTGCCGATCACCCGGCATTAATGAGCCCGAATCGCCTGGCCGATACCGATTTTGAAGGCTGGGTACAAGAGCGCGGTTTGTATTTTGCCGATTCCTGGGATGCCCGCTATACGCCTTTGCTGGCATCGCATGATCGTGCAGAAGAAAAGTTATCCGGTGGATTATTAGTGGCACCTTATGGCAAGGGCTGGTATGTTTACACCGGGTACTCGTTTTTCAGGCAATTGCCCAACGGTGTCCCCGGCGCATTTCGGCTTTTTGCCAACCTGCTTTCGCTAGGACACGAACGATAAATCCAGACCAAAGCTTCGGGATTACTGTCCGCGACAAGCCTAAGTGCCTGTCTGTTGCTCCTGAAGCCTGGTCCTTTGATGATCGAGAAAACCTGGTTCATGACACAACCCCCTTCGCCCAAAAAAACGCCTGGTCACGCTGAATTGCCGGAGTTGGAGCCGCCCCCGGTTTTGGGAACATGGCGGCGCATGTACACCGTTGTGCTGGTGCTGCACGTCTTGCTCATCATTGGATTCTGGTTGTTTGGTCGATACTGGTCAGGCGCTTGATTATTTTATGTGTACTATAAATATTTTAAGAATCGCATATGCATTGGATTGATTGGCTGGTCTTGATCGGCACGCTGGTGCTGATCGCCGTGTACGGCGTTTGGAAGACGAGGATGGTTTCCAATACGGAGAGTTACCTGCTGGGCGACCGCGAGCTGAAATGGTGGACCATCGGGTTGAGCATCATGGCCACACAAGCCAGTGCTATTACCTTTTTGTCCACTCCGGGACAGGCCTACGAAAGCGGGATGGGATTTGCCCAGTTTTACTTCGGGCTGCCCATTGCCATGGTTATTTTGGCCGCATTTGTAATCCCGCAGTTTTATCGCCTCAAAGTTTACACCGCCTACGAGTTTTTGGAAACGCGCTTTGATCTGCGCACCCGCACGCTAACCGCCCTTATTTTTTTACTGCAACGCGGGCTGTCAGCTGGCATTACCATTTTTGCGCCGGCCATCATCCTTTCCGCTATCCTGGGTTGGCCGTTGGGCATAACCAACCTGGCCATGGGCGGCCTGGTCATTGTTTACACGGTTTCGGGGGGCACGAATGCTGTATCCCAGACGCAGAAACAACAGATGATTATCATTCTGTCAGGGATGTTCATCGCCGCCATCATCCTGTTGCGGCAACTGCCCACCGGAGTGGGCATGAGCGATGCGTTGAGCCTGACCGGTCAGCTCGGCAAACTGGAGCTTATCGACCTTGAATTCAGCTTTGAGAACCGCTACAACATCTGGTCCGGACTGTTTGCCTCTACCTTTTTATTCCTGTCTTATTTCGGGGCTGATCAGAGCCAGGTCCAACGCTACCTCAGCGGCCGAACGCTAACAGAGAGCCGGCTCGGGTTGTTGTTCAACGGCATCATTAAAGTGCCGATGCAAGTGCTCGTGTTGTTTGTGGGGCTTCTTGTATTTGTATTTTTTCAGTTCGAAAAGCCTCCGATTCACTTCAACGATGCCAATCTCCGCAAGATTTCTGCCATGGAAGTGGACGGGCGGCGCCCTTACGCGGACTCGCTGCAGTATTGGCAGGAGCGTTACGACGCGGTCTTTGAGGCGCGGTCGGCGGCGGTTGACCAATTCGTGGTTGCCCGAGCGGAGCGAAATGCGCAAGGCGAGCAAGCGGCATTGATGGCCGTGCGGGAGCATGCCCAGGAGGACAGTCTGGTTCGCGAGGAAGTCAAAGCGATGATCAAGCGGGCGGACAAGTCGCTGAATACCCTGGACAGCGACTATGTGTTCATCACCTTCGTCACCGAATACCTGCCGGTTGGGTTGGTAGGGTTGTTGCTTGCCGTCATCTTTTCGGCGGCCATGTCATCCACTGCTTCTGAAATCAACGCGCTGGCCACGGCCACCATGGTTGATTTGTACCGGCGCTCGTTGTTCCGCGGGCGAAGTGATGCGCATTACCTGCGCATGTCCAAATGGCTAACCTTGGGTTGGGGATTGATTGCGCTGGCTTTCGCCAGCATGGCCAGTCTGTTTGACAATTTAGTCGAGGCAGTCAACATTGTTGGTTCCATTTTTTACGGAACCGTGCTGGGAATTTTTGCCGTGGCGTTTTTCTTCAAGAAAACAGGAGCCAGGGCAGTCTTTTATGCCGCGCTGCTCGCCCAGGTTGCGGTGATTGTGCTGTTTTGGATGCACGAAGTTGGGCGGTCCACGCTGACCTTTTTGTGGCTGGTTCCCATCGGGTGTTTTCTGGTCATCGGGTTGAGCGCGCTGTTCAATCAGTTCCTAACGGATGAACCGTTTTTACTGCCGGAACAAGACGGCGATCCATTGCCGGATCGCGAAACAAAACAGCAGCGCCCTTAAAGGCGCTGCTGTTCTGGTTGTAACGGCGGGAATGGCTAAAAACCCTAAAGACAAGGCTTGCTGAAAAGTTTAACACCGGAGTTTACGGTGCTATCATAACCATTCAAAACAGGTTTTGGGTGTTTAGGGATACCCTTTTGTTAGAGCTTCGCGGACCATTCCTTGATGGAAGCTTCGTTCATGCGAACGTATTCCATGTTGCCATCGGCCTGAGCTTTTTCTTTCGAGAGGTTTGCCGTAGCAATAGCCCCTTTGTAGTCGCCTTTCTTAGCCTGGATCAACGCCATGGTGCGCAACACAAAAAACTGGTCGTATTTCTTTTCGTTCACCGCGATGCTGATGTACTCCATGGCCTTGTCCAACTCGGTGTCCGTATCCAGGTAATAACGGGCGGCCTGGTAGTAAAAACGGCCATCAGGACCGGCCAGGGCTTTGTCCAACTCTTTGGTGACCATGGCCGCCGTGTTCAACTCCAGCGGGATGTGCACGGCCGTGTTTTCCCACAGCAGGCTCAGGTGTGCTTTGTCATCGCGTAAATGGCCAGGCAGAATGGTAAAAGTTTCCACTTTCTCGGTCAGTTTGGTCGGGATCACCGTGAACCGGCATTGCTCCTCGGCCATGTCGTACTTATCCGGGGTGCCCCAATAGGTCAGGTTCTTGTTCAAAATGACGGTCCAGGAAGCGGCACCGGGAATGGTGTACAACGCATAGGTACCTGCAGGGACGTCTTGTCCGCCTACTTTCAGGTCCTGACTGAAGCTTACTTTGGTGGAGGCATTTGCTCCGGTGCGCCACATTTCCCCAAAAGGAACAACGTCGCCGAAAACCTTGCGGTCGCGTGCAGAAGGGCGGGAATATTCCACCTTAACATCGGTCAAGCCAATGGTTTGTTTGATTTCGCAGGCCGGGCTGGGTGCCGGAAATTTAACCTGGGCGTGCAGGAGCACCGGGAAGGCAAGCGCCAAAAAGAGGGAGTTAACAGACTTCATTGCAATGAATTTCGTGGTAAAATGGGTATAGTGTTCGCGGCAAAAGTACGCCTCTTTGCCCGGTTCCTTTTGTATTTTTGGTTTCACAACGGTAAGCTTTGCTTGCCGGACTTAGCTTTCGGCGCTTAAGCCGCCTTCCGATATATGGCTGGAACCTCAATTCGTATTTATGTTGACGGAAGGCCGGTATTCCTCCGCAAAGGCAAGCGCACGGATGCTGATACTGCGTGGTCCAGAACTCATCCGGCAATATATTATACGCGTTTGGGGGATGTAAATCGCGCACTCTGGCTGATGCAGCACGATCATTTGTTCGATAGTCTTACCATTTATGGCAAAGATTTGGGCAAGGTGCGGGAGCACTTTTTCCGCATGTTTAAGGTGATCCAAGCCGCCGGAGGGCTGGTCACCAACCCAAAGGGAAAAATCCTGATGATTGAGCGAAAGGGCCGCTGGGATCTGCCCAAAGGCAAATTAGATCCCGGCGAAAAACCTGCCCAGGCTGCACTGCGCGAAGTAGAAGAGGAAACCGGTGCAGAGGGTTTGGTGCTCGGCAAGAAGCTGCTGGAAACCTTTCACGTTTACACCGAACGCAAAGTGCGTGTACTCAAGTGCACCCATTGGTACACCATGCAGTCCCCCGGCAAAAAAAAGCTGGTGCCTCAGGCAGCCGAACAAATAACCAGGGTGCGCTGGACAGGGCCGGCTAAACTGCCAGAACGTCTTCAAAATACTTATCCTAACATTCTTGATGTTTTTCAGGCAGCCGGTTTGATGGCCGTGGAAACGCATCTGGAAGAATCTTAACCATCATGCCACAACCCGTTCCTTCGGACCTGGAAATTGCGCTGCAAGCCACGCCCAAACCCATGTCCGAGATTGCGGACGCACTCGGTTTTTCGCCCGATCACCTGGAGTTTTATGGCCGCAACAAAGCCAAAATACCGCTGCATTTGTTGCGACCGGAGCGCATGGCACAAAGTAAGTTGATTCTTGTTTCGGCCATCACGCCAACCCCTGCCGGCGAAGGGAAAACCACCACGTCCATCGGGTTGACCGAAGGGTTGAACAAGATCGGCAAACGCGCTTGTGTGGTTTTGCGCGAACCAAGTTTAGGACCCGTCTTTGGGGTAAAAGGTGGCGCAGCAGGCGGTGGTTATTCGCAGGTAATCCCCATGGTGGACATCAATCTTCACTTTACCGGCGATTTTTCGGCCATTGAAAAAGCCAACAACCTGCTTGCTGCGCTGATCGATAACCACATTTACCAGCGCGCCTCCGCCCCTGATCTGGACCCCGGAACGGTGGTTTGGAAGCGGGTTATGGACATGAACGACCGCAGTTTGCGAAACATCGTCACCGGACTCGGCGGCAAAACTGGCGGAGTTCCCCGCGAAGCCGGGTTCAACATCACGGCCGCTTCTGAAATTATGGCCATTCTCTGCATGTGCAGCGGTGTGGCAGACCTTCAAACGCGACTAGGCAATATCTACATTGGCGACACATACGACAAACAGCCCGTTTATGCGCGCGATTTAAAGGCGGAAAGCGCCATGGCCATTTTGTTGCAAGAGGCCATTAAACCCAATTTGGTGCAGACGCTCGAAGGCAATCCGGCAATTTTGCACGGCGGCCCCTTCGCCAACATCGCACAGGGAACCAATTCCATTCTGGCCACCAAAATGGGGCTTTCCTGGTCCGATTACGTGGTGACCGAGGCCGGTTTTGGCGCGGATCTTGGCGGGGAGAAATTCTTTGACATCAAATGCCGAACCGCCGGTCTGGCGCCGCATGCCGCGGTGCTGACCACCACCATCAGGGCGCTAAAGTATCACGGGGGAAAGGCCCTTGCCGCGCTCCGCGAACCCGATTTGGAAGCCTTGGCAGCAGGGCTTCCCAATCTGGAAAAACACCTCGAAAACCTTCAACAATTTGGGGTTCCGGCAGTGGTGTCGCTCAACCGTTTCGCGTCCGATTCGCCCGAAGAACTAGCCTTGGTCCAAGAGCGCTGTCGCCAACTTGGGGTAGCCGCTGAGATAGGAGAAGGCTGGGAAAAAGGGGGCGTTGGCATGGTGCGGTTAGCGGAGGCCGTAGTGCGGGCCGCAGCCTCATCATCCGGTACCTTCAAGCCCGTATATGCCTTAGAAGATGCGGTTACCGGCAAAATTGAAGCAATAGCCCGAACCATCTACGGCGCTGGCCTGGTTACTTATGCAGCAAAAGCCAAGTCAGACCTCAAGCGCATCCAGCGTCTCGGGTTGGAGCAGCTGCCCATTTGCATGGCTAAGACGCAATATTCGTTTTCAGATGATCCCAAAAAACTGGGCCGCCCAGAAGGCTTTGAATTGACGGTGCGCGAAATTGAAATCGCTGCCGGAGCGGGTTTTCTGGTTCCCATAACCGGTGAGATCATGCGCATGCCCGGACTTCCCAAAGTACCTGCCGCCTCGGGCATGACCTTGGATGCAGAAGGCGTGATGACAGGGCTTTCTTAAGCGGCGCGCTATTCCGGAGAATTGACCCGGACCACGGCCGGCACAAACGAGGTGTAATTGCCTCCTCCCAGGATAATCTCTTTGACCACGGTAGAAGAGATATGGCTGTATTCCGGCCGGCTGAGCATAAGAATGGTTTCCAAATCCGTTCCGGATACATCGCGGTTTACCTGGGCTATAACTTTTTCATATTCAAAGTCTGCAGCAGACCGAATGCCCCGAATGATGTAATGGGCGCCAACGGTCTTGCAAAAGTCAACCGTCAACCCTTCGTACTGGGCTACCTGGATTCGCTCGTCATCCTGAAAGAGCAATTGGAGCCACTCCAGCCGCACTTCTAAAGAAAAATAATATTTTTTGCGTGAATTTATTCCGACGGCGATAATCACCTGATCAAACAAATCAACGGAGCGTCGGATGATGTCCACGTGGCCAATGGTGATGGGGTCAAAGGACCCAGGGAAAATGGCGATTTTGTGCAGGGGCTTGCTCAAGGGATAGGGATTTAGGCTTGCGTGGCTGCTGGAAAGGATAGGTGGCTATTCCTCCTCTTTCCGATCGGTCGGGCTGGGCAGGTCCGGCAGATTCGTCTGCCCGGATTGCTCCGTCGGCTCAACCTGTTCAAAGATGCTAAAGATGGTGGTTCCATACTTGCGCGACCGGTAAAATCGCGCATGCTTTTCAAAATTATGGTGGGGATTGTGTTCCAGAATGAACCAGCCTCCCGGAGCGAGCACTTGCGTAGCAAAAAGTTTATCGGGAATTTCCCCGAGTTCCGGCAAGGGATAGGGTGGACCAGCAAAAATGATGGGAAATTGTTCCCGACAGCGCTCCAGGAATTGGAAGACATCCATTTGCATGACCTGAATCGGCAGGTTGTACTCCGCAGCGTTTTCCCGGATAAATCGGGCCAGTCGGGCATCTTGTTCCACGGACGTAATGGAAGGGCAGCCTCTGGAACCAAATTCGTAGCTCAGGTTACCGGTGCCGGCAAAAAGGTCTAAAAAGCGGACTTCACGGAAATCCCACACATTGTTCAAGGCATTAAACAGCCCTTCTTTGGCAAAATCAGTGGTGGGTCGGGCCGGTATTTTGTCCGGAGGCACAAAGCGTCGGCCTTTGAGTTGGCCGCCTATAATGCGCATAACTGCATGGCAAAGAGGTTGTAGAAAAACTGTCCAGGCAACTCCCGGATGGCGCGGTTGTAGCGAAAGCCCCTGGGCCGCCGGCCAAATTGCAGATTGCCCAGGTAAGGTTGGGCAGCCACAAAAGCAGCAGATTCGCGAAGCACTTCGCCCAAAAGCACGAAGGGCGTCAGCTCGCGGTCCAGCTGCAGCTCATCGCAAACCAGCAGCACATAGTACAGAAAGTCTTCGCCAGAAAAAAAGGTAAAGGAGTTTACGTACAAAAGCGAGCCATCGCGAAAAACCGTCATCGTAAAGAACTGGCGTTGAAAAAACAAGTAGGCTACATCGCCGCGGTCCGGTCGCTCGCGTTCCAGACCTAAAAGCAGGGGGGTATGTGCGTGGAACAGCCGGCAATGGACAAACGTGTTTTCGAGGTACTCCACCAGGGCCGCATCAACCGAATATTCCAATACGGCTCCAAGCGTGGGAAGCGGGTCCACCCGCAGCACATCCGCGGGCAAGAGCGGAGCTTGCAAAGCAGCGAAAACTCCGGGTGCCTGATGGTTGTAGTGCGCGTCGGGGACAAGGGCTACCGGTTGGCTGCCGATCCCGACCAGCACGGACTGGAAGGGCAAATGCAATAGGTCATCGGCGGAAATCAGCGCGCGTATACCGCTCAGGTATTGCGCGTGTTCCTGATCACTTTGCAGGTAAAGGGCGTGGTTGACGGTAAACTTGCGCCGATCTTCATCATAAACAGCATAGGCCAACCTGTGCGGCAGCAGGAGCAGGCAAAGGGTACAGTTTCGGGTGAAGTTCCGGTCAAAACTCTCATCCACGATCCGTCCCGAAGGAGAAAAAGCATCAGGCTGATCCATGGCGGCGAAAACCCACCTTCGGTCAGTCCGGGTAGTAGACGGAAGGAGAGGGGTAAATATCGGTATTTGCGTCCGTGACCGAACCCAGCTGATAACCGGCCATCGGGTCGAAATAGTCTGTATTCAGCCCCTTGTAGTAGTATTTTTTGGGCGCAGTCACTTCGTAAGTGGGCACCTTGTAGCGTCCTCCGGCAGCCTCAATAACGCTGGCTGCCATGTGGAAACGCTTGCCCTCCCCAAAAGGAATCAGCGAAATGTCCTCAACCGGGTAGGATAACCGGCTAAACAAAGAATCCCGGATAGCCACCTGGTAGGTGTTCACAATCCGGTACTTGGTGGTGTCGCCGTAAACCTGGGGGTTTTTGCCGTGTACGGCCGGGTCGTATTTATCGCGAAGGATCAATTGCTCGTTCTGCAAGGTAAAACTGTCGCGCATGCAAACGATCAGCAAGGAGTCAAAGCTATCAGTATAGCGCCCGGTAACCCGGTAATAGGCGTCCTGGGCTTGTTTGATTTTCTCCAGCTTTTTAATGACTTCTTCATCGCGCAGGGCACTTTCCTTGGTAAACACAATCGGGCCGCGCAAGTCTGCGTAGAACCGATAACCGAGAAAAACGACCAGAGCGGCCAGACTGAGTTTAAGGAGTGTTAAGGGAAGATTGCTCATAGATACCCTAAAATTGGTCCGCAAGTATACCAAATTCGCCCAACATTTGTGGCGTTTTTAGGGGGATTAGCACCGGAACCCGGTCATGGGATTGCCAGTTTATTGGAGGCAGCTGCCAAATGAAGGTTATCCGTCCGGCTTTAGCGGCCCATTTTCGGGCGAAGGGCCTACTGGCTCGCTACAACCCCAGTCCGGGCTTGGGCATACTCGCTCACAAGCCGATGAACCACCGCCTCAATGGGTCGGACAGCATCGACATACTCGATGCTGGGTCCGGCACACCACAAGGTTTTATAGGTAGCGCTAAAGGCGGCCTTTTCCAGGGCTTTCATCCCTTTGTAAAAAGTGAGCGCTTTGGCAATTTTCTTGAACTGCCGGTTTTTGTTCAGAAAAGCCTCCAACTTATTCTGTTGCGTTCCAATTTTCTCTACGTAAGGCGTATTGATGATGGTGCAGGGCGTGCCGGACAAGCGCGTAGTCATGACGATATCAGCGGCGCCATAGTCCACGCAAGCCTGTTTGTATTCCTCAGAAACGGGTGCCTCCACCGTGGCGATAAAAGGACTGCCCATGGAAACGCCGCAAGCCCCCAAATCGAGCATGCCTGCCAGTTGATCCCCCCGACCAACGCCCCCTGCTGAAATCACCGGCAGCCGGGATGCCCTTGTGAGCGCAGGAATTAACACGGAAGCCGAACGGGGTCCTGCGTGACCGCCAGCCTCCCGGTTCACGCCAATTAACGCGTCGGCCCCAAGCGCCTCCACCTTTTGCGCGTATTGCTCGTCCACCACATCGCAGAATACCTTAATGCCCTTTGGGGCGCAGGCTTCAATGACTGCAGCCGGAGAACCGAGCGAGGTAATGATGTATTCTACCCGCAAATCCACGCAAGTTTGCAACTGTTGCGCCAGCCTGAAATTGGATTTGTTTACAATCAGGTTGATGCCAATCGGTCCGGGAGCTTCTTTGCGGATGCGCTCCAGGTCCTGGCGCATCGCTTCATCGCTGCGCCAGTTCAACGCGGGAATTGCTCCGGTAATACCGGCCTTGAGCGCGGCAATGACCATGTTGGCATCAGAGACCAGAAACATTGGTGCCATGATGATTGGATAGCGAATGCCCAGCATGGCTGTCAGCGGTGTATCAATAGAAGCGGGGAGTGGATGGGTCATGGTTATAAAGGTACAAAAGCGGGCGTTACTGCATGCGGGTATATTGAATAGAAATTATATGTGAAACTCCTGGGTTTTCAAGCGCACCGCTCAAGCTGCGGTCATAGGCATAGCCCAGGCTGATGTCATTTTTCTTGCGATCAAAACTGACGCCTACGCCAGTTCTGATGCGGGATGAGGCAAGCACAATCGGGTAGGCAGCGGTCCAGTTTTCCAGGCTGCCGTCCAGCGACCAACGCTTGTTGATCCGGTAGCGAATCTGGCCTTTGCTGCGCCAAAATCCTTCGTCCGGATCATCCGGGATGAAATCGTGCTGCGCTTTTCCGCGCACTTTTACCGACCAGGGTTTAGCATCCAAGACCGTCCAGGAAATACCGGTTGCCGAGCGCAAGTTCTGACTGTTGCGCCGAAACGAATACCGAAATTCCTGAAACAGCGCTCCGTTTTTGCCCAATTCGTATTCTACCTGCACTTCGCTGAAGGTAGATTGAAACCGGCGTCCCTCAGCATCCAGGCGGAGTTGCTGTTCCACCTTCAGATTCCAGTCTTTGTGCAACCATAACTCCCAGGCGCCTCCGATCCAAATCCGGCCGTCCTGATCAAGTGCCTGGCTTTCCTGAGCAACAGCGCCGGGCAGTGCCCCCATCAGCGCCAGGGCAAATGCGGCCCAAAGGCGCCACTCAGTTTTCCACATCCTTGTAATAGACTTTGAGCCGGACGGTATCGCGCAAGAAATCAGTGCGCAGAATCTCAAAACGCTGAATGGGCAGCCCGGTGCGCAGCCGGAGATCTTCAAGCAGGCGTTCGTGGTGCTCGGGGCGGATGTTCTCAATCACTTCATACTGCACTTCGGCTGTTTTTAAGGCGTAGCTGTACCAGGCGTATTCCAGATAAGCCAGCAAAGCGATGATGCTGAAATTGGTAAACAGCAGTTCGGTATAACTCACCTTTTTGGTCGTCAGAGCATTGATTACGGCAATAGTAATAACCGCAAACAAATACGTCATTTCTTTAATTGGAATAGTCAGGGTGCGGTAGCGCAGCACACTAAACACCGCAAACAATCCAAAGGCAAACCCGATTTCCAGTTTAACGCTGCTCATGAGGTAGCAGACAAAAAATATTAACGGATTAAATATTAAAAAAGTAAAAGCAAAATCGCGATCTCCCGGCTTCCTGTAGTACAAGTAGCGGACCATAATGATCAGCACCAGGAAATTAAACGCGAAGCGGATCAGGAGGGGCCAGAAATCTTCATCAAAGAGTTTGATGCCCAAAAAGCGAAGCGTTTGGTCAGGCAGGTCAGCTTGGAGGAGGAGATTAAGCATGAGCGATGGTCGTAATGCGCTGAAGGCGCAGCGTTTTTTCTTTGAATTTGTTGTAGCGGATCCCGGGTTGCAGGTAGAGCAGACCCAGGCAGTATTTGCTCAGCGAAAGCGGAGCGATGTGCAAACTTTCCAAGGCCCGAACCAGCGGATTGTCGCGGCTGAACCGACCCTGTTTAATTTCACAAATGACCAGCTCCGGAAAATGTACGCTGCGTCCATCCCTTCGGATGCTCAGCCCTAAATCAAGGGTGCAGCGGTCATTCATGGCGTGGCTGGCCAGTGTAAAGCGATCAAAATCTAAATCCAATACGGGAATCAGGTCCTGAGCGCTGTAGGGCGTTCGCTCCAGGAGTTCAGCAATTCCTGGCTGGTTAAGGTGCGGGGTTATGGCGTTAACAACGACGCGTTTTTTTAGCGTCCTGCCTTTGTTGTTTTTGAACTTTCGTTCAAAAAAGCACAAGTCCGATTGCTCATACCGGCGGTAGCGAAACTTGTAGCGATTGCGCTTGCCGTTGTGATGATCCAGAAAAAGCTTGAATTCTGGCGTATCAAAATAGCGGTTTTGGTAGGTGATGATCCGCGAGGCCTCCGTTTCCAAAACGCGGTAATGCGGTTCAATGCGCGAGAGCACTTCGCCCAATTGCGCATGGGGAAAAGCGTACTTGGTATCCTGCCGGTTAAGCAAACTGATGGACTCCATGTCCACCAGAGACATAGAGGGAATTCGCGCTAAAACATCCTTCCATGCGTTCATTCTTGGCGGATGTAAAGCACGGGGGCTTCCTGGAGCTTACCGCTTTGCGTGATTTCGAGTTGGGCGGTAATCGCTTGTTCACCTCCAGGACAGCTCAAGCACGGAGATAAAACGTATACGGTATAAAGACCCTTCCTTAAAAAATCAAAGCGGTACCGCCCGCTGAAATGCGTTCGGACCTCATCGCCCACAATGCTGTCCTGGCCATAAACCAGAAACACGCGTTCATCCGCTGCTGGGTATTCGGCAAAAAGGACGCCATATAAATCGTACTGCTGCACGATGACTCTTCCTGTGATGCCTGCGGTGCCCCCGGGGCCCTCTTCGCAGGCGCTGCCCAGGAGGAGCAAGACCGCGATCCCAAACAAAGCTCGGAAAGGCTGATTCCTCCATGAGCTGCTAAAACTTCGAGAGAATGAAAGGGACATATTGGCCGAAAATTAGGGCAAAATACGCAGGCTTTACGCAGGTTTAATCTTGGCTTAGCATTGCCTTAACACAACAGCTACCCCCTTGACGCGTGTTTTGGCCAAGGCCTTGCGGTAATTTTGCCCCAAGGCGCCGGACTCCGTGCCTTTCTCAGCCTCAAAACACGAATCGATTGATCCCCAACAGCATCCTGGCCAGGGCATGCGTGGCCCTCTTCACGCTGGTTTTTTCGGGCGAAAAGCTTTTTGCGCATGGCAACGACCTGCAAACCTATAACCGGGAGGACTCGTTGCGAGGGGCGTTGCGCCCGGAGCGCACCTGTTTCGATGTGCTCTATTACCACCTTGATTTAACGGTTGATCCGGTAAACCGCAGCATAGAGGGCAGCAACCGCATGGTGTACCGCGTCATTGAACCCACCGAGCAATTGCAGGTGGATTTGTTTGAGAACATGAAACTCTACCGGATTGCAGATGCATCCGGTAATGACCTGGCCTTTACCCGGCAGGCCAACGCAGTTTTTGTAAAGCTGCAGGCCCCCCAACAACCGGGTAGCGTGGCAGAATTGACGATGCATTATGGCGGCGAGCCAATTGCAGCGGTAAATGCACCTTGGGATGGCGGCTTTACCTGGAAAGAAGACGGCTCGGGCAAGCCCTGGATCGGCGTTTCCTGCCAGGGGATTGGCGCCAGCCTGTGGTGGCCCAACAAGGACCACCCCTCTGACGAGCCGGATTCCATGTTAGTGAGCGTTCGCGTGCCGGAAGGGCTGGTTTTTGTGGGCAACGGCAACCCGCGCGGCCAAAGCCCGGCAGGCAATGGCTACACCCAATTTGACTGGTTTATTGGCTATCCCATCAACAACTACAACGTATCGCTCAACATTGGCGATTATGTGCATTTCAGCGACACTTTTAGCAGCATCGCAGGAAAGTTGCCCCTGGACTATTACGTCCTTCGCCCGAATTTGGAAAAAGCGATAACACATTTTGAACAGGTGGCCCCGATGATGGCCTGTTACGAAAACTACTTTGCCCCATATCCTTTCTTTAAGGACGGGTTTGCGCTCATAGAGACGCCCTATCTGGGCATGGAGCACCAAAGCGGAATTGCCTATGGCAATGGGTTTAAGTCCGGATACGCTGGCTATGACATTTCCCGCATCGGCATGACCTTTGATTACATTATTATCCACGAAACCGGCCATGAGTGGTGGGGCAACAGCATTACCTGCGCAGACATGGCGGATTTGTGGATTCACGAAGGTTTTTGCACGTATAGCGAAGCGCTTTATGTGGAGTGCATGCATGGGTATTCCACGGCCTTAGCCTATATCAACGCCAAAAAACCGGGCATTGAGAACAAGGCTCCCATGATTGGGGCCTATGACGTCAACGCAGAAGTCAGTGGAGACATATACGATAAGGGAATGCTTATGCTCAACACACTGCGCCATATGGTTGAGGATTCGCAGGAATCGGATGCCGCATGGTTCGACCTGATCCGCGGCATCACGGTAGACTTTGAGCATAAGGTGATCAGCAGTGCTGAATTGGAAGCCTACATGGCTCGTTCCCTGAACCTTGATTTGGAAGCCTTTTTTGACCAGTACCTGCGCCAGCCGAGCCCGCCTGTGCTGGAGTACCGACAGGTTGCAGAGGGCAAAACCAGTTTTCTGGAGTACCGCTGGGATGCCGCTGTGCCCAACTTCGCCATGCCGATTCGCATGCGCTATGGCCAGGATGATTGGCAACCGCTTAAGCCCACAACCACCTGGCAGCGCTTGACGGTTGATAAAAAGGCCAAGGTTGATGGGTTAGAATTTGACCAGGACCGCTACTACTACCTGCTCAGCCAAGCCCGCTAAGGCATCTGTAAAACTCCCATACCCCGTCTTGCGCTAAATGTTCAGCCAGGCGTTCAGCCCCATGTTCAGCCCTGTGTTCAGCCTGGTGTTCAGCTCGATCAAGGTATGCGGCGCAAGACGTCCAAGGCCAACTGCAGCCCCTGGTCGTCAATGTCCAGGTGCGTGACCAGGCGAATCAAATCGCCGCCCATACCGATGGTTTGCACCCCGCCACTTTCCAGGGCAAGGATAAAGGCATCCGGGTCGTAAGCGGGATCAAGGTGAAACAGCACAATGTTGGTTTCAACGGGCAGCAGGTCGCGGCACCACGGGCGCTGTTGCACTACGTTAGCCAGCTCGCGGGCTTTGCGGTGGTCTTCGGCCAATCGATCCACGTGGTGCTCCAGTGCATAGAGCCCGGCAGCCGCCAGGTAGCCCACTTGCCGCATGCCGCCACCGAACACCTTTCGCCAGCGCCTTGCCTGCTGAATGTGCGCCCTGGAACCCAATAAAACCGTGCCTGCCGGACAGCCCAATCCTTTGGACAAACCGATGCACAGCATATCCACAGCCCTTCCCCAGTCTTCTGCTGATTCCCCGCTCAGCGCCAGCGCATTGAACAATCGGGCACCGTCCAGGTACAGGGCCATCCCGTGTTCCCGACAAACCTGTCGGATGGCGAGCACGCCAGGCAGGCGATACACAGAACCTCCGCCCTTGTTGCAGGTATTTTCCAGGCAGACCACACTCGTGCGCGCTTTGTGAATGTCATCGGCATTGATGGCCGGACGAATTTGCTCAGCGCTCAGCCGACCGCGGTCTCCGTGCAGCACTTTGGTGCTCAGGCCCGAAAGCAGCGCATACGCACCGGATTCATATTGATATATGTGCGTGGTATAATCACACAGCAACTCCTGACCGGGTTGGGTCAGCGTTTTGAGGGCTACCTGATTGGCCATGGTGCCGGTGGGGCAAAACAAGCCGGCCTCCTTGCCAAAACGCGCTGCCAGCGTGTGCTCCAGCGTTTTTACCGTGGGATCTTCCTCCCAGACATCATCGCCGACCACCGCCTGGCGCATAGCATCCAGCATGCCGGCAGTAGGGCGGGTCATGGTATCGGAACGCAAATCAACCGTCATGGGGTACAATTTTTAGTGCGAAAGGGGAGGAGCGCGTTGAGCAGCAGCATAGTAAAAGCCTGCCCTTTTCGCTACCGCGCCCCGACTGCCTGAGCGACCTGTTCCACAAAGTAAAGCGCCAGTTGTGGCTTGACCGCCACGGTAAACAACAACCCGAAAACCGCCCCGTAAAAATGGGCGTCATGGGCAATGTTGTCGCCACCCCGACGGTCCATGTAGCTGGAGTAAATCAGGTAAACTACGCCCATTAAAGCCGAAGGCAGGCACAGAATAAAGTACAGGCAGATGTTTTGAAGCGGGAAAAATATAATATAACTGAACACCACTGCCGAAACGGCCCCTGAAGCCCCTAAGGCAGCATAACCGGGATCGTGGCGGCGTTTAACGTAAACGGGCAGCGATGAGGCCACCAAGCCCCCGATGTACAGCGCTACGAACAGCAGGGGCCCGGCAGCGCCAAAACGCAGGCGAAACTGAGTTTCCACCACTTCGCCGAACATCCACAGCACCAGCATATTCATGCCGGCGTGCAACCAGTCGCGGTGCACGAAACCGTGGGTGAGCAGCCGGTACCATTCGCCCTGCTGGTACATTTGAGCGGGCAAAAAGAGGCTGCGGTAACGCATGACCGGATCGCGAAAGGCCGCGTAAGAGGTAATGCCGGTCAGGATAATCAGAATGAGGGTGAGGCTCATGGGCAAAGGGGTGGGGGCGTCGCAGGGGCGTTAGGGAAGGGGGTAAAAGCGTTGAGCGGGTTGGTTAAAAGTGGGGGCGCATTTTTGGGAGCAGCATCAGGAATGGTGGTAGGGCTCTCCGCCCAGAATCGTGAAGGCCCGATACAACTGCTCGGTAAAAAGCAGCCGAACCATCTGGTGATTTAACGTCATCGGAGAAAGTGAAATTCGATCTGCAGCAGCAGCGTAAACGCCCGGCGAAAAGCCCCATGCGCCGCCCACCGCAAAACAAACCTTTCGCCGGTTGGCTTCTTCCAGGCGCAAAAGAACATTGGCCAGCCCCGGCGAATCAATGGACCTTCCTGCAACATCCAGCAAAACCAGATGCTCCTGGGTGGAGGCAGCCAGCAAGGCCGTTCCTTCGCGCTCCATTAACTCTGCAGCACTTCGGCTCCGGTCTTCGCGGGCTCCGGCCAATTCGGTGCGGCGAAAGCGGCAGTAACGATGCAGTCTTTTTTCGTATTCGTTCAAACCTTCTTCAAGCCAGCGCTCGCGGGTTTTTCCTACAACCAGAAAATGAAGGTCAAGCGGCATGAACAAACTCAGTTAGTCTGGTTGCGCAGATTTTTTTTCAACGTGAAAAAGAAAGCAGCGCCGCGGCCGTCCGAGCGGTACCAAATTCGCCCGCCATGCCGCTCTACAATCTTTTTGCTCAAGGCCAGCCCAATGCCACTGCCTTCCTGTGCGGACGCATTGTCAAGGCGCTCAAAGATCTGAAATACTTTGTCGTGGTAATGCTCTTCCAGGCCGATGCCGTTGTCCTCCACGCAAATTTCCAATTCGTCCTCGCGCTCCTGAAGGCTAACCTTGATTAAAACAGGCTCGCTTCGGTTAAAGCGGATGGCGTTATCCAGCAATTGCCAGAGCAATTCGCCCACCTGGTCGCGGTTTACCATGGCCCGGGGAAGGGCGGCTTTGGTCACCACCACCTGGCGTTCGCGGTGCTGCGCGGTCACACTGGCCAGCGTCTCTTCCAGCAGCAGATTAAGGTCCACTTCGGCCACCGATGGATCGGGTTTTGTGAGTCCCGAATACAACAACAGCCCGTCAATCATGGCGTACATGCGCCGGACGCCACCAACGGCAAATTGCATGTATTGGCTGGCATCAGCATCCAATTGGCTATTGAGCCTCCGCTGCAGCAATTGCACATAATTAGCTATGTTTCGAAGGGGCTCTTTCAAGTCGTGGCTGGCGATGTAGGCAAACTGTTCCAACTCGTCATTCGAGCGCCGAAGCTCGTGGATTTTTCGGTCCAGTTCAGCCGTTTTACTGCTCACAGACCGCTGCAGGTTGCTGCGCTCGGTCTGCCCGATGAGCACCGAGTAGCCGATAAAAATGAGGGCTGCCAGTCCCAACACCACCAGGAAGATAAACCAACCACTCTGGTACCAGGGCCTTCGGATGCGCAAGGTGAACGAAGCCGGGGTTTCGCTGAACAAGCCATCCTTGTTTAGCGCCTGCACCTCAAACGTGTATTCTCCCGCGGGAAGTGAGCCGTAACGGACTTCGCCGTACTGCGTGGCTATCCAGTCTTTATCCATACCGAGCATGCGGTAGCGGTACTGAATCAGGTTGCCGCTGTTAAACGCGATGCTGCTGAAGCGGATGTTGATGCGGTTTTGGGAATAGGAAAGATCGTAGGTGGCTAACACCGCGGTGTCGCGTTCTGCGATGGAAATTCCCCGGAAATAAATTCCCGGAGCAATGCTTTGCGCCCGGAAATCGGTTTCATTGAAGATGGATATGCCCGAATTCGTGCCCAGGTAAACACTGCCGCGAAGCGCCACCAGCGCGTTGACTTCATTGCTGATCAACCCGTCTTTGGTGTCGTAGGTTTCGTAAACCAGGGTGCGGGCCTGGAGATCCTGAATGCGCAGGCGCGCAATACCGCGATTGCTGGCCACCCAAAGCGTTTGTTCATCCTGCACAAAAAGGTCCGTGCAGATGTTGCTGGGCAAGCCGCTGAGCGCATCAATTTGCCAGCGAAATCCGTCGTCTTTGAGCAAAAACAGCCCTTCACCCCGGGTAGCAACGGCCAGGCAACCGGAAACCACGGCCAAATCGGAAATGGTGGCCGCTAAAAGCCCATCGGAAACCACCGGCCGGGAGGTTTCAAAGCCGTCAAAGCGAAAAAGCCCTTCCTCATTGGCGTACCAACAGCCCCCTTCAGGACGCGCGGCAATCTTCAGGGCCGGCCTATCGGCAATGATGTTGTTGCGATCTATCTGTTCAACCGATTCTAAAGCCAGCAGGGCTTCGAAAGCGGCAGGGTCAAAACGGTAAAGCCGATCATCCGTGCCCACATAAACAGAGCCTTCACCATCCGCATCGAGCGATCGGATGCCGCGCAGCGGGCCGTGCCGCTCCAAAAAACGATAGCGGCTTCTGAACAAGCCATCTTCGGAGCCCGCCAGCATGCTGCCATCCGGAGCTTCCAGCAGCGCAACCACCGGGCTGTTGCCCGCCCGGCCCATGACCGGATTTCCCACGCCCCCAATGCCCGCAAAATTGAGCACGTCAACCTGCCCGGCCCGCAGACCGAACCAGATGTTTTGGTTGCCTTCACCTGCGGCACTGAGCACCACCTGATCAACCAGGCCGGAGCTTCCATTGAAATTGCGCACGAACGACGCGTTGCCCGGCAGAAAGGCTGCACCGTCCTCGCTGCTGCCCAGCCAAATATTGCCTTCGCGGTCCTGCAACAGGGCTTCAATCTGGCGGCCGGGTTGAGCGCATTTTACCGCAAGCAGGTTCAGGGTGTCCGAAGAGCCGTTGCCCGTCCAGTACCAGCAGGACAACCCGGTCTGGCCTTCTGCCACCCACAAGCGGCTGCTTTCATCAAGCAACATAGCCCGCCACTGCGAAGGATCACCGGAGAGCTGGGCGGCGGGAAGGATCAACCGCTGCTGGCCTTGTTGGTCCATAAGGGCAATGCCTGCGTCGCAGGCGTAGAGCCAGCGACCGCGGGCGTCGCACACAGCCAGGAAGCGCTCGGGCCGGCTGATCGGGTAGCGGAGCGGGTAGTGCCGGGCCTGGTTGCCGTCAATGTGGATCAAGGCGTGCTGGCCGTCTATGGGGTCGTACACCCAGCTCTGGCCGGGGGGGGCGGCGTGTCGGGGACCGGCCAGGGGTTGCGGATGTTTCCAAGGGCGGCCGGGGGGGGGGATGACCTCCCGAAATCCGCCGTCCCGGTAGCGGTAAAGATTGCCCGCTGTACCCACAAGGATTCCACCACTGCCATCCATGCCAATACTGAGGGGGCGGCCACTTTTCGGGGGAAGGGCCACCAGCTCAAAACGGCTGCCGTTCAGGTAAGCGAGCGCACCTTCCGTGAGCACCCAAATGCGACCCTCGCCATCTTCGGCCAGCTGCTGCAATCGAATGTGGGGCAAACCATCGCGAACGCCGTACGAAAGCACGTGTTGGCCATCGTAACGGCTTAACCCAAGCGCAGTCCCGAGCCAGAGGAAGCCTCTGGAATCCTCCAACATGCAATAAATCTGCGAGGAAGGCAGGCCGTCGTCTGCGCGCAACCAAACATAGCGGGAATCGGTCTGGCCGTGTTCCGCTGCAAGTTGAGCCGCACTGGCAGGCAGCCGGAACGAGGCCACAAGGGCCACGTAAACGAGCAGGAGGTATCCAGCTGTCGGTTTAAGAAATGCAGAGGGTGAAAGCGGCAAACCGGGATGATTTGGGGCACAGCATTTTACAGGGCGCTTTTAAGCACCCGAAAGACAGTCGGCACGACTGCCAGCCCATGCAGCAAAGTAAGAAAAAAGGGCTAATATTGTTTCGCTTGCGCTTCTGTGAATGGAACGGCGGTTGATTGTGTTCAACTGGCTGAGCCTCAACCACCTTTCGCGCGCATTGCAAGCATTTTTGCATCCAAAATTCGCCTTTTCTTGACGCTTGCTCTCCTGCTGCTGATCATTCTGGTCGGCTTGGTCTGCCTCTTCGCCGAATTTTTCATCTTTCCAGGGCTTACCATTAGCGGTATTCTGGGAGGGGTATGCCTCCTGGCAGGGGTCATCATGGGGTATCGAAATTTTGGGTACACCACCGGAAACATCATTTTTTTCAGCACACTGGTCGTGTCCGGCGCGGTATTTTGGTACGGGGTGCGAAGCCTGTCCTCCAAGCAGTTTGCCATCCAC
>WGOA01000025.1 GCA_016124275.1 Bacteroidota bacterium
ACCAGCAATACAGCGTCTTCCTTAAGTTTCTAAACCGCAGTATCCAGCCTGGTTCAAAGACTTCAATAAAGACCTGTATACTTTTCTGGCCGGCTCACTTTGCTCCGAAATAGGTGGCTCACTATGGTCCGAATTATGCAGTCGGGGTACTCTACAAACCATAAAAGCGGAGCGCGACAAATTTGGTTGCTTTCCTGCAACAACAGTATAAACGAAGTGTGCCATTCTGCCTGTTGCGCAAACATCTGCTTTTCGTACCAGTAAGTTTCGCTTATAGGACGAACAAGCTAAATATAAGAAGTTGGCTGAGTATTTACAGACATTTAAAAAAGGTAATGTTCATTATCACCTGTTTTTTATGCTTAGATTTTTGCCCTAAGCTTTGTTGATAGGATAGTACATAGTGGGTATTAATAGAAAAAATAGTTAGATTTGTATAAACAAAAAAAAGCCCGCAAATCATTGTTTTCCAATGACCTGCGGGCTATACAAAGTGGAGCTGCGGGGAATCGAACCCCGGTCCAGTCAAAGCAGAGATGAACTTTCTACATGCTTAGTACGCTGCTTATTTGTCGGGCTTTGCCAGGTTCAGGTACCCACCAATGCAAAGCCTTATCCGCTATTTCTTACTATCGGGTCGCGGCGGTCCCTTTAGCCAGTCTGTTATTGATTATGCCCGTCAGCAGGTCAACAGACCATCCTGAAGAAGGACAAATGGCACCTAATTCCTTGAATTAGGCAGCCAAAGCGAAGTTGGATTCGCCATGTAAAAACGGTTCGTACGTTGAGATTATCGAGCCAAATGCACGCAAAGCTCGGCATGCTTACCCACCACGAACATCGCTGTCAATTCCGATCAGCCCCTTAAGAGAAAGAACACCATTGCCAGGAGCCACCAAAGCCTTTCGACTTGAAGACATCTGGCTGGTAAAGATACACGGATACTGGGGTAAACGCCATAGGGGCTAAGGGAGTTCCAGCCAATCGGGGTATTTTTACGGCCATGTTAACGATTGGATTGCTTCGTGAAGGCAAAGTTCCCCGCGACAGCCGGGTTGCCCTGACTCCGGCCCAGGTGGCCGCGCTGGCTGCTTCGCACCCGGAAATCAGCTTTTTGGTGCAACCGGCCGATTTTCGCTGCTACAGCGATCAGGAATACCGCGATGCCGGGGTGCAGGTGCAGGAAGATCTTTCGGGCTGCGATGTGCTGCTGGGGGTAAAGGAAGTTCCGGTGGGGCAGCTCATAGGGGGCAAGACCTACTTCATTTTTTCGCACACCATCAAAAAGCAGCCCCACAACCGCGAGTTGTTGCGGGCAGTGCTGGATAGAAAGATACGGTTGATTGACTGGGAGACGCTGACCGATGAGCAGGGTAGGAGGGTCATTGCCTTTGGGCGTTGGGCGGGCATTGTGGGCGGGCACAACGCGCTATGGACCTGGGGGTTGCGAAGCGATGCTTACCGGTTGCCGCGGGCTTATGAGTGCAAGGACTTTGAGGCGGTTAAAGAGACCTACCAGGGCATTAAGCTTCCGGCGTTTAAGGCCTTGCTGGCTGGCGGGGGAAGGGTGGCGCAGGGCACCGAAGAGGTTTTGCAGGCTGCTGGAGTGCAGAAGATCAGCCCCGAGCAGTTTCTGGCCATGAAAAAGCCGGAACAGGCGGTGTACACCAGCCTGGACTGTCCCGATTTTTACCAGCGCAAAGACGGAGCGCCCTTCGACTGGAAGCATTTTTTCAAGCATCCGGGCGAGTACCAGAGCGCCTTTGCGCCTTACGCCAAGGCCACCGATCTGTTCATCAACGCCATCTATTGGGATCCGGCCGCGCCGCGCTTCTTTGAGAAGGCCGACATGCTCAAGCCCGATTTTCGCATTCGGGTCATTGCTGACATCACCTGCGACATCAACGGCTCGGTGCCCAGCACGGTGAAGTCAACCACCATTGCCGAGCCGCTGTTTGGCACCGATCTGGTCACCGGCGGCATGACCGGCCAGTTGTTTGGCGGGCAAATTCTGACCACCATGAGCATTGACAACCTGCCCAACGAGCTGCCGCGCGATGCTTCAGAGGCGTTTGGCGTGCAATTCAGCGAACAGGTATGGCCGGAATTGCTGCATCCGGAGGATTCACCCATGCTGGCACGGGCCTGCTTGGCGCGCTACGGCGAACTCACCGAACCCTACCAGTACCTGGCTGACTATGTTGGCGGGCAGACCCTCAAGCCATAGCGAGGGCTGCGTTAAATAGGTGATTTTAAATTAGGCATTGGGCGGGATATTGGGTATTTAGAAGTAATCTTATCTTTAGCCCATATGGCAAGGTTAACCAAAGAAGACTGGCTCAAAAAAGGCCTCCAGGTATTGACCACCAAGGGCTACACTAACCTGCGGCTGGAGTACTTGTGCGAGCAGTTAGAAGTGACCCGGGGCTCGTTTTACCACCACTTCGACGACCTCAACGATTACGTGGACAAAATGATGTCGTATTGGGAGGATAACTCCAACCACATCATGGACAACGTTGCGGCCACACCGGGTACACCGTTGGAGCGGCTTAGCCAGCTTCAGCGCGATGTGTTCAACATTCCCGCACGCCTTGAAGTGGTGCTGCGCGCCTGGGCTACGTTCAACAAAACTGTGTTGAAATACATCCGTCGCATAGATCGAAAACGGATAAATTTTATTACTGAGTTATACCTGGAATACGGTTACTCGCAGGAGGCTGCTGACACAACTGCCAAAATTGAATACGCAACTTACATTGGCGTGCAGAATTTGTACTTCATGGAGGCGCGCAAAGAGGCCGAAGCGCTGTACTACGAGTTTGAGCGCGTCCTCATCCACTACGGCAAGGAAAAGATTGGCTTGAAGAGCGCGGTCAAGAAGGGTTGAACGACTCGCGTCTCGCAGCTGCGTAGGTCCGACCCGGATACGCAGCCAATCCGGCCTCCAGACAGTCCATGGCTTGCGCCAAATCCTCCTTTTTAAGCACGTAGGCCACGCGCGCCTGGTTGTGCCCCAACTCGTCGCTGGAGTAAAATCCAGACGCTGGTGCCATCATCAGGGTCTTCCCATTTAGGTCGAAGGACTCCAACAGCCATTGGCAAAAGCGGTCCGTATCGTCAACCGGCAGCTCCACAATGGCGTAAAAGGCACCACCCGGCAGGGGGCAACGCACGCCTTCCATGGCCTGCAGGCGGTTAACCAGGTACTGGCGACGCTCGTCGTACTCCTGCAAAATTTCGGCGTAATAAGAAGGCGGCAAGTCAAACAGCGGCTCGCCCGCCAACTGCCCCAACGACGGCGGGCTCAGCCGGGCCTGGGCAAATTTCATCGCAGTTTCCATCACCTCGCGGTTGCGGCTGATCAACACGCCAATTCGGGCACCGCAGGCGCTAAAGCGCTTTGAAATGGAGTCAAAAACCAGGGCGTTTTTCTCCAGACCCTCCAGCGTGAGCACCGAAATGTGCTCGCGGCCGTCGTACACAAATTCGCGGTACACCTCATCCACAAACAGGAACAGGTCATAGCGCAGGACCAAATGGCGAAGGGTCTCCAGCTCCTGGCGATTGTAGAGGTAACCCGTGGGGTTGTTGGGGTTGCAAATCAGGATGGCCTTGGTGCGCGGACCGATCAGGTTCACCAGCGATTGCATGGGCGGAAGCGCAAAGCCATCATCAATCGTGGTGGTCACCGGTTTGATTTCCACCCCACTGGCCGTAGCAAACCCAATGTAATTGGCGTACAGCGGCTCGGGAATGATGATCTCATCGCCGGGATCCAGGCAGGCCATCATGCCGATGGCCAGCGCTTCAGACGCCCCGGAAGTAACCAGCACATCAGCGCTTTTAATGTCCGCGCCCAGCCGGTTGTAGTACTCCACCCACTTGGTCTTGTAGGCTGGCAAACCGTCCGAAGGCGCATAAGCCAGCACGCTCATGTCCAGATTGCTCAGGCGCTCCCAGAAGGCCGGGGGCGTAGGCAGGTCCGGCTGCCCGATGTTCAGTGGAAAAACTTTGATGCCCCGGGCACGTGCAGCCACCGCATACGGTGCCAGTTTGCGGATCGGGGAGGAGGGCATCAGCTGCCCTTTGTCGCTGATTTTGGGCATGGGTGGAGGGGCGTTGGCCAAAGCCAAAGCGGACTGCAAATTTAGTGTTTACGCCTCCGATCTGGGTATGGCCCCATAATCCTTTCCCCAAAAACAAAAGCCGCCCCGAGGGACGGCCTTTTGTTGTGTGAAGTGCCTTCGAACTTAGTTGTTCGGAGCAAAAATACTCTGCTTCTCGGGCACACCGCTTTGCTCGCCTTCGGTACCTTCAACGGTGCCTTTGAAGTAGAGCTTCTTGTTGGGGGTGCTGGCGTTGCTCTGAACGGTGATGGCTTTGTTGAACGCACCGGCGCGGGCAGCGTTGAATTCAGAGGTTACAAAACCTTTGCCACCGGGAACGATCGGCTCTTTGGTCCAGTCGGTCACGGTGCAACCGCAGGTCTTTTGCACGTTGGAGATGATCAGGGGGCTTTTGCCCGTGTTGGTGAACTCAAACTTGTGCGTAACCGGAATACCCATCGGGATATTGCCAAAGTCGTGCACTTCTTCCACCCAGCTGAAAACGGGGGCGTTGGGGTCCACTTCTTCGTCGGTAACCAGGTTAACCTGAGCAAATCCAGCTGTGGCCACCGCCATCAGCAAAAACAGTACGGAAAGCATTCTTTTCATGGGAAAATGTGTTTTGGCGATGTTCAAAATTAGGGAATTGACGACGGAAAATCCAGCGGCAAATTGCCGGGAATATGTAGCAATTACTATGCCAGAAATGACTGGATTAACCGGTTGATGCTCAACAAAATACCGCTTTTTTCAGGCTTTTATTCAGCAAAAGCAGGTTTGCTCACTGGTTGAAAAAAGCATGGATAAAGTATGGAAAAAGTATGCAAAACTCGTGCCGGAAAGCCTCCCGCACCCTGAAAAGACTACCTTATCTTTGAAACCAAGCATTCGTTAAGCCCCTTCCCCTACCGATATGGCCGATACCACACCCCAGCCCGCTCTTGCGCAAAAGTTGACCTTTGACCAGTTCAAGGACCAGGTGCTCCGCGATTACCGGACGGCGTGCGAAAGCCGGGAAGCGAGCCTCATCGGGCGCAAAGAGGTGCTGACCGGCAAGGCCAAATTCGGCATTTTCGGCGATGGCAAGGAGGTGGCCCAGGTTGCCCTGGCGCGCGCCATGCGCCCCGGCGATTACAAAGCTGGCTACTACCGCGACCAGACCTTCATGTTCGCCACCGGCGCGTCCAGCATTCAGCAATTTTTTGCGCAATTGTACGCGGACCCTTCGCTGGAGGCCGACCCTTTCTCCGGCGGGCGGCAGATGAACGCGCATTTTGCCAGCCGTTTTTTGGATGCTGAGGGAAATTGGACCGATCGCAGAAGCCACATTAACGTAGCGGCAGATGCCTCGCCGACCGCCAGCCAAATGACGCGTTCGCTGGGCCTGGCGCTCGCGTCAAAATGCTACCGGAGCAATGAAGCGTTGCGCGAAGGAACCCTTTTTTCGAACCAGGGCAACGAACTGACCGTGGTCACCATTGGCGACGCCAGCACCTCCGAGGGCCTGTTTTGGGAGACCGTCAACGCCGCCGGCGTGCAGCGGGTGCCCCTGGCCATCTGCGTCTGGGACGACGGCTACGGCATTTCGGTCCCGAAGGAATACCAAACCACCAAGGGCAACATTTCGGAAGTGCTCGAGGGCTTTCGCGTCAATGAAAAGGGCCAGGGCCTGGACATCTACACGGCTAAGGGCTGGGATTACCCGGCGCTTTGCGAGATGTTTGAGCGCGGGCTGGAGAAGATGCGACATGACCATATTCCGGCCTTGTTCCATGTGGAAGACCTGACGCAACCGCAGGGCCATTCTACATCGGGTTCACACGAGCGCTACAAGACGCCCGAGCGCCTGGTGTGGGAAAAGGAACACGATTGCCTGCAGCGCATGCGCGAATGGCTATTGGGCATGGCGCTGGCTACCGAGGAGGAATTGCAGGCGCTGGAAGCATCGGCTCAAACAGGGGCCCGCGAGGCTCAGAAACGGGCATTGGCCGATTTTCAGGAGGGCGTGCTCGCCGAGCGCAATGAGGCGTTTCAGGTTTTGGATGCGCTGGCCATGGAGTCGCCCGCAGCGGAAGCCATCAGTGCGCTTCGGCGCGAGCTGGCCCAGAACCGCGACCCCATGCGGCGCGAAGTGGTACAGACCGTTCGCCGGGCGCTGCACGCTACCCGCGGAGAGTCGAGCCAGCCAAGAAAGGCCCTTCGCCAGTGGCTGAACCGGCAATATGCCCTGGCCGACGACCGCTACCATTCGCACCTGCACAGCCAGTCGGCGCAAAGCGCGTTGAAGGTGGCCGAAGTGCCCGCTGTTTACGGCCCGGACGCCGCCATGAAAAACGGTTTTGAGATTCTCAACACCGCTTTTCGCCTGAATTTCGAAAGGGACCCGTCCCTGTACGCCTTCGGCGAAGATTTGGGGCATATCGGCGACGTCAACCAGGGTTTTGCCGGCCTGCAGGACGTTTTTGGGGTGGACCGCATTTTCGACACGGGCATCCGCGAGGCCACCATCATCGGGCAGGGCCTGGGCATGGCCATGCGCGGCTTGCGACCCATCGCCGAAATCCAGTACCTGGATTACCTCATTTACGGGCTCCAGCCGCTGACCGATGAACTGGCCACCCTGCATTACCGCACGCGCGGCGGGCAAAAAGCGCCGCTGATCGTGCGCACGCGCGGCCACCGGCTGGAAGGCATCTGGCACACAGGTTCGCCCATCGGCATGATCCTGCACGCGCTCCGCGGGGTGTTTGTGCTGGTGCCCCGAAACATGGTGCAGGCCGTGGGCATGTACAACACCATGCTGCGCTCGGACGATCCGGCGCTGATCATTGAATGCCTCAACGGCTATCGCCTCAAGGAACGGCAGCCGGACAATCTGGGCGAATTCACCGTGCCGCTCGGGCGGCCTGAGGTGCTGCGGCCCGGCAGCGACCTGACCTTGGTTACCTACGGTTCCTGTGTGCGCATCGCCCAGGAGGCCTGCACCCGCCTGGCGGAATTCGGTGTGGAGGTAGAATTGATTGACGTGCAAACGTTGCTGCCCTTCGACCTGGAACACCGCATTGCCGAATCCGTGCGCAAAACCAACCGCCTGCTGGTGCTGGACGAAGATGTGCCCGGCGGTGCTTCCGCCTACATCCTGCAACAAGCCATGGAGGGCCAGGAATTGTTCCGCTGGCTGGATTCTGCCCCCGAAACGCTGACCGCTGCCCCGCACCGCAGCCCTTACGGTTCCGACGGCGATTACTTCAGCAAGCCCAGTGCCGACGATGTTTTCGAGACGGTGTACCGCATGTTGAACGAGGCCGAACCGGGGCATTTTCCGGCTATTTAACCCCTGAACGGGCAGCGCATCCCAACCGTTTAGGTCGCAGCTACTCCTGCCACAGGTACAGCATGTTTCCCCCGACCCGAAAGCTGTCTATGCCGGGCAATGCGGTTGCAGCGGCTTGCTCAAACTCCTTGCGGCTTCCAGGCGGTTCGTGCTCTAAGCGGCTAAAGAACAAGAGCCCTTTGGGGGTCAGCAGGCGGCGCAACGCAGTCAGAAAGGCGGGATTCGCGCAACCGCGCGGTACTTCGGTATCCACAAACAAGTCCACGGCAATGAGCTCGTAGCGGTTTGGGCAAATGGGCACCCAGGAGAGGGCGTCTGTGCAGATCAATTCGGTTCGCGTCAGCAGCGCTTCGGGCAGGTAGCGCTGGGCCATGCTGACCACGCGCGGGTCAATGTCCACGCCGGTCAAGGCGGGCCTAAGCCCGAGCAGGCGTTGTAAAATCAGTGCAATACTGCCCAACCCAAAGCCCAGAATCAGCGCCCGGCCGGGGCGGAAGCCGCGCGGGATTCGCTCAAAGGCTCCGGCAAAACTCCGGTAGCGCTCCTCCATGGAATAGATGGCCCCTGGCGACACCAGCATGAGCCGGTTGCGGCGCAAATAGAGTTCCAACGGGGGAAGGGCCCCGGAGGCCTGCCACAACGGCGGATGCGCTTCCACCAGCACATCCTGCCCATAACTGCGCAGGCGGGACCATCGGGTCAGCCCTGCGCGGGCGGTCATTTTTGCTTGCTTTTTACGCTCTGGTAGTAGGTCATGGCCACCGGCAGGTACTTGGTGCGAATGTCTTCGATCCGCGTCTCATGGCTGGGGTGCGTGGACAGGAATTCGGGCACGGAACTGCCGCCGGCACCCGCGTTCATGCGCGTCCAGAACTGCACGGCTTCAGAGGGGTCATAACCGGCATGCGCCATGAAAATGAGGCCCATTTCATCGGCTTCGCTCTCGTGTTTGCGCGAAAAGGGCAGGATGACGCCCAATTGCGAGCCCAGGCCCAGCGCCAGAAAAAGCGACTGGCGCATTTCTTCGCTCTTGTTGTAGGTGCCGATGTCAACGGCCACCATGCCAGCTTCAGCCAGCAGGCCCTGGCTCATGCGCTCATTGCCGTGCTGCGCGATGGCATGCGCCAGTTCGTGGCCCATGACCACGGCCAGCCCGGTTTCGGTTTTGGTGATGGGCAGAATGCCGGTGTAGATGACCACTTTGCCCCCGGGCATGGCCCAGGCATTGGCCAATTTATCCTCGACCAGATTGAATTCCCATTTCAGGGTAGCGAGCCGCTCTTCCATGCCTTCCTGCCGCAGAATTTCCGTAACCGACTGGGCCAATTTGCGGCCCACGCGGTCCACCATTTCGGCATCGCTGCCTTTTTCAACCACTTGATTCTCCTGTAAAAAATCGTTGTACGCGGCCAGGCTCATCTGCACCAATTCGGTTTCTGGCAGCAGTTTGACCTGGCGGCGCCCCGTCAGGGGAACTTTGGAGCAGCTCTGCATCAGACCAACCAGGGTCAACAGCACAAAAGGAGTCAGGAGTTTTTTCATGGCAATAAAACGGGGGAAAGGCGCATGCCAAGTTGGGCAAGCATCTCTAAAATTACAACGAATTTCCTGTGTAAAAATTCAGGCAAAAGGGCGCTGGTGGCGTTGTCCACGACTTTTCGCGGATCCGGTTGCCGGACTCATTCGCCTTCTTCGTCGTCCTCGCTGTCGCCGAAGAAGCCCATTTTGCTCAGAAAGCGATTGCGCTCTGACACCGTAGCAATGGTCATAACGCTGTACTGCTGGCCGTCCGGGTGCTTGAAGGTGCCTTTTTTGGGGTCCGTCAGGTTCACCGCATCGTTGAATTCGGGAATGGAGCTGATGACCTTCATCACGTTCTTGGCGTAGTAGAAGTAAAACCAGTCATCCAACTCGGTCTCTACGTAAATATGGAAATAGTCGCCGGCAGCGCGCGGGGCAAATTCCACCGCTATTAAAGCCTGCTGGTTAACGCTCTGATCGCCGATGTGCGTGATGCCGCCCTGGTTGGCCGGATCGGCGCCGTCTTCGGAAGGCTTGTTGAGCCCGCGCCAGCTTTCAGACTCCGCGTTCCAGACCAGGTTCAGATCCGTAAAGGTCATATCAAAGGGATAATCCTTTGATCGGGAAAACTCGGCCATGGTTTCAATGCCCACCATGATGCGCTCTTCCTCCTTAGGGCTGACCAATTGGGGCAGCGTGCGCAGAAAAACGCTTTCTTCTCCGTAGTAATCCAAAAATTCGGCGTCCAGGTTATAGTCGTAAAACGTCTGGGCAAATTGCGCGAGCAATTCCGGCGTGAGCAGCAGCTTGACGCCCAGCGTGCTGCGGAAACTCCACACTGAGTCTTCTTTGACTTTGCGGGTCACAGCGGCGGCGCCTACTTTGCAAAGCCCGAAATCGGTCATGAGGTTCAGCGCAGCGTCAGCTTCTACAGTGCCGTCCAGATCGTTGAAGCGCAAGAGACTTCCGCGGTTGCTGAATCCATCGGCTTTGTCCGGGTCTCCAAAAATGAACATTTGTTCATCTTCGCGGTACTGCACAAATCCTTTGACGCGCATGACAGGTTTGTCTTTGGCGCGGCGGGTACCGGCCAAAATGGAGGGGTAGAAATCCGTGCTGCCGAACAAGCGGTAAATGCCCACCACAGCGGTGTCTTTGTTCTCGTCCAAGACCCCGTCAATGTTGATCAGAAAGTTGTCGCTTTCAATGGCTTCGTTCATGGCAAACCAGCCCGCGCGGTAGGTGGTGTCCACGATGTTGAGGCGCGCGAACCCGTTAAATTCCACCTTCTCTGACGTGGACGTGAGTTTGACGGGGCCTTTGAACAGCACTTTCGGATCCAGATAAAAAGGTATGCTGTCTGGTATGATGCCCCGCGCCACCGTTTCGTACAGCGTGTCGCCGGTTTCGGCGATGCGACGCTCTATGCCGATGTCGCCAAAACGAATGATCTGTTCCTGGTCCAGGCGGTTGAGGTAGCGGTAGTCCCCTTCGGCATGCATGGCGTTGCGGCCCTGAATTTTTACTGTAGCCGGTTCAATGACGTGGTAGGCATACAGCGAGTCAAACACAATGCGCGCATTTTCCAACGGGCGAATGACCGCGTCCTGCTCCACAACCACTTCGCCTTGTCCGGGAATGATGTGGGCATCGCCCACCGCGATGTACGGCACGCCGCTGAGCTGCAGCACGTGGTCAGCCATGTCGTAGGTTCCCGCTTTGGCCTGGAAGCCCAGCCCTTTTTGCTTGGGATCCTGCGAGCGAAACTGGGAGAAATCGCGGCCGGACGTGTTGAAGCTGATTTTACCGGCATTCATGTCCCACGCAAAGTCGTTGACGGTAGTCTGGTAACGGTTGAACGGCAATTCGGTGTAGGCTTCTTCGTCGTTGGCCCGGAAAATGCCGGTTCGCTTTTCAAAATCTACCTTGGCATAGGCATTGGGCAGCTTCAGAGCCGCGCGCTCAGCTTCCGGCGATTTGATCACAAACCCGGTGGAATCCGCTTCCATGCTCATGGCGCCAAAGCGGAAGTCTTTGGAGGTAGCGCGGGCTTCCTCCCAGTCCATGACGCCCGAGCCGAGCAGTCCTTTTGGAGTGACGATCACTTTGCCGCTCAGGTTGGTGAGCCCGTCAAAGAACTGAAAAGACGATTCGCGCATGGTCAGGGTCATGCTGTCGCCGTCAGGTTGCCAGTTCAGAGCGACACCGCTGTTGGTCACTTGCGGAAAAGGCACGCCTTTGTCCTGCCGGTTGATGGTCAGGCTGTTGACCAGCCCTTTGGTGCTGTCCGGGAAGAACACAAAACGGTTGCTCTCCAACACTGTGGTCAGGTATTCGATCCTGCCGGAGCCGATCAGCCCGTCGTTGCTCAAACTAATTTGGTCAAAGTAGCGGGCCTTGCCTTCGTAAAGCGATAATCCGGTGGAAGGGGTTTCTGTTTTAAAGCCCAGCGATCGGTCGGGCATAACGGTGAGCGTTTCGCGCAGCTCCGGAAAAATGCCGTCTGATTTCAGTGTTCCGCTCAACCCTATCTTGTCTGGCTCGATGTTGTCCAGGCTGTCCACGCTGAACTCGTCCACCTCAAAAAAGAAGCGCTCCTGGTCGTAAGCGCCGCCGTGAACGCCGGGCTTGTCGTAATGCGCGGTGGCGGGCTGGTTGCTTTTGAAGTAGGGGTACTCTTCAAAATCCTGCGCGCCGCTTTTGTTCTGTGGGTAGTCAATGTAGAGCGTGCCGCTCAGGCCGGATATGGTGGTGTTCAGGGCAGCCGTTACCGGATTGCCGTTGCGGTCTGTTTCACCCGTCGGCACAAACATGACCATGGAGTCAATGGCGCTCATAACCACGGCAAAGGAATCATACGAGAAATGAAAGTTGTCGCCATAAAAGTCTGAGCTGCCGCCGAACACGGTTCCGCTGAAATCCATGTCGCGGTTGCCCTGGACCTTGAGCACTTTTCCCTTGGGGAAAATCCGGACAAATTGTGAGTCGCTGAGGTTCACTTCAAAGACGCCCTGCAAATCCATGCGGCCCGTCTGGATGTTCATCCGGCTGTTGAT
This sequence comes from Bacteroidota bacterium, assembly GCA_016124275.1. Lineage (GTDB taxonomy): Bacteria > Bacteroidota > Bacteroidia > Chitinophagales > BACL12 > WGOA01. Next base: position 12,021 of record WGOA01000025.1, read on the forward strand.
GCCGCTTTCAGTAGCGTCCGATTTAATCTTGATAACGTCGTAGTCAATTTTTTTGCCTTTGGACAACACGTAATTCATGGTCTTGTCCAGCACGATGACTGTTTCCAGGTCTTTGTCATAGTAAATGAACCCTTCGAGCATCAATTGGTAGAGGATGGCTTGCACCCCTTCGACCGTGAGGCTGCGGTTGAATTCCTGGGCCACTTCGAGTGTTTGGAATTCGCGCCGGCCGCCGCGCCGCTCTACCAGCCGCTTCATGATCACCAAGGGATGGTAACTGACCACGCCCTGAATGAGCATGAAAAGTTCTTCGTCAAAGAGGTTGATGGAACTGAAATCCACTTCTTTTTTTCCCAGCCCCATGACCGGCCCCATGATCATGAGCGAGTCGTTGATGTTCCAGCGAATTTGGTCGGGTCGGGTTTCCAGTTTGTGGTAGGATGAATAGAAGGGCGAACTGGTGGCGCCTTTGTTCTCGCGGGTGAGCGTCAGTTCGCTGGTCAATTGGTCAAATCGCAGCTTGACGTTGGGGTGGAAAATGGAATCCTGCCCGAAGTACACGGTTACCTTGGCTTCCTCGCTGTAGATGCGGTCTTTGTCATCCACGAAACTGGTGGCGGTGCGGGCGCGCACCGCGAGCTGCCCGGTGTAGTTGTAAAACTCCAGGGTGGCGCGCTCTTCGCTGCTGCCGAAGCCCTGGAAGCGGTAGCCTTTGAGCGAGAAGGTACCCGTGTATTTGACGTTGGGGTAGAGTTCAACGGCCAGCGGATCGCTGCCAAACGACCGGAACTGGGGGTAGTCGGTTTTGTCCGGGCTGTTGTTCACCACCATTTTGTCCACGAAACGCCCGGCCAGCGGTTTGGGCAGCAGCGGCGTATAGGTCAGCAGCACGGTATCAATGACCACTTCACTGGTGCCCATGTTGATTTTGTACGCGCGGAAATCGACGAATACGTTGCTCGGCGATAACCCTGCGCGTTGAAAATCGATGCGACCTTGTGTGCCGCGCCAAAGCTCTTCGCCCGGAAAATAACTGCCCCGGGTGCGCAGAATAACGAGCGTGTCGCCGGGAACAACGCCGTTGATTTGGGCCAGGGGGAAAAACACTTCCACCGAACCCGGCAACGGCCGAAATTCATAGGCCTCTGCCTGAATTTGCCAGCTGCGCGAGCGCGATTCGGAGAGTGCGCCGTTGTTGAAGAAGCTGTTGCTGAATTCCAGCCAGGTGCGCAGGCCTTTGTTGTTGGGCGATGGGTTGGTGCTCAGCAGGTGGAGGTTGATCTGAGCCCATTGGCTGAACCGGTCGCCGCCGTGGCCGTTCGTCGCGATGCCGGCGGCGGCTTGCGCGAAGGGCAGGAGGTAGGTGTCCGGGCCCATGCGCCGGTCCACCATCTGGCTGGCCGGCTCAATCATGTCGGCCACCATGACGGCATCCAACAAACCTTCGCTGTAAAGTTTTTGCAGGGTTTGCGCGGCCTGGGTCAGGTCTTCGCGTTTAGTGTCGCGAAGGCGGGTAGTGAATGCCTGCAAGAACCCATCCGGATCTTGCGGAAAGGTTCCCGACTGCGCCGCAACCGGGGTCGCAGAACACCACAGGAGAATTGCCACAACGGTCAGGCGGTAAATCGGATGGCAATCCATTGGTCTTCGGAGGTGGTTACGGAAAAATGCAGGTTATGGGTTCGTGCGGCTTCCCTTATGGCGGATTCATCTGCTTGCAGCAAGCCGCTCAGCAGCAGCACGCCTCCCGGCTGCAAAGCGCGGCGAAAGGCTTCCATGGAGGCCAGCAAGATTGGGCGGTTGATGTTGGCCAGCACAAAATCGGTCTTTTTTCCTTCCAATAACTCCACAGTGCCCTCGGTTATTTCAATTTGGGGCACCCCGTTGCGGGTGGCGTTTTCGCGGGCGTTGGCTACGGACCAGGCGTGGTTGTCCACGCCCCACACGGGTCCGGCACCTTTTAGCGCCGCGTAAATGGCCAAAACGCCAGTGCCCGTGCCCAGGTCAAAAACGGACTTTCCGGCCAGGTCTTCGTTCTCCATCAAGCGCAGCACCAGGCGCGTCGTAGCGTGGTGCCCGGTGCCAAACGACATTTTGGGCTCAATGATCAGTTCAATGTCCCGGTCGCCAAAAGGTTGGTGGAAGGGCGCCCGGATGGCGGTGCGGGGGCTTACGTCAACCGGAGGGAAATTGGCTTCCCACAGCGCGTTCCAGTTTTCCGTTTCAATGACCCGAAATTGGACCTGATGCGGGATGATACTGTTAACACTCAGCAGGGCGGCTGCCAGATCGGCTTCCGCATCCGGGGTCGACCAGACGGAACCCGGCACCCAGGCCAACCAGCCTTCCGCTGTTTCTTCAAAGGCTTCAAAGGGCAAATCAGAAAGCAGCCCCAACAGGGCTTCGGACAGCGCGGGGTCCTGCAGCACGAACCGGTACTCGCGGTAGTTCAGGCTGGGGGCTGGGTTAGCCCCAGCGTTGGATGGCTCGTTGTGGTCTGGGTTAGCCTCAGCGTTGGCGCCTGTGTTGGCACCGCCCGAGTTGGCCTGTTCCGAAGCGCTGCTCATCGGCGGGCGCAGGGTAGGGCGTAAACAATGGCCAGAAAATCCTCTGCTTTCAGCGACGCACCGCCGATCAGGCCGCCGTCAATATCGGGCTGGTCAAACAGTTCGGCAGCGTTGTCGGGTTTAGCGCTGCCGCCGTACAGAATGCTCGTGTTTTCAGCGGTAGCTGCACCGTAGCGTTTGGCGATAAGTTCGCGCAAAAACGCGTGCACTTCCTGTGCCTGCGCGGGCGAAGCCGTTTTGCCGGTGCCAATGGCCCATACCGGTTCATAGGCGATGACCAGCTTGCGAAAATCGGCCTCTTCCAAATCAAACAATGCCGTTTGCATCTGCTGCGACACCACGTTGAAATGCTTGCCTATTTCTCGCTCCTCCAATTTTTCGCCCAGGCAGTAAATGGGCCGAAGGTTGTTTTCGAGCGCTGCGCGAACTTTTTGCCCAATCAACACATCGTCTTCACCAAAATATTGGCGGCGCTCGGAATGGCCCAAGATCACGTAGCTGGCGCCCAGCGAGCGCAACATGCCCGCACTGACTTCGCCGGTGTAGGCACCGTTGGCCTCCTGGTGGCAATTCTGGCCGCCCAGGTGCAGCTTGTGTTTGTTGGCGATGATTTCACTGACGCGGTAGAGGTGCGTGAACGGAGGAGCCAGAATGATGTCCGCTTTGTCAATGCGGGCTACATTCAACTGGCGAACGATGTTTTCGGCAAGGGCTACCGCTTCGCTCAGGTTGGTGTTCATTTTCCAGTTTCCGGCTACAATAGGTTTTCTCATGGATAGTACAAACTATGTTATGTATAAACTATGTTATGTTATGGTCAGCAGCAGGTCATCAGGGGTTGTCCCAAAATCGCTCCCTGCGGGTTTGCTCAAAAATTCGGTTAAGGGTTTTTTCCTGTTCAGCACTAAGCGCTTGCTGACGGCGCGCCATGACCCTTCGGGCGGTTTCCAGCGCTTTTTCCGGGCGATAGGTGCTGAGGTCTTCAGCGCCGCCCCACGAAAAGGAGGGCAGGAACTTGGGCGGAAAGCCCCCCCCAAAGATGTTGGCGCAAACCCCCACCACCGTGCCGGTATTGAACATGGTGTTGATCCCAGCCTTGCTGTGGTCGCCCATAAACAGGCCGCAGAATTGGCGGCCGGTGTTTTCATACTGGCCGCTCGCGGCGTTGTACAACTTGACCGTACCGTAATCATTTTTCAAGTTCGACGTGTTGGTGTCTGCACCCAGGTTGCACCACTCGCCCAGCACGGAATGGCCCAGAAAGCCGTCGTGCCCTTTGTTGCTGTTGGCCATCAACAGCGACTGGCTGATTTCGCCGCCGGCCCTGCATCCGGGTCCAATACTGGTTCCGCCGTAAATTTTGGCTCCCATTTTCAACACCGCGTGTTCGCCGAGTGCAAAAGGTCCGCGCAACAGGCAGCCTGGCATAACCTCTGAAGCCGCCCCAAAGTACAGGGGCCCTTCCCTCGCGTCTAAAACGCTGGCGACAACCACGGCGCCGGGCTCCAAAAAAACCGTGTGCGCACCCAAAACCGTCACGCTGGCATCCAAGGGCTGGCTTTGCCGGCCAGCTGTTAGCGCTTGCACATCGACCGCAATGCAGGCCGGGTTCCATTCCACCAGCTCCCACAGATGCCGGAGCACAGAAACGGGCTCGGCATAGGCCACGGTTTCTGCAAAATCCGCTATCCGGGGAAGGGCGTCTGCCTCCAGGGCAACTCCAGCGCGCGCGCCGAGCCATTGGCCATCCTGCACCAATACCTGGCCGGGCTGCAACTGCTGCAAGGCGGCTGCCAGGGATGCGTCCGGCAACAGGCGGCTGAGCACAAAAAGGTCGTCAGGTTGCGGAGTTTGCCGCCACTCGGGCAAGGCATGACCGGGAACGTGCGGCAGGATCGACGGCACGCTGGTCGCTGAGCGCGACAAAGCAGGCAGCGGGTTTACCGGCGATTCTTCTGCAGCGTGCAAACCCGCAAAAGCCCGGGTCCATTTATCCAGCAGCGTATCGACGCCGAGCCGAAAATGGGCAATCGGGCGGGTGAGCGCCAGGGGAAGCAGGGAGTCGCGTCCGGAGTCGTCAACCAGCAGGACGCGTTGGGCTTGCGGCATGGGCTAAAATAAGCAATCCCCCGGCCGTCAAGGTCGGGGGATTGTCTCGTAAAATTTATGAAGGCAATTTAGGCAGAGAAAAAAGCTATTCGCCCTTCTTGCCGTACTTCTTGCGGAATTTCTCGATGCGACCTGCGGAGTCCACAAACTTCATTTTGCCGGTGAAGAAAGGGTGGCTGGCGCTGGAGATTTCCAACTTAACCAGGGGGTACTCCTTGCCGTCTTCCCAAAGGATGTTTTCGGTGGAATTGGCGGTGGATTTGCCCAAAAAGGCGTAGTCCACAGAGAAGTCCTTAAAAATTACCGTGCGGTAACTCTCGGGATGCAGGTTCTTTTTCATGGTTTGCGTTGCTTTTTGGAACAGGTGCCAGCGCTTGCAAAAGGCCAGCGGAACTGTTTCCGGGAGGGCAAAGGTACATAAAAGATGGAAACAATTCCACCGGGTAAAAACGTCCAAAACCCGGCGGAAAAGTGGTAATATCGGGTCTGTTCAAATTTATTAACACATGGAATGGAGAAGATTGAACGGCCAGAGGCTGGAAGGTTCCCTGCTTCAGTCCGTTGAGCAAACCCTGATCCGGGAGCGCGAATTGGGCAACCGGCTCAAGGTCTGCATCGGCACTGACTCGCAGGTGTATGGCAAGGTGATTGAATTTGGCACCGTCATCGTCTTTTTGCGCGAGCAGCGCGGCGGGTTCATGTTCATCAGCAATGAGCGGTCGCACCAGCGCATGTCCATCAAGGAACGCATGCTCACCGAAGTGGCCCGGTCCATCGAAGTGGCCTACAGCATCTGCGATTTGCTGGACCGCTACGACGTTGACCTTGAAGTGCACGCCGACATCAACACCAACCCGCAGTTCAAGTCAAACCCGGCGCTTACCGAAGCCATGGGCTATATTTTGAGCATGGGATTTGCCTTTAAAGCCAAGCCGGACGCTTTTGCCAGCTCCAGCTGCGCCAACAAGGTGGTGTAACCCGGATCCTGCAACGGACCTTTTCAGGCATTGCCTTCGGCTTCGGCGGTCAGTTGCTCTTTTATGGAGCGGATATAGGCCAGCAATTCATCCTGGCCCATGCGCTTTTCTGCCGAAGTCATAAAGGACAGGGGAAGGGCCTCCCAGGTTTCCAGCAACTTTTCTTCAAAAGCCTCGCGAAAGGCCTGCCGTTTGGTCTTGGGCACCCGGTCGGTTTTGGTGAACACATGCGCGAAGGGAACGCGGCTTTCGCCCAAAAAATTGGTGAAATCCAGGTCGTTTTGCTGCGGGGGAATACTGCCGTCAATGAGCAAAAACACCATGGCCAGCGAGGGCCGGCGGATGAGGTAGTTGCGAATGAGCCCTTCCCAATGTTTGCGCATGGCCTTGCTGACTTTGGCATAGCCATAGCCGGGTAAGTCAACCAGAAACCAGCCTTCAGGGGTCCAAAAGTAGTTGAGCGTTTGCGTCTTTCCCGGCGTCCGCGACACCTTAGCCAGGGCTTTGCGGCCGCTGAGCATGTTGATCAGGCTGGATTTGCCCACATTGGAGCGCCCAATGAACGCGAACTCGGGGGCGCCGGGGGCAGGGCAATCATCTACGCGAGGGTAGGAGCCGGTATAGTCAATGTCCAGGGTCTGGATAGGTCAAAGCGGTTTGACGGGCTGCTGTATGCAGCACCGGCGCCAAAAGTAAGCAAGGTTGCTGCATAAAGCCGCCAAAAACCTGCCCGCTGAGCCGCTGGTTGGGGCTATCTTTGCCGCTCGCAAAATGAGCAGCCCGGTAACCCCATACGGTCAGGACGCCAAAAAGAAGGAAGTCGCGGTCATGTTTGACCGGATTGCTCCCCGCTATGATTTCCTGAATCACTTTCTGAGCCTGGGCATTGATCACCTTTGGCGCCGCAAAGCGGTTTCCAAACTGGTTGCCGCCCGTCCGGAGCTGGTGCTGGATGTGGCCACCGGAACCGGCGACCTGGCCATTGCGGCCCTTCGCCTGAACCCCAAAAAGGTCATTGGCGTGGACATTAGCCGCGAAATGCTGGCCAGTGGCCGCACCAAGCTCAAAAAGCGAGGGTTGGATGACCGGATTGAGCTGCTCGATGGCGATTCAGAGGCTTTGGCTTTCCCGGATGCCCAGTTCGACGCTGCGTTGTGTGCTTATGGGGTCCGGAACTTTGAAAACCTGCAAGCAGGGCTTTCGGAGATTCGTCGGGTGCTCAAACCAGGGGCTATGTTTGTGGTGCTGGAATTCTCGCGCCCCAGCGTTTTCCCGGTCAAACAACTATTTGGGTTCTATTTCCGTAAAATATTGCCAGCACTGGGGCGTTTGTTGTCCAGCGACTCCAGAGCTTACGCGTATTTACACGAATCGGTAACGGTTTTCCCTGAGGGTGAGGCCTTTACCGAAGAATTGCGCAAGGCCGGCTTTAAATCTCCAACATGCCAGCGACTTACCTTCGGCATTACTTCGCTCTACACAGGGCAGGCGTAACCCGCGCCTTGGCGCTCCTGCTCGTGGTTTGCGCCGGTGTCGGCGCACAAGCGCAGCTCAATGCCACCGAGTTCGACCTTAAGTACAGCAAAAAGCCCTACCATTTTGGCATTGCGCTGGGCTATAACGTCTCTGATTTCAAGGTTCAACACAGCGAAGCTTTTCTGGCCAGCGATTCCATTTTCACCGCTGAATCCGTTACGGGTCCCGGGTTTAACCTGGGCATTATCTCCAACCTGCGTTTGGGCAAACGCTGGGATTTGCGCTTCATTCCAAGCCTGGTCTTCGCCGAAAAGCGGCTGGAGTATAACATGCTGGAAAACACGATGCAGAGCAAGACCATTGAAAGCATTTTCATGGCTTTTCCGGTGTCCATCAAATTCAAGTCTGATCCGCACCGCGATTTTAGGATGTACGTGATCGGCGGGGTCAATTACACCTTCGATTTGGCGTCAAACGCCGAGGCCCGAAACGCGGAAGACCAGGTCAAAATTTTCCGCAATGACCTGAGCGCCGAAATGGGCGTGGGCATGGAGTTCTATTTTCCCTACTTCATTTTTAGCCCGGAAGTCAAGTTCAGCCACGGTTTGCTGAACGTCCACTCGCGCGATACCAATCTGCAGTTCAGCGATGTGCTGCAAAACCTGCTCTCGCGGGCCATCACCTTTACGGTGCATTTTGAGGGGTAGGTTCCTGCACTTGCCAGACTTTGATGCTTCGGTCGTCTGAGGCGCTGATTAACAGGCCGTTATGACCCTGCCACAGCAGCGCGTTGACCGAGCGCGAATGGGCTTCGTAGCGGGGTCTTTCCAGCACTTTTAACAGGCGAAAATCATCGGCAGCCCACAACTTAATGGTTTTGTCGCGGGAGGCCGTAGCCAGCCAGCGCCCGCTCGGGTCCAAGGCCATGGCGTTGATCGTGAACAGGTGCGCCGGAATCACATGATCCAACAGTAACTGGTCTTTGCCTTGCCAAACCCGGAGCCGCGCATCGCGCGATCCCGTAACGAGTGGACCTCCGGGCGCCATCCAGGCAGCGCAGAAAACGGATTGCTCATGCCCCTCAAGCACTTGTTGAATGGCCCCGTTTTGGCTGTTGAGCAGATAAACGCAACCATCTGAGGCACAGACGGCTATGCGTTCACCATCAGGTTCGGGCGAAAGGCTCCGCAGTCGCTCACGACTGATCTGCGTTTGGCGCAGCAGCGCCCAATTTCGCGTGTTGTAAACCCGCAGCATACCATCTCCGCAAGCCATCCAGACTTGTTGCTCCTGGGGCCTGTGCAGGATGGAAAAGACGGGCGCGTTGGGGTTGCTCAGCGTTTTGAGCACTTTGCCAGCGGGCAAGGATTGCCCGGAGGGAGGAGGCCTTTCTCCCAATCCTTCCTGGCCAGATTGCCCAAGGCCAGAAAGCCCTTCAACAGCAACAGGAGCGTCCCAGCCCAGCAAAAATGCCCCGCCGTGCATGCCACCCACCAACAACTGCTGTGTTTCCGGGATCCAGCAAAGCGAAAAAACGTTAGCGGGCAGGCGGGCCAACGCCATGGCATGGGCAGGCTCTGGTGCTGGGGCAGGGCCTGGTGCCGGGGGTGGCTCTGGTGCTGGCGGCGTTGCCGCTTCGGGCATGGGCGTGTCCATTCCCCCGAGCGCCCACGAGGCCACCAGACCATCGCCGCAACCCGACAAAACAGCATTGAGCCGGGGTGCGGAAGAAAGCGCAAAAATGGCTGCGCGATGTCCTGTCAAGGTCTGTAAGAGGCTTATATTAATGGGCACGGCGCTAAAAATAGTGCTTAACGGAGGATCCGGGATTTACAGGGTTGCTTCGAACCCCCACTTGTGGCACACTCCAAAAAAGGGTTGACTTTTTACAAACACCCTGCAGTCTATTTTGTGGGATGCTTTGATCTTTGCCCCTCTTTGCGGAACTTGCCCGACCTTTGCCGGGATACTTTGTTGTCTTCCTATATAAATTATATCTAATACAGTGCCTCTTATTGACAAGATTCAATTGGATCCGCATACCAAGCTCGGGCTCTGGCGCATTGAAGAACCGAGCCATGCGTTGCGGCCTTTTTTGGTGTTCAGCAGATCGGAAGAGGAGTTCATGAGCCGGGTTACCAACGAGGACCGGCGCACGCAATGGATGGCCAGCCGGGTATTGCTCAAACGGCTGCTGGATACTACCTCGTTCGTGGATATCTACGTGGACCAGTACGGCCGTCCGGAGATGCAGAATTTTGACTACCGCATGTCCATCAGCCATTCGCGCGATTATTCGGCGGTGGTTATTTCTGACCGTTATACCGTGGGTGTGGATGTGGAATCAATGCGGCATGATCTGGCCAGGCTCAAGAACAAGTTCATGCGCCCGGATGAACTGGCGCTGATGCCCCCGGAACATTCCCTGGCCTATGTTTTATTGCATTGGAGCGCAAAGGAAGTTATGTATAAAATATATTATAGAAGGAAGTTAGATTTTAGAGAGCATATGGGGGTAGAGCCCTTTGACCTGGTCGGTAATTTGGATGAAGGCCATTTTTGGGGTTGGGTGCGCAAAGGCGAGTATGACCGGCGATTCTTGTTGCAGTACCGCCGCCTGGTGGATTACTACGTAGTCTGGGCGGTGGACACCGAAAGCGCCGATGAGTAAGACGGGCGCATTGCTTCAGTGTTTGCCGGATCGGGTATTGACGATCAAAAAACTGGCATCACTGTAAATCTTGTTCCTGATTTCCTGAAGGGACTTGAATTCAACCAGCAGCAGTTTGGTTTCCGTTTCGTCTTGCGTATTGTTCATCTTAAGGTGGCGTTCAATCATCATTCCGTCAATGACTTTGGCCTTCAGCGAGGAGAGCACTTTTTGAATGTCTTTTGGAATTAAATACTTTTTATCAGTAATAGCTATATCATGTTTGTCCAGCCAGTTTTGGGAGAGTTCCCAGGGTTGGTGCAGGATGCTTAGGGCCAGATCTTTAAATTCCCGCCGCTCGTGCTCAATAAAGTAGCGGCTGGGTTGAAAATTTCCCGCGTTAAACATAGTCCAATACTCTTCCAGAATGGCGGCATAGAGGGGATTTTCCAACTGCACGTCGCTGATTTGTTCCAGAATAAAAGCTATGGCGGGTTGTTCTTCCACCTCAAAGGCATCGGCCTCCAGCAAGAGCCGGATCAGGTCGCGCTCGCGGTGCTCTCCGGGCTGGGTCGAAGGGCCTTGCGGCTCCGTGGCGTGCAAGTCGTGCTGGGGCAGGTTTTCTTCATGCGCACCATAGGCCGACCCTGCTGCTGCCCCCGATGAACCTGGGCGGCCGGCATCGCCCGAATTTGCCTGGCGGCGATCGCCATCCTGCTGTTTTCGCAGGGCTTGCTGGATGGCCTTGTTGGTTTCCAAAATGAGCAACTGCTCCGGCATATCCAGCAACTCGGCTGTTTGGCGCAGGTAGAGCGAACGGGTGATGGGATCGCTGACTTTGGCGATGGTGCTGATCACTTCGCGGGCCAGTGCTGCTTTTTTGATCGGGTCGCCCTGGGCTTCCTCCAGCAGCAAATCGGTCTTGAAAAGCACGAAGTCCCGGGCTTCGGCTTGAAGGAAACTGCGCATGGCGTCACCGCCGAGCCGCTGCACTAGCGAATCGGGGTCTTCGCCCTCCGGCAAACGCACGATGCGCACGTTGAGGCCTTCTTCCAGGGCAATTTCTGTTCCGCGCAGGGCGGCTTTAAGGCCGGCCGAGTCGCCGTCGTAAAGCAGCGTGACGTTGGGCGTATAGCGGCGGATCAGACGGAGCTGCCCGCTGGTGAGCGCTGTGCCCGATGAAGCGACTACATTGCGTATGCCTGCCTGATGCAGCGAAATGACGTCTGTATAGCCCTCCACCAGGTAAGCCAGATCGTTTTCGGCGATGGCGCGACGGGCCTGGAACATGCCGTAGAGCACCGCGCTTTTGTTGTAAATGACCGACTCAGGGCTGTTGACGTACTTGGGAATGCCCGGTCCGGTTTTGAGGGCTCGCGCACCGAAAGCGATGACTTTGCCGGCGGGGCTGTGGATGGGGAAAATGGCCCTTCCCCGGTAAAAATCCCAGTGCCGGTCATCGCGGCTTTTTGTTAAGCCAAGTTCTTCGAGGTAGGGCAATTGGTAACCGGCCTCAAGGGCGGCTTGCGTAAAGCGGTCGCCGTTGTCCGGGCACCAGCCGAGTGTAAAGGCCTCCAGGCTTTCCTGGCGCAAGCCGCGTTCCTGGAAGTACGAAAGGCCGATGGCGCGGCCGGCATCGGTTTCCTGCATTTGGGCGGCAAACCATTGGGCGGCGAATTGATTGACGATGAGCAGGCTTTCCTGGTGATCGTGCGCCGCTTTTTGTTCCGGAGTAGCTTCCTTTTCTTCTACTTCGATCTGGTAGCGGTTGGCCAGCCAGCGAAGGGCTTCCGGGTAGTTGAGGTGTTCGTGTTCCTGCAGGAAATCAATGGCGTCCCCGCCCTTTCCACATCCAAAACATTTATAAGAATTTCTTGGAATGTTTACATTAAACGAAGGTGTTTTTTCCTGGTGGAAAGGGCACAGCCCAATGAGCCGGCTCCCTCTCCGCTTTAAGGGCACAAATTCGCCGACCACATCTTCGATGCGGGTAGCTTGTTTGATGCGCTCGGTGGTTTCCTGGGAGATCAAGGGCAGGGGATGGGCAATGGATGGAACGAAAGGGGTTGAACGAAAGGGATTGCGAGAAAAGGATTG
>WGOA01000089.1 GCA_016124275.1 Bacteroidota bacterium
CGCAATAGCTGTAGGTCACCGTATCGGTTCCGAAGAAATAAGGATCCGGGGTGTAGGTAAAGCTACCGTCGGCGTTGAGCGTTAAAGAGCCGTTACTTGGTCCGCTGACAGTGGTGATGATTACGGAAGGTCCATCGGAATCAGAATCGTTGGTGGCCACTGATCCAGAAACAGATCCATCTTCGTCCAGGGTAATCACGTCGTCTACAGCAATCGGAGCATCATTGGTGGAGCCTACGATCACGACTAAGATGGCAGTATCGCATAAATTAGGCGAGCCTAAGTCGCAATAGCTGTAAACCATGGTATCGAGGCCGTTAAATCCTACATTCGGGGTGTAAGTATAGCTGCCATCGGCATTCAACGAGAATAATCCATTGGAGGGACCACTCAGCAGAGTGATGTCCAGGGAAGGGCCATCCACATCCGAGTCGTTGCTGGCCACGTTGCCAGAAACGGCCGTTTCCTCTGGTGTGCTGGCAACATCGTCCACAGCCACCGGCGCATCGTTGATGGGGTTGACGGTGATGACCAGGATGGCGGTGTCGCAAAGATTAGGAAGTCCTCCATCGCAATAGCTGTAGGTCACCGTATCGGTTCCGAAGAAATCAGGATCCGGGGTGTAGGTAAAGCTACCGTCGGCGTTGAGCGTTAAAGAGCCGTTACTTGGTCCGCTAACGGTGGTGATGATTACGGAAGGTCCATCGGTGTCGGAATCGTTGGTGGCCACTGATCCGGAAACAGATCCATCTTCGTCCAGGGTAATCACGTCGTCCACTGCCACCGGCGCATCATTCACTGCGGTAATGGTGATGACCAAGACGGCGACATCGCATAAGTTCGGTGTGCCTAAGTCGCAATAGCTGTAAGAAACTGTGTCCGTTCCAACAAAGTCCGCATTCGGGGTGTAGGTATAGCTGCCATCGGCACCCAAAGCGAACAATCCATTGGCAGGACCACTCAGCAGGGTGATGTCCACGGAAGGGCCATCCACATCCGAGTCGTTGCTGGCCACGTTGCCCGACACGGCCGTTTCCTCCGGTGTGCTAGCAACATCGTTCAAAGCCACCGGCGCATCGTTAACCGCGGTAACGGTGATAATCAAGATGGCGGTATCACATAAGTTGGGCGTGCCTAAATCGCAATAGCTGTATGAAACTGTGTCTGTTCCAACAAAGTCTGCATTCGGGGTGTAGGTATAACTGCCATCGGCAACTAGCGAGAACAGTCCATTGGAAGGACCACTCAGCAGAGTGATGTCCACTGACGGGCCATCCACATCCGAGTCGTTGCTGGCCACGTTGCCCGATACGGCCGTTTCCTCCGGTGTACTGGCAACATCGTCCACCGCCACCGGCGCATCATTAACCGCGGTAACGGTGATGACCAAGATGGCGACATCGCATAAGTTCGGTGTACCTAAATCGCAATAGCTGTAAACCACGGTGTCGAGGCCGTTAAATCCTACATTTGGGGTGTAGGTATAGCTGCCATCGGCACTCAACGAGAATAATCCATTGGCAGGACCACTCAGCAGGGTGATGTCCACGGAAGGGCCATCCACATCCGAGTCGTTGCTGGCCACGTTGCCCGACACGGCCGTTTCCTCCGGTGTGCTGGCAACATCGTCCACCGCAACCGGCGCATCATTAACCGCGGTAACGGTGATGACCAAGATGGCGGTATCACATAAGTTGGGCGTGCCTAAATCGCAATAGCTGTAAGAAACAGTGTCCGTTCCAACAAAGTCCGCATTCGGGGTGTAGGTATAGCTGCCATCGGCACCCAATGAGAAGAGTCCATTGGAAGGACCACTCAGCAGAGTGATGTCCACTGACGGGCCATCCACATCCAAGTCGTTGCTGGCTACGTTGCCCGATACGGCCGTTTCCTCCGGTGTGCTAGCAACATCGTCCACCGCCACCGGCGCATCATTAACCGCGGTAACGGTGATGACCAAGATGGCGAAATCACATAAGTTGGGCGTGCCTAAGTCGCAATAGCTGTAAGAAACTGTGTCCGTTCCAACAAAGTCTGCATTCGGGGTGTAGGTATAGCTGCCATCGGCAACTAACGAGAACAGTCCATTGGCAGGACCACTCACCAGAGTGATGTCCACTGACGGGCCATCCACATCCGAGTCGTTGCTGGCAACGTTGCCCGACACGGCCGTTTCCTCCGGTGTGCTGGCAACATCGTCCACCGCCAACGGCGCAAAATTGCAAACAGCATTGTTCAAACTAAGTGCAGCACTGACAATGTCACCAGTAGATCCGCTCGTCGCTCCGTTGGCTAAGAACTCGGTGACTGAACTGGAGTTCGACCGACCATTAGCCCCGCCATTCACATTTTTTACGGAGGAATCGCTTATCGCATTTACGGCGATAACACCACCGCCTCCGCCACCGCCTGGACCTTCAGATTCTGAACCCGTGATCAATTGGGTGCCTCCAGCACCACCATTGGCATTCACTGTGATGGATGCGGGAATTGTGCTGACCTGGATGAGAACACTTCCACCACCACCACCACCACCTGGCGCATCATTGTGACTGGGAGCTGTGTTCGGTCCATTTTGTCCGTTTGCAGAAATGGTCCCTGTACCGGAAATGTTGTTCATAACGACAAGGAAAACGATACCACCGCCATTTCCACCATTGGAATTTGCAGTGTTGTTTCCATCGCCAGCGCCGCCGCCGCCGCCAAAAAACATCTGGCTCTCCAGATTAGAAGACTGAACAGGCCTTCCACCTAATCCACCGGCAACATCGCGTTGGTCACCGTTCCAGGCTGTGTTCAACACATTGGATGCCGGTACGCCAGCGGAAATAAAATTTGCGGGATAGGAAGGGCCGAGCACACAGGCATTTTGATTGGAGCTGGCGTATGTATAACCTCCTTTTCCTCCCCCGGCTGAATTGGTAAGGGCATTGCCATTGGCGATGTATTCTGGATCCAGTGCCCAAGCGCCTGGGTTACCGCAAGTTCCGCCAAAGTCGTTCATGACACCGGCTCCGCGTACCCAGTTCGACGGCAAGCCTCCGTTAGCACCTCCGCCTCCCGCGGCGTTGTGGGCATTTCCACCCCCCCCTCCATTTGCCGGTGCGCCGCGTCCGTAGCGGCCACCTAAAAGGTCATATTCGGTTTGAAATCCAGCAATACTCTCGCCTTTTTCAGCCGAAAGATTACTGGAGTTGGTTACAAAGTCTGAATAAAATGAATTACCAGCACCGGACGTATTGTTTTCAAGCGTACCTCCGCGAAAGCCGGCACTGTTGGCAGCTACCAGTCCATTGTTTACCAGATTGTTGGCCGTTGCAGCAACCAGACCACCGCGTCGGCGCGCTGCTGCAGAAGCATCTGCTCCCCCAAATGCGGCATTCCCCCAAGGTATGGCAACAACAGATCCACTTGCATTGATGGTGAGTGTACTGAACTGAGGAATACGGACTACTTGTATATATCCCGTAGCGGAGTAATTGTTTACCAGGCCGCTGCAAACCGTGATGGTGTTTCCACTGACACTTTCAACGTAGGCCAACTCATAGGCGCCTGCACTGTTGTAATTGGTTACAGCCCCATAGCTTATGCTGTTTGAAGTGGCAATGGTTGCTCCCTGAGCCTGGTAAATCATGATCAGATCACCTGGAGACAATGGGTTGGCAGCAAAGCCGGAGGCATTGCTTACGAAACCGGATGGAAGGTATGTGATGCCATCCCGGTTCAGGTCATTAATGTCTTGTACCGTAAGGGTAGTATTTCCCGCTGTAATGCTCGCGGTGACCCTGGAATAGCGGTTCAAAACTGTATTCGTGACCGATATTGTCAAACTTCCATCCTTTCCTGGCTGGCTTAAACCAGAAAAAGAAAGGCCACTGACCAGTAGCACCAGCAAAAAGGATCGGAATTGGCAGGCGAAATTGCTGAGCGAAGGCTTACCGGAAAATTTGCGCAACATAAATTATGTTAGTGCGACCATCACCACGGTACCACAGGGCTCCTAAAGCAGCAAGTTGTGGCAAGTAACATGGTCAAATTCAAATGATTAGGAAGAAACAAGGCGATTCCAGACCCTTGTTACGATATACATGGTCATTAGTTGCAATACATAGGGTCGCTTAGCTTTTTTTGAAGTGTTGTGGTTCGAATGGCGTTATATAAGAGCAACAATCCTTCCTTTTCCAGCAACTTTAGCGCCTTAAACCGGGAACTTCGATGGCACCTTTATCTCGTTCTTGTCCGTTAAGTGCTGCCAGGCCCGTTAACATTTTACTTCGTCATGAAACCACAAAACGACAAGCAATGAGGGAGGACTATAGCTCCAGACCCTGTGGAAGGGCGGAAGTGGCTATGCTCAGGCAAAAAAAAAACCCGGCACAGCCGGGCTTTAGAAACCATAAGGTGTCGCTTACTGAACCGGATTCAAAACCGCTCCAGCCTGCTGAAATGAAAATCACCTTCGATCAGGGCGTTTTCGTCGCTGTCGGAGCCGTGGACGGCATTTTCGCCGATGCTGGTAGCGTAGGCTTTGCGGATGGTGCCTTCAGCGGCTTGTGCGGGGTTGGTGGCGCCGATCAGCGTGCGGAAAGCTTCGACCGCGTTGTCTTTTTCCAGGATGGCGGCCACGATAGGGCCGGAGGACATGAAGTCAACCAACTCGCCGTAGAAGGGGCGCTCCTTGTGCACTTCGTAGAACTGGCCGGCCTGGTCGGCGGTCATGCGGGTGTATTTCATGGCGCGGATTTTGAACCCGGCGTCGCCAATCATTTTGAGAATATTGCCGATATGACCGTTGCGGACAGCATCGGGTTTGATCATGGTAAAGGTTACGCGGCCAGCCATTGGAGAAGGTTTTTGTTTTGCTAAATCGGCGGCAAAGGTACCAAAAAGTCGCGTGGTTACACCCCTGCAGGGCAGGCAAAAAGCCGTACCTTCGCGGCTGGTATTGAGACGGCTTATGCAGGATATACAGGAACTGAAGCATTATTTGGGGCAACCCCGCCGCATCGTCATTGTCACGCATGCGCGCCCTGACGGCGACGCCGTGGGCTCCTCGCTGGGGCTGTACCACTACCTGATGCTGCGCGGCCATGAGGTGCGTGTGGTGGTGCCCAATGCTTACGCGGAGTTCTACCGCTGGCTTCCAGGCGAAGAGACCATCGTGGACCACCAGAAATCGGGTGCCGCCGCGGCGCTCTTGCTGGACGATGCCGAGCTCATTTTCTGCCTCGATTTTAACGTGCCCGCCCGTCTGGAAACGCTGGCCCCCAAGCTCCTGAAAGCCTCGGCAACCCGCGTGCTCATTGACCACCACCGCGATCCGGAGCACTTTACCCGCTACGTTTGGCATGACACGGCAGCCAGTTCCACGGCAGAGTTGGTGTACACGTTTTTGGGCGAAATGGGCGAGTTGTCCTGGCTCAACCGCGACGCGGCAACCTGCCTGTACGTGGGCTTAATGACCGATACCGGCTCGTTCCGCTACAGCAATACCACCCCTCAAACCCTTCGTGTGGCGGCCGCTTTGCTGGAATTTGGGTTGGACGTGGAAGGCATCTACGAGCGAATTTTTCATACATTCAGCGAGGATCGCCTGCGCTTTTTCGGCCATTGCCTGGTCAACAAGATGCAGGTGTTTCCCGAGCACCGCACCGGGTTGATCACGGTCACGCAGGAGGAACTGGATCAATTCCGGGTCAAAACCGGCGATACCGAAGGCCTGGTCAACTACCCGCTGAGCATGTCCGGCATCGTTTTTGCTGTGCTCCTGATCGATCGCGGAAACCTGCGCAAAATGTCGTTCCGCTCCAAGGGAGATTTCAACGTGGACCAGTTTGCGCGCGACCATTTCAGCGGTGGAGGCCATCGCAACGCCTCCGGAGGCGTCAGTACCGAATCGCTGGAAGCCGTTCAACAGAAATTCATTGCGCTGTTGCCGCAAACTGCCGGGTTGAGCGAGATCGCCCTTCCCCCGACATCATCTTAAAACTGTACACAACTCTCTAGCATGAACTCGATGAAATTCCTGTTTACCATGACGCTTTTGTCCGGATTTTTGCTGGCCTGCAAGGCCGGTGGGGCAGATGCCGGAGCCGATGCTGCGGGCGAAAGTGCTTTTTCAGCGTTGCCCGCCGGTTTAGGCGGTGACTCAGCAGCGTTGGCACAGGCTGCCGTTGACCGCGGCCTGATCGAAAAGTACCTCAAAGACAACAAGATCAAAGGGGCTGAAATGACCCCGACCGGCTTGTTCTACACCGTGACGGAAAAGGGAAAGGGCGCAGCCGTGCAGAAGGGCCACACGGTCAAAGTGCATTATACAGGCAAACTCCTCGACGGTACCGTTTTTGACTCTTCGGTAGAGCGCGGAGAGCCCTTGGAATTCCCTATAGGTATGGGCCGTGTCATTCCAGGATGGGACGAAGGCATTCCACTGTTCGCCATCGGCGGCAAGGGCACGCTGTACATTCCTTCGGCACTGGCCTACGGAAGCCGCGGTTTTCCCGGCAGCATTCCCGCCAACTCCGTGCTTATCTTTGACATCGAAGTGGTCGATGCGTTCGATCCCGCCGTTGCAGAAGCCAAAGCCAAAGTGGAAAGCGAAGCCAAAATTCAAGCCTATCTCCAGGAGAAGGGCCTCAAAGCCTCCAAGACGGAGAGCGGACTGTACTACGTCGTCGAAACCCCCGGCACTGGCGCCAAGCCAACCGCCGGCCAGACCGTGAGCGTGCACTACACTGGTAAATTCACCGACGGCAAAGAGTTTGACTCTTCCGTAGGCCGCGGTGAACCCATTACCTTCCCGCTCGGCCAGGGTCGCGTGATCAAAGGCTGGGACGAAGGGCTGACCTATTTCGCCAAAGGGGGAAAGGGCATCCTCATCATTCCACCGCATTTGGGCTACGGCTCTGGTGCCCGCGGTCCGATTCCGGCCAATTCAGTGCTGGTGTTTGACGTGGAGATGGTGGAGATTAAGTAAACATATCTTTTGCCCATGCTTTCGTTGACTGGGCTTGATCATAAGAAGAGCAAAGGCGCCCGGCGTTTTTGCTCTTCTTGTTTTTTGCTGGTGCGGGGGTTTTTTTGGTGATGCGGGGTTTTCTGCTGGTTTGGGGCTATTTGGTTTTGAAATTTATTACTGTATATAGTTTTTATTTTTAAACAATGTGCCCACTTTGCGCGACAGTTAAATGTCGCCGAAGTCCTGGAAGTTTTTTTGCAGCTACCAACGTGCAGGTTGAAAGTTTCCTCTTGTTTCACCGCAGAGATTGAATCCTCTACAAACACAGGATTAGCGCGTAAGATATTGATTATCAAAGAATAAGATGCGCAATGGTGTAGGGGGGCTACTTTGGCAAAACGTAAACTGGTCATTGATGTAAGGTGGCGGCGATTAAGTAAACGCCGCATCACCCGCGCCGTCTTGCGCAAGCGCAATGTCTGCTTGCGCGGCATCCCAGTGCGCGGCGAGCCCCTTCGATAACATATAATATCTTGTGGATGGCCGCAAATGCACAAAGCCTTTGCGGTTCTGATGCAGCATGTTAACCAGTTTTTGCTGGTGCGTTACAAGCGTGTGGGCCTCGTGCTTGTTCATCAATGATCGGGCGAGCATTAACACATCCGTTAAGGCGGAATCCGGTACCAGGCAGTAGGGAATCTTGAGCACTCCGTCTCGAAGCGACATGGAAACCACGCCCGCGAATTCCCCATCAATATGTTTAACGAGCCAGAGCCAGGTTTGAAACTGCGCCGAAACGGAGCTAAAAGGATACCGTCGCGCTCCGTCATCAGGCGCTGCCTGCTTCAACCAGGGGTGCTCGTGGATCCATTGCAACCGGGAAAGTATTAGCGAAAGAGTAGGGGAAAGCGGGTCATCTTGTACCCTCTTATCAAGGGCTTGGTGAAGGCCCGTTTCTGTGCTAAGAGCCTCCTGCTGCCAGGGCTCAAAGAGGGTTCCTCCTAGGCTGATACTGCCGGAATCAGGCAGCGGAGCAGGGTGGTCGCTCAAGGACAGCAGCCCTTCGCCCAGCGCATCCAGTCCGCGCAACACGGGAGCTATTGGCTGCAGCTTCGGCCAGCGGCGCAACACCGTGCCTTGGACGTCGGGACGCCGGTAAGCCCGCCAGCCTGTTCGTGCCGGCAGCAAAACAAACAAACCGCTTCGGTCGTACAGCGCTTTTGCTGCTGGGGTAAACTCTGTCAAAGCCAGCATGCCCTCCCACGCTTCGTGTGCCTGGCGCAAAAGAGCGCCGGCAATGCCCTGCCCACGACAGGCGGGATCTACCCAAAGACAACTCAACCACGCTATTGTCAACGTTCGGCCCTGAAGCTGCCACCGGTCCGGCAGCGTGCCCAGAAAGCCGCGCAGGTTGTCTGAATCATCCAGCGCCAGAAACAAAGCGGGATGCTCCGGGCTTGCATATGGATTGTGTCTATATGATTCTGCTCTTGCGGGCGAAGTGGGCCATACCGCTGAGCGGCGGTATGCCTCGCTTGTTGCATAGTCGGGCAATTGGGCATGCGTGATGGTGCGGTAATGCATGTTGGGTTTCAAGTTACAAAAGCCCTTTCCCCCACCCGGCAAAATAAGCCCGCCGAATAATGGAGGAAGCCTCGTCGCGAACTTTTTCCATGGCCACTCTGGACAAAAGACCGGAGGGCGAAGGGCGCAATCCCGGACCACCAACATGCAGCGCGATCCCTTGCGCAAAGCCCTGCTGGATCAGCGACTCAGGAAGCCCGGCATCCGAAAACGGAAAGGCAAAGACGTCCGGGCTGCCGGGCAGATGCTCACGGACCCACTGCAGGCTGGTCAAGGTTTGTCGCAGGCGTTCGTCCGGGCTGATGTGTTGGTACCAGGGATGATCAATGGAGTGTGAACCAATGTGAAAGCCCTGCCGCTGAAGGCTGCGCAGTTCGGCCAGCGTCAGGTAAGGGCGGTCGCGCTCCAGGAAGCCGGGTATGTCTATACCCAGGTGCGCAGCCAGCGCTTCCAGAAGTCCGCGTTGTTCATAGCCCTGGGCGAGTATCCAGGGTTCAAGATGCCGGGTCTTTCTAAAGCTTTCGGCGTTGGCGAAAGCGCGATGCTGCTGCTCCACGAACGCCCGCCCTTCGCCCAAAAGCGCTGCCTGCGCCGCCGCCGTGCGGGGCGCACGCAAATGCGACACGATCAGCGCCGCCGTGTAGCGGTACATCAGGGCCCGGTTGCCGACGAACGCGCTGTTGACAAAAAGGGTGGCCGGGACGCCTTTGGCGCGCAGGATGACAGCCATTTGCTCGCCCGCGCTTCGAAGGCCGTCGTCGATGGTGACGTGAAAAACAGGCTTGTCGAAGGGCGGCTGCCTTTTTTTGCGGGAGGCAGGTTCGCCTGCAAGCGGCCGCCCGCACAGCGATACCAGTTCGGGCAAGTCCACTGGCTTGAAGTAGCGGAGCATGAAGTCCAGGTCCCGGCTGAATTGGGCCGGGCTGCGAACCGGGTAAAGCGGATCCAGATGGGGCAGGGGCGTGTCGCTAACAGCGTGGTAAAACGGCACCAAAACGCGATGACCAGAGCGCACAACCAGTTGCGGCAGGGACAAAAAGGGTTGGGTTGCCCGCGAAAGGGCGTTGAGCAACGGACCCTTCACCCGGTTCAGCAAAGAGACCGTATGCCGTTGCCCGTTCATGGGTTGCTTGGGCGAAGGGCCTTTTCGCCCGAACGAAAACGCTGCCAGAGCGCATCATTCCAGTGTTCAAGCGAGGGCAGGACCAAATCCGCCACCCCCAAACCGGGATGGGCGGCAAATTCGCGATCGGGCACGGCAACGGCCCGCATGTTGGCGGCTTTGGCGGCGATCAGCCCCGGTAAGGAGTCCTCAAAAGCCAGGCAGAGCCGCGGCTCCACGTTCAATGACGCCGCCGTGCTCAGGTACACGCCGGGGTAAGGCTTGCCGAGTTTTTCAAATTCGGCCGAGCGAAGCACCGCAAAGGCATCGAGCAGCGCCAGTTTGCGCAATTGGGCTTCAATAACCCGCAGCGGCGACGACGAGGCCACTGCCAGCGGCAGCCCGCGTTCCGCAAAAAAGCGCACGGTGGCCACCGCGCCAGGGGTAGGGCCGGCATCCGAACGGATCAGCCCCTCCAATTCGTCCAGGATAGCCTGCTCCACGTCGGGCAGGGAGGGCGTGCTCCAGGGGTGCTCGCGGTGGCGAATGCGAACCACCTCGTCCAGCCGGATGCCAGTGGTGGCGGCCAGCTCTTCGTCGTTCAGGTCAATGCCCAGGCTGCGAAAAACCACCGCTTCCGCGCGGCGCCACAGGGGCTCGGAGTTGACCAGGAGCCCGTCCAAATCAAAAATAATGGCTTGAATCACCCGGCAAAGGTAAGGGGGCGGAGAGTTCCATCCTTTTGAATCAAACCAGCAGGAAGTTCTATTGAAGCGCCCGACCGCGGAAACAATTTAGCGGGCTGATGTTTCGTTACCAACGGACAAACTTTTTTCCTCTACCAATTTTTAACCAACAAAAACAATACTATGAGAAGTGTATATATTTTATGCATGTTGATTACATCAGCCTGCTTGTTGAGTTATAGTGATTCAAAAAATATTGAAAATAATACCGTTAATCCAATCCTTGGTGACCAGAGTTTTGAAACCAAATTTGGTTACCTGCCTGACGAACAAACAGACAACACGCTAAGAATAAGAACTCATCTGGAATATGCCGAGAATTTGCTCCGACAAAAGGACGTTTCTCATCTATCTATCGAACTACAGACAAAGCGCAAAGAAGCATTGGACTTGTTGCATACTTATTGGACCAATGGAGAGTATCCCAGAAATTATGACTTTGCAGACCAAAGAAAACCTTGTTTTATCGACAAGGATGGGACTATTTGTGCTGTTGGCTATTTACTGGAGCAAACCACCAGCCGTGAACTTGCTGAACAAATAATTGATCAGTATAAGTATAGTGAACTTTTGGCTATGAATGATGAAAGGATTGATGATTGGGCGTTATCCAATGGTCTGACAAAATTGGAGTGCGCGATGATTCAACCCGCCTATGGACGCGAACCCATTATTACCTATAATTATATAACTCCGGAATACGGTATTTCCTCTTCGTTGCTTAGTGGCATGAATTTGTCCCTTAACACCATTAATGCCCTGCAGATTGGCAATGAGCAAGGCAGCATAGCGGTTCCAGTGATTGGTCTGACCTCTGGTGCCGGACAAATTTTGTTAGGCTCAATCATGTACAAGACTGAAGAAGCAATATTCATCGGTACGGTCTATACCAATGAAAGCCAGAAAACACTTTCCTTGATCAATATTGGGCTAGGGACAACCACGGTGATACTAAGTGCCTGGAATTTATTGACCAACCACACACCAAAAGAAAAGTCCACCACCTGGAATGTTCATACCTACCGAACACGGAGCAATAGCACAGGCGTGGCCTTTAGTCTGGCGAGCAGATTTTAAGGAAGGGCAAAGCAGAAGGTAATTCCAGTCTAAAGTAGACCTTTATTGGCCTTGCCCAACAAAATCTGACCGAACTTCGCGGCGTGTTGCGCCCTCTTGCTGCCCTGATCTTCAAGCTGACCGACTGGTCGGTGAACTGGAACCTCCCGGAAGGGGTGCACCGCTGCGTGATGATCGCGGCACCGCACACGTCCAACTGGGACTTGTTTTATGCCCGGTTGGCATTTTACCAGATGCGTATTCCGTTGCGCTTTACGGTCAAAAAGGAATGGCTGCGCTTTCCGGTGGGCGATTTAATGCGGGCCTTGGGCGCTATTGGCATTGATCGCACGCCTAAAAACCCCGGCGACGAGCGGCCCAGCATGACCGATGCGATGGCCCAGCTTTTTGCGGACAACGACCGCCTGGTGGTAATGGTCACCCCGGAAGGCACGCGCAAGCTGCGCACCGAGTGGAAAACCGGTTTCTATTACGTGGCCGTCAAGGCCGGCGTGCCCGTAGGGCTAGGCTATCTGGACTACAAAAAGAAAGAAGCGGGCGTAGGCAAAATGGTTTACCCCAGCGGAGACCGCGACAAGGACTTGCGCGAAATCATGGATTTTTATCGACCAATTGTCGGTAAGCACCCTGAAAAGTTTAGCGTCGATATAACTGTATAAGTTTTATTTCTCTTTAAATTTCCCACCCCCCGTGCTGTTATCTGTTGAAAACCTGTCTAAGTCGTATGGCGAGCGCGAGCTATTCCGCGACATGACCTTTTACATTGCCCCAGGCCAAAAGATTGCGTTAGTAGCCCGGAACGGTACCGGAAAGTCAAGCCTGATGCGCGTTTTGGCCGGACTGGAAGCCCCGGACATGGGCGGCAGCGTCAGCTACCACCCCGATGCCCGGGTGGCCTTTTTGCCGCAGGAACCGGAGCTGGACCCCACACAAACCATTCTGGAGGCCGTTTTTGCCGCCGGCAGCCCCGCCATGTTGGCGGTGCGCGAATACGAAGAATGCCTGGTCCGCCACATGGAAGGAGACCGCCTGGATCGGGCCATCGCCGGCATGGAAGCCCATAATGCGTGGGACCTGGAATCGCTGGTCAAGCAAGTACTCAGCCGCCTGGACATCCACGACGTGGAGCGCGGCGTGGCCAACCTGAGTGGCGGCGAGCGCAAGCGCGTCGCACTGGCGCGCGTGCTCATCGAAGAGCCCGATTTGCTCATCCTGGACGAACCCACCAACCACCTGGACCTGGACATGGTGGAATGGCTGGAGAGCTACCTGATGGCCCAAAAACGCGCCATGTTGCTGGTTACCCACGACCGCTATTTTCTGGACGCTGTGTGCCAGGAAATCATTGAAATTGAGCAGGGCGAATTGCAGCGCTACCGGGGCAACTATTCGTACTACCTCCAAAGCAAAGTGGAACGCACCGACGCGCGCAACAAGACCATTGAAAAGGCGAGGGGGCTCTATAAAACGGAGCTGGAATGGTCCAAGCGCATGCCGCAAGCCCGCGCCACCAAGTCAAAGTACCGCATGGAAGCCGTGCAGGAATTGCGCGAGCTGGCCACCAAGCGCACCGACGAAGACGAGCTGGTGCTGGACGTGCAAACCGAGCGGCTCGGCAGCAAAATCCTGGAACTGCATAACGTCGGCAAGGGTTTCGCCGACCGGGTACTCTTTCAAAAGTTTGACTACAAATTCAAGCGCCCGGACCGCGTTGGCATTGTGGGCCGCAACGGCTCGGGCAAAAGCACGCTGTTGGACCTGTTCACCGGGGCACAAGAGCCGGACAGCGGCAAGGTTGTCCAGGGCGAAACGCTGCACATCGGCTACTACCGCCAGGAGGGCCTCAAATTCCGCGACGGCCAGCGGGTGGTGGACGTGGTGCGCGACGTGGCGGAGTTTCTCCCCATGAGCGGCGGCCGAAAACTCACCGCCACGCAGTTGCTGGAGCGCTTTCTCTTTGAAAAGCATACGCATTATCAGCATGTGTCCACGCTGTCCGGGGGCGAGCGCCGCCGCCTCTACCTGCTCACCATCCTGATGAAGAACCCCAACCTCCTCATTCTGGACGAGCCCACCAACGACCTGGACATCCTGACGCTCAGCGTGCTCGAAGACTTTCTGCTGCGTTTTACCGGCTGCCTGATCATCGTTTCGCACGACCGCTATTTCATGGACAAGCTCGTGGATCACCTCTTTGTCTTTGAGGGCAACGGCCAGCTCCGCGATTTCCACGGCAATTACAGCGCTTACCGCGCCGAGCTGGATGCGCTGGAGGACCAACGCAGGTTAGCGTCGTCCAATCGGTCCGGCAAAGGGAATCAAGGCAATCAAGGCCGTTCGGGCGAAGGGCTTTCGTCAGCAGGGGCAACGGCGCAGGGCAATTCCCAGACGCAAGGTTCGCCGCAGGGTTCTGCGCTGGGTTCGCCGCAATTCGGGGCCTATGCTGAAGCGCAAGGCGCTTCCAAAGCTCCTGCAAACCCGGCCGCAAAGAGCAGCGGAAACTACGCTCCGGCTTCCGGCCCAAAGCCCAAGATGAGTTTCAAAGATAAGCGCGAGTTTGAGGCCTTAGAAGCCCTCTTGCCCGCGCTGGAGACCCGAAAAACGGAACTGGAGTCGCTCTTGGCCAGCGGAGCCCTTCCCCATACGGAATTGACTGCCCTCAGCGCCGAGTTGGGGCAGGTCTTAGCCGACCTGGAAAGCAAAACGGATCGCTGGCTGGAATTGTCAGAAATGGCCTGACGGGTTTCTGCGGCAAAGCCATTATCTTTCCGCTTTCCTTGTCGCTCATTTTTTGCTCCGTGCGTGAAGGTTGTCCTCCCCTCCGTTTGCCCATTCTTTGCCCGACGCAGGCCAACAAAATTGCGGAAGATGCTGTTCCGATGACGTTGACGTTGTACCAGGACCCGGCCGCACTGCCTGCCGCGGAGTGGGACAGGCTCGTGCCGGTTTCCCGTCCATTTTTGCGCCGAACCTACCTGGACCTCCTGGCTTCCGGCTTTCCGGGGGCTTTTCGCTATGCGCTGGCCAGGCGGCAGGGAGAGGTCATCGCTGCCTTTGTTTTCCAGCGCGTGCAGTTGAAAGGGGAGGACCTGCGGCCTTATTCCGGGCCGGAGGGGGGAAAGGCCTACACGTGGCCATTGGCCAAAACCCTCGTTGATTTTGTGCGCGATCGCCTGCACCTGCTGCGCTGGCCCATCATGACGTCCGGCAGTCCGCTGGCGGCAGATGAACCGGGTTTTGCGTTCGCCCCTGGTCTTTCGGCCTCGGACCGAAGTTCGCTGCTGGCCGCTGCGGTCCGCGAAGCGGCAGACAGCTTTCGCGGCATTCGGGGATACCTGATCTCCGGACACGGACCGGCGCTGAACGGCTTTCACCGGGTTCCCGCCGAGCCGGACATGACCATGCCGCTCCTGCCCGAGTGGTCTTCGTTTGACCACTACCTGGAATCGCTGCAATCCAAGTACCGGGTCCGGGCCCGGCGAATCATGCGCGCCACCGAGCCGCTGCTTCGCGTTGAGCTCGACGCAGCGGGCATTCGCCGCGAGCTGGATGCCTTTAACGGCCTGTACCGAAACGTGGTGCAGCAGGCCGGCTTCAACCTTGAGACGTTGCACGAGCAGTATTTCCCCCGAATGAAAGAGAGTTTTGGCGATGCGTTTCGCTTTGTGGCCTGGTACCAAGCCGCTGATTCAGCTTCTGTTAACCATAACAGTTCGAATGGTATGGAGCCCGCGCAACTCCCCGTTGGATTCCGCCCTATTGGATTCCGCCCTATTGGATTCCGCCCTGTTGGATTTCGTCCTGTTGGATTTCATACGGCCCTGAGCCGCGATGGGGTGCTTCACGCGCATTTTATCGGGCTGGACTACGAGGCCAATGCAACCTACAAGCTCTACCCGGCCATGCTCTACGATTACCTGCAATTGGGCCTGGACATGCGCTGCCGTATGCTGCATTTGGGGCGCACCGCACCGGAAATTAAGAGCACGCTGGGCGCTGTGGCCACCCCCAACGAATACCAGTTCCGCCATGAGCACAAGCTGGTGCAGTCCCTGATTGGGCCGGCCTTGCTGGAAGCTAAAATTCCCGAATGGACCCGACGCCAGCCCTTTCGGAGCCAGGAACACATGGATCGTTCTGCTGATCCTCCTTCCTGATCAGTGGTCCTGGCCCTGTTCGTTGACTTATTTCCTGAATCCACCGCTTGACCCCCTTCTCTCATGATTTTTACCCCATTCTCTACCTCATCAACATGCTGGCCTGTTTCAGCACTGCTTTCGCTGCTGATCCTCAAAAGCGTATTGCCTGCAACCCTGCTTGCACAGGCGCCAGCCATTGACCCGTCGCGGATCACCATTGTGCGCGATGCCTACGGGGTGCCGCACATCCACGCTCCGACAGACCCTGAGGCCGCCTACGGTTTGGCCTATGCCACGGCCGAAGACGATTTCGAATCCATGCAGTACAACGTGCTGGCCATTCGTGGACGGCTGGCCGAAGTGCTCGGCAAGGAAGGCGCCATCGGCGACGTGGTGGCGTTTTTGATTGATGTCGAGAACCAGGTGGAAAGCCGCTACGACACGCACCTGAGTGCCGATTACAAAGCGCTGCTCGAAGGGTATGCTGCCGGCTCAAATGCCTATGCTGCTGCGCACCCGGACGAAGTGCTGCTCAAGGGCGTCTTCCCCATCGGGCCAAAAGATCTGGAAAAAGGCTATGCGCTCGGCGTGACCATGATGACCGGACTGGATGTGGAATTGCTCAAAGTGTTCAACGGAAGCATCGCCAATTTTGAGTACCAACTCAAAGACAAGGGCTCCAACGCCATGGCCTTCAACGCCCACCGAATGGCGGATAGCCGCACCCACCTGATCGTCAACAGCCACCAGCCGCTGAGCGGACCCACGTCATGGTACGAAGCCCACATCGTCAGCGATGAAGGGTGGAATATCCTGGGCGGCACTTTTCCCGGCGGGGCCACCATTTTCGTGGGCACCAACGCGCACTTAGGGTGGGGCCATACCCTTAACTATCCCGATTATGTAGATGTGTACAAATTGACGATGCACCCAAAAGATAAGTTAAGTTATCTTTATGACGGTCAGTACCAAACGCTGGAGGAACGCACCATTAAGCTCAAGGTCAAAGTGGCCGGCATTAAACTCCCCGTCAAGCGCACCTTTTACCGCAGTGTCCACGGGTCCGTCATTAAAAACAAGACGGGTTACTACGCCTTGCGCTACCCGGCCAGCTTTGGCATCGGGGCAGGGGAGCAGTGGTACCGCATGAACAAAGCCGCTACGTTTGACGAGTTTGAAGCGGCGCTGAAGACCAGCAAATTGCCGGGCATCAACGTGGTGTACGCCGATGACCAGGATAACATTTATTATCTTGCGAATGGGCATTTCCCCAAGCGCGCCGCCGGCTATGATTGGCGGGCCGTGCTGCCAGGGGACACCTCCCTGGTGGTATGGGACCCCATTTTCGCCCCGGTGGACAGCCTGCCGATGTACCTCAACCCGGATTGCGGCTATGTGTTCAACACCAACAACACGCCCTTTTTTGCCACCTGCGAAGATGAAAACCTGAATCCACAAGACTACGATTCGCGCCGCGGCTACGAGCAGTACAACAACAACCGCTCCTGGCGTTTTCAGGAGCAGATGGAGGCCCATCAGGGCCCGCTGACCCTGGAAGATATCAAGCGCATGAAGTACGACCGCACCTGGGGCAGGCCTGCGCGCACCAGCGTCATTTCCAACCTGGAGCGCATTTTTGAGCTGGATGAGAACCAATACCACGAAATAGCCGATGCACTCCTGATGCTGCGCGGCTGGGACCGCACCACGGAGCCTGACAACGCCAACGGTGCTGCGCTGTGGACCATGTGCATTCACCACGCCGTTCAGCATTTGGTCGAAGGGGGAAGGCTCATTTTCCCCAACGAAATCACCGATGCCGAGTTTGTCGATATCGTGACCAAAGCCCGCAAGCACATGTACAAGCATTTTGGCCGCTTGGACGTGCCACTGGGCGATTTGCAACGCCACGTGCGCGGCGACGAGGACTATCCGGTTGGCGGCACCGCTGACGTACTGGCGGCCATGAGCACCGAACCCTGGACCAAGGGCCGCATGAGCAGCGATGTCGGCGATGGCTACATCCAATTTGTCAGTTACGGCGACGGCTGGCCCAAAATTGAAGCGGTTAACTGTTACGGAGCCTCCAACAAGGAACAAAGTCCCCACTTTGACGATCAAATTGACCTGTACCTGAACCAGCAATTGCGTCCCATGACCCTGGATTGGCAGGAGGTTTTGCGCACTGCTAAACGCACTTACCACCCTGGGCAGGAATGAGGAGTTTGGCAGGCGGCAAGCCGCGCCCCGGACCTGGACCGGAGCGGCACCCGGCCTGGCCCACTTGCCAGACTGGTTTGTAGGGATTAATTTTACAGTTGTCTGACGTATAAAAATCCCACATTATCAGCGAGTTAACGTTTCCGGACTTCCACCTTGACCCCCGAATTAACGAAGGTCTGGAAGCCATGGGGTTCCAAAACCCTACCCCTATTCAACAGCAGGCCATTCCCGCCATAATGGAGGGAAAAGACCTGATTGCCTGCGCACAAACGGGCACCGGCAAGACGGCTGCCTACCTGTTGCCCTCCATGCACGCCATTTTGCAGGCCGAAGGCGGCTTTTGCCACACGGTGGTTATTGCACCTACGCGCGAACTGGCACAGCAAATAGATGAGCAGATTGAGGGCTTTGCCTACTTCGCCGGAATTGGCTCCATTGCCGTGTACGGCGGTGGGGACGCCGCCAGTTGGGAGATCCAAAAGCGGGGCCTGACCCAAGGCGCAGATATCGTAGTAGCCACACCGGGCCGCCTAATTGCCCACTTGAACATGGGCTATGTGGGTTTTGACAAGGTCCGCCACCTGATTCTGGATGAAGCGGACCGCATGCTGGACATGGGCTTCTACGATGACATCATGAAGATCATCCAGTACATGCCCAAAAAGCGCCAAAACCTGCTTTTTTCGGCTACTATGCCGCCAAAAATCAGGGAATTGGCTTCGCGAACCCTGCACGAGCCTGTGCAGATCAACATCGCCATTTCCAAGCCCGCCGAGGGCATTGTGCAAGGGGCTTACCTGGTTTACGACAAGGACAAACTGAGCCTGCTCCTGGACATTCTCAAAAACCAGGACGTGCCCTCCATCATCGTTTTTGCCTCCACCAAAATCGCGGTAAAAAACCTGGAGAAGCAGCTGATTCGCAAAGGCATCAACGCGCGCGCCATGTCCTCTGACCTGGAGCAGAGCGAACGCCAGAAAGTCATGAGCGATTTCGCAAACCGCCGCATTCAGGTGCTGGTGGCCACTGACATTGTCAGCCGTGGCATTGACATTGACAACATCAGCATGATCGTGAATTACGACGTGCCCCACGACGCCGAAGATTACGTGCACCGCATTGGCCGCACGGCCCGCGCAGAATCTACGGGCATCGGCCTGACCTTCATCAGCGATGTGGATCAGGGCCGTTTTGCCAAAATCGAGCAGTTGATCGAAAAGCCGGTTCAGAAATTGCCCTTGCCCGCAGGCATTCCGGAAGGTCCGGAGTACAATCCTCGCCGGGGTGGCGGGGGCTTCGGGGGCGGGGGAAGGGGCCCCGGTTCCGGTGGCCGCGGCGGCTCAGGCGGCGGCGGTGGTGGCTTCAATCGCGGCGGCTCCGGCCGCAGCGGTGGTCGCTCCGGTGGTGACGGTGGTCGTTCCGGTGGTGACGGCGGTCGCTCCGGTGGTGACGGTGGTCGTTCCGGCGGTGGAGCGAATCAAGGCCGCTCCCAGAACGTGCGCGGAGCGGGTCATTCTGGTGGCGGCAATGGCGGTGGCCGAAGTGGCGGGTCTGCCGGCAGCGGAAGTTGAGCAGGGAAACGGAACCCCTTCCCCCTAAAACAAAAGAAATCTTATCGTATGGAGACAAGGCGCAACCCCTCATCCAATTGGCGATTTCTGCTTCTGCTGGGTCTGGCCCCTTTGAGCCAGGCGCCGCTGAGCCAGGCCGTTGCCCAGACGGCAAACCTGTACACCATCCCCAACCAAAGTGCGCATTTTATCCGGATGCCCAGCCGCGAGTCCTCGACGGAAATTGATGCGGTGTTTCACAATCCGGCTGGGGTGGTGGAGTTGAGCGAGGGCTTCCATCTGTCGCTGAACAACCAGATGCTGCGGCAGGAGAGCACCATCACGTCCAATTACCAGTACCTTCGGCAGGTTCCCACAGAGTATCGGGGCGTGGCCAGCAGCCTGGCTTTTCCAAGCATTTTCGGGGCCTACCGCAAAGGGTCCATGGCCTATTCGTTCGGCTTTTTGATGGTGGGCGGCACAGGTGGCGCGGAGTACGACAACCTTCCGGAAGCGGATGCCGGCATTGCCGATGTGGTTCCGTTGGTCAAACAATTGGCGCCATTAAGCCAGGTGGATGCTTTGATCCAAAGCAGCACGGGCACCAACCCGAATTACAGCGGGTTGACGGATTACCGCTTCGATTTTCAGTCGGCAGGGTTGGGCTTTTCGCCGGGAATTCAACTGGGTGCCAGCTACCAGGCCAGCAAGTTGTTTGCGGTGGCTTTTGGCGTGCGCTTTGTGCAGCAATTTGTGTTTGCCACCAGCACCTTGGAAAACACTGAAGTTTACAGTGAACAGCACGGCGGGTGGTACGCGCCAGCCGATTACCTGAATTATGTGGGGCAGGATCCTAACCTGACTGGAACCGTGTATCCGCTTGTTTTGGGTGCAGTTGCGCAGGGTTTGGCGGAAGATCTGGCGCCCGTGGCCCTGGACATGTCGCAATACGGATTTGGGTTAACACCCATCGTTGGTCTGGCTATACGCCCTTCGACCCAGGTCAATGTGGGCTTGCGCTACGAGCACAACACGGCGATAACCATGAAAACGAGCATCCGCGATGGCAAGGATGCCGCGGGCCGATTCACGGACGGTGAAGAGATTCGAGCAGACATTCCCGGTTTTGCCACCGTTGGTGTGCATTACATCATCGGGCCTAAGTTGCACACGCGTTTTGGTTTTCGCTATATGCTGGACAAGAACGCGGATTGGAACGGTCGCGACAGCCTTATTGAAGGCAATTACTACGAAGTTTCCATGGCCGGCCAATACGATCTGAGCGATCGCTGGCTGGTCAGTGGCGGGTACACCTACAACCGGCCTCGCGTAGCCTCGGCCTTTCAATCCGAAACGGATTTTCGCCTGCCGGGCCACACCGCAGCCATTGGGGGAGCGTACGATTTCAACGAGAACGTTCGGGTCAACCTCGGTTTCATGTACACGTATTTCATTTCCGAAACCGACAATTACCCGCATGCTTTTGGCGGCAACGAAAACAACAACCTCAACAACGAGCTGACGTTTGACAAGAACGCCATGATCGTGGGCATGGGCGTAGATATGCGGTTTAACAGTGGCAGGACAAACTAATGCTACCCATCAGGAAGGATAGCGCCTTAGCGGTATAGGCGTTTTGCTTTTTAGCCAGTCTCCGAACTGCATGACCCCATAAAAAAACCCCGGCATTCAGCGATGCCGGGGTTTTTTATGCACGGTTAGCAGCTTGTGAAGCGCTGCGGATTAACGACCGGTCACATCCAGCGTTAGCCGTTCCAGGTGCTCGCCCTGCCGATAGATCAGCAGGTAAATGCCGCTTTCCATCCCTTCCAGGTTCAGTTCGGTTTGGTAGGCACCGGGTAGGTTGCCCAGGTCCTGCACCATTCGGGACCGACCGAGCATGTCCACAACCTCAAGGGTTGCCTGGGCATCGCCGCTGTGCTCACCCTGGATGGTTACACGATCTGATGCCGGGTTCGGGTAGGCCGTCATGGGTTGCGCTGCAAGGCCATACTGACCCTCGCGGGCGCTGATGGTGGTAAAGGTGCGAATGGTGGAAAAGTCGCTGAACTCCGTGCCGCCGCAGAAGGTGCGCATGCGCCATTCATAGGTGGTTCCGGGGTTGAGGATGTTCACGTTCCGTGTGGTGTTGGTGGTCTGAAGGCTCCTCCAAACCGTGGTTCCCGCAGGGCGGCCTTGAATCTGGTAGCCGACGGCATCCGCAACAGCACTCCAGAACAGCACCACCGAGGTGGTGAGGATGGCTCCCTGGTTAATGGACGAGGGAAGGGCGCAGTTGCACACGGCAACATCGGAGGTCAGGCTCACGGCAACCCGCGCGGAGCTGCCACAGGCACCCACGTTTTCGACCCAATAGGTACCAGGCGTTGTCGTGGCGAAGGTGGCGCTGTTTTGCTGCACACGGGTTCCACCGGTAGCGGCGGTGTACCAATCGTAACGGCCTCCATCGTCCTGTACGCTTAATGGCGGGATGGGATCGCTGGGGCAGAAGGCTACGCTAACAGGGTTAACTGGTTTGGAAGGCCGGTCGCAGTTGACAAAGACTGCGTAAGAACGCGCCGGGATGTCAATGAACACCGAGCTGCTGCCATTGACACGGGCAAAGGCCGTGTTGGACGTGCCGCCGATGGCCCACATGGTGTCACCCGTATTGACGCCAATTCCCGTATTGATGTTGTGGTTCATGCGAAGGGCACTTCCACTGTAATTGATGGCCACCAACACACTAACCCCAGCGGGGTTGTTGCCCAGCTGGTACAAAAGGGTAGTGTTGGCACTGCCGGAAGTGTAACTATTGGCATAAGGGGTGCCAAAGCGGCTGAGGTAATCTGCCGACGTTGAACCGACAATAAAGTTGTCATGAATGGCCATCAATTGCTTGATGTCGTTCTCAAGGTTCACGGTCGGTGCGTTGGGCCGGGCCGCACCGAAGTAGTCTGGGTAATAGACACAGGGAACTCCAATGGAGTTGTTGGTCAGGATATAGGCGTAGGCCAGTTTGGGGTCATTTTGAATGGACTCCCCAGGACCGCGAAAGTCGTGGTTGTTGGCAAAGGTTACGGCAGCAAAGGGCGAGCCTCCTGCGCCATTGACCATGCCGCTGTTGAATACATTTCGCACGTCGTAACCAAAGGCATCTGAGGCAGACTTTAAGGCGCCTCGCAGGGCAAAGTCAAAAGCCCGCACATTGATCGCTGCCTGGGCACCGGAGCTCATGCTGCCTTCAACCAGATTAACCCAATTGTTCAGTACGCTTGGGTTGAAGTCAAAGAACTCACCGACTACAATGGGCGGGTTGTATCCGGAGGCGTGCAGCTGGTTCAGAATACCGCCGAGGAAGTTGGCGGGAAAGTGTTTGACTGCATCCAGACGCAGGCCCCGCACCCCAACGTCTTCCCAGAGCCATTTGGTGTAAACATTCAGGGTATCAAACGTGCTGGGTACGGCGTTGTCGTAATCATAAAAGAACCAGGGATAGTCCAGATCGCCGGCAAAAGTGGTTGGCGCGCCATTGGGCTTGAAATTCCTCCAGTCCATATCTCCGCGGCCTGATGGCAGCGACTTGTGGTTCGTGGCTGTTTGAATTTTGATTTCACTTTGGATATCCATGCTGCGCACAGCGCTCCACAAACCGTAAATGCGGTGGTCAGAGTAGCCTCCGCTGTTTCTCAGTTCAATATAAAGGGTGTCGCCAGCTGCGAAATAGTCATTGACGTCCAGAGCAAGGTGAAACTCATCTGCTGTGCAACCCGCAGCATCAACACTGGCGATCATGCCGCGGCCGACAAAAATGTCGTTGAAAGGTTGGCCGCAATCGCCGCCGCCGTTGGGTTCTGCTTCAATCAAGTCACCACCAGGGGCAAAACCTTTGCGCTTGGTGAACATGTACACTTTGTAGCCCGCGTTATGAAAGAAGGGATGCTGGGAAGCAGAGCTGATTTTGAAATAGTAATCGCCGGCAGTGTTGCCGGTTGCTCCACCCAGTGGCAACACACAGCGCCAGCGGTCGCTGGGGTAGGGGGTGTTGTTGTTTTGGGCTTGAGCAAACGAAAAGTTCTCAATCCAGCCTTCAACTCCGGGATTGTTTTCCCATTTACCTGCATCGCGGTGGTTGTAAATGACGTCAGCCACCGGGTTAATGCCCATGCCTTCCATGTCGCTGATCAGGGCGTCCAATTCAGCACGGGTGCCGAATCCTGTTGCGCCAAAACCAAATTCGCCTAAATCAAAGAGATCTCTTACGTCATAGCCCACACTGAATCCACCTCCGGATCCCTTGCTCAAAGGGGGAAGCCAGATATCGGTAAAGCCGGCTTCACTCAACCCTGTCATTTGGTTGCGCACGGTTACGGCAAAATTGGTTGGAGAGCTGACAGATTTGGGAAATTCCCAATACCAGCCCTGCATCAGGAATTGCTGGGCCTGGACCGCTACAGCAGAGGCCAGGGCAGCACCCAGGAAGAGGGTTCGTATCATGATATTCGTGTAATTGGGTTCAGATTTGGTTTTCCAGATTGGAACCTCCAAGATAAGGCATGCAGGCACAAAGTGTATGTTTAACACTAAGGAAAAAGCAAGCGGGTTAAAAAAAATGAAAATCTTTTTTCTGAACTTTCAGTACTTTCTGAAAGTTTATGCTTAACTTTGTTTCAACAAAACCGATAAGGATTCCCCCAACAGGCACAGGCAGGCTTCGGTCGGTTTGTGCCACAAAACAGCAACCATGAAAAAGTACAGTGTAGAAGATTTGGTGAAGACGGTGGTTTACACCGGTGTAGGCTTCGCTGCAACGGCCACTGAGAAAGTTCAGAAGACCATCGACGAGTTGGTTGAAAAGGGCAAAATGCCCGCCGACGAAGGCCGCAAAGTGGTCGATGACTTCGTGAAAAACAACGAAGACCGCCGCGAGGAGTGGGAAGAGCGCTTCAAAAGCTCCGTGAAGTCTATCGTGGACCGCTTTGACATGCCCAGCAAGAAAGACTACGAAGCTTTGACCAAGCGGGTTGAAAAACTTGAGAAGGCCGCACGAGCTGCCAAGTCAGCAGAGGCTACCCGTCCTGTTGTTAAGAAAGCCGCTCCGGTTAAGCAAGTGACCAAGCCACAAAGCACCGCTGAGTAAGGGGTAAACAGCGCAATATACACCCCGCAATGCTCCGCCGAGTAAGGGGTAAGCAGCGCAGTGTACTCCCCGCAATGCACCGCCGAATGGGGGTAAAGATTGCGGGCCGTGCCAGAGAACAGCTTTGATCGCATTTTATTCGCAGACCGGGCCCTCCGCCCGGTCTGCTTTTTTGTGGGCTAATGCCATTACAGGCGCTAAACCCTATTGGCTTCTTTTCGCGGCATGGGCGCACCCGGTGCACTAACTTAGCGCTGCTTTTGCCGTATGCCAAGGCGTAAATGCCCGTTTTACCACACTCCAACACGCTTTTCATGCGTCCACCAGGCAGGGCCTACCGGCCAGCGGACGCACACCCTCTAACTTTAGCTATACCATAAGCGTGTTGTTTAACCAGACCATAAAAAACCTCAACCGGCTGCGCCAGATCATCCAGGTCTTGGTCAAGTATGGTTTTGAGGACGTGGTCACCTCCACCACGCTTCGCAACCTGGTTCCGGCCAGCCGTCAGCTGAGTTGGTCGCGGCAAAACCGGCCGGTTTTTGCCTATTCCCGCTATGAGCGTATCCGGATGGCGCTTGAAGAACTTGGTCCAACGTACATAAAATTTGCTCAGGTATTATCCAATCGACCAGACGTCTTGCCCGAAGCGCTGATCAGCGAGTTCGTTAAGCTGCAAAGCGATGTGCCACCCATTCCTTTCGCCACGGTCAAGGATACGCTGGAGCGCGAATTGGGTCAAAAAGTCGAAACGCTCTTTCAATACTTGCTGGAAAAACCACTGGGTTCCGCTTCCATTGGTCAGGTGCACCGCGGGCGCTTGATATCAGGCGAAGAAGTGGTGGTGAAAGTGCAACGGCCGCGTGTTCGCCCTACGGTAGAGACGGACATTGCCATCCTCAAGGAGGTTGCCATGCGCGCAGAATCCTACCTGGAGCGCAATGGCATCAGTTCGGTCATGGACATTTTGGAAACGCTGGAAAAAACCATGCAGCGGGAGTTGGACTACCGCAACGAAGTGCGCAACATCCGGCAGTTTCGGGAGCTGTACAAGGACCGTAAGGATTTTTATGTACCAAAGGCGTATCCCGAATTCAGCACAGAGAAAGTGTTGGTGCAGGAATACGCGGACGGGTGTAAAATCACCGACCAGGTGCAAATGGCGCGTTGGGGACTGATCCCGGCTGATATTGCCAGCCGAGGCATGCACATCTACCTCAGTCAGATTTTTGAAACAGGTCTTTTTCATGCAGACCCGCATCCCGGCAACATCATCCTGCGCGAAAACGGCGTGATTTGCCTGATTGATTTCGGCATGGTAGGGCGCATGAACGATTCGGATCGCTTTGCCTTTGCGGGAATTTTCATTGGCATGGCGCAGCAGAACCCGCGCAAAATGGCCGCCAATCTCATCCGGCTAACCACCGAACACGAAGTCAACGATCGCCAGCGCCTTGAACAAGATCTGAGCAGGCTGATTGAAGACTTTTCAGGGCTGGAGATTGAAGACGGCAACATTGCCGCGCTGGGCATCCGGCTCCAGAAAATTATTTATGATTACCGGATGAAAATGCCGGGATCTGTCTTTCTCATTTTGCGGGCACTGGCTATCCTGGAAGGCATCGGCAAACAGCTTCACCCGCACCTAAACGCGTATGCCGAAGTGGCGCCGTATGGCCGCAGATTGATCCAGGAGCAATTTTCACCCGGGAACCTGGTCAACGAATTCAGCTGGCGATTGTCCAATTTGGATGAATTGCTCAGCGCACTGCCCTTAGAAGTACTGGATATTTTGCGCCAGGTTCGCAAGGGGGAACTCAAGTTTGAAACCCATTCCGCCGACCGCGACCTAAACCTTAGGCGCATGGATGCCATGGTCAGCAGGCTTGTTTTGGCTGTTTTGATTGGCTTTCTCCTCATGGCCTCAGCCATTGTGCTCCATGCCCCTTCCGCAGCCCAACAAACTGCACTTTGGGGTATCCCGGTGTTTAGTTTTGTCGCCTGGGTGCTGGCCGCCATGCTGAGTCTGGCCCTGATGTTCCGCAGTTGGCGATCGGGGCGCTAAGCCGTTGTACCTTTGCCGCTTATGGGAGCCGGAAAGCTATTGTACCACGAGGTTGAATATGCGGGTGAGCACGCAGATTGGCTCGTTTTTATGCATGGAGCCGGGGGAAGTATGCACACCTTCAAGCGGCAGTTTCCCTTTTTTCAGGGCCATTTCAACCTGCTCAAGCTCGATCTGCGCGATCACGGAGCCTCTAAAGATTTAGCGCTTGCCTCGGAGTTTGACATGTACGTCATTGCCCGGGATGTTATTTACCTGTTGGAGTATTTGAAGATTGAACACGCTCATTTTCTCGGGGTTTCCATGGGATCCATTTTCATCCGACTGGTGGATGAACTCAAGCCCCAGGTGGTCAAGTCTGTGGTGGTAGGAGGAGGTGTTTTTAAGCTCAGTGCCAAGGTGCAGTTTTTCATCAATTCCGGTGTGCTGCTGGCGCGTATTCTCCCCTTTCGAACCTTGTACGGCTTGCTGGCTACCATTATCATGCCCAACCGCAACCACGCCAAATCGCGAGAAGTGTTTATTCGCGAAGCCGAGAAGATTTCACAACAGGAATTCAACCGATGGATTCGGCTGGCCCCTGAACTCCGCGGGCAGTTGCGCAAACATTTCGAATCGTCAATTTCAGGCCCGACGCTCATCGTCATGGGGCAGGAGGATCATGTTTTTCTTACCCCCGCCCGGGAGTACGCGCAACGCTGGCCGGATGTTGAGATACAGGTCATTGCGCGCTGCGGACACGTCTGCAACATTGAACAGCCAGACCAATTCAACCAACGAGTCCTGGACTGGTTTCAACGGCGTTTTGCGTTGCCCTTGCAGCCGACTCAGCCTTGAGTTGCTCTGCTTGAATTTCTTGTTTGAACAGGATGCGAACCAACCAAGGCATCAACAGCAAGTCGGAGAACAGCGCTGTAAACAAGGTGAGCGCAATAAGCAGACCTACATAGTTGGTTCCCGGAGTTGCGGAAAACAGCAGGATGGCAAAGCCAAAGAACAGGATGACGGAGGTTAAAATGACCGCCTTACCTGTTTCCTGAAAGACGCGTTTTAAGGCCAACTCTATAGGCGTCTGGCGATCGCGTTCCAGCTTGAATTTGCTCAGCATGTGAATGGTGTCATCCACGGCAATGCCGAACGAAATGGAGAAGATAATGGCGGTGGAAGCATCCAGCGCAATGTTAAAGAAGCCCAGCACAGCAGCACCAATGAGGATCGGCAAAATATTCGGGACAAGGCTGACCAGAATCATTTTCCAACTTCGAAACAACGCTCCCATCAGCAGACCAATGACCAGAAAGGCTATGCCAAGGCCACTAATCAAACTTTTCCGAAGATATACGTTGTTTTTATCAAAGAGTATCCCAGTGCCCGTTTGTTTGAATGTGACCAGACTGGTGTCGGTCTGAGCAGCGGCAAACGCGTTGATGGCTTCGCTGATCTGGCGGATGCTGTCTGTGCCGATGTCCAGAATGGTGGTGGAGATGCGGGCGTATTTGCCGTCTTCACTGACCAGCGCGCGGCTGCTGGCCTCTGGAAGCCTGTCCAGGAGGCGCTGCTGTTTTTTGAGTTTTCCTTCATCTTCTGCCAGGTGGTAAGCAGAAACCCGATCGCCTCCAGCCGCGCGGTTGATGCTTTTGTACAGGGTTAGAATGCTGGTTGACGTACCCAACTCCGGGTAGCTCGCCAGGTGCTGTTCAAATTGATCAATCTGTTTGAGCACGTCATAATCCGTAATGGAGTGGCCAGGCGCGGCGATAGCGGCTATTTCCAAAGGCCGAAAACCGGCTAGGTGTTGTTCAAAGAATTTAAAGTCTTCGGTTATTTTATAGCCGCGCGGAAGTCCGGAATAAATCCGAACATCGGTGCTGACCAGGCTCATGCCCAGGCCGCATAGGACAACAACTCCAGCTAATCCTGGCCCAATCTTGCGGTGGTGGCGGGCAACCCAGTGATAAAACCGACCGAGTAAGCCTTCGAGCGTAACTTTATTTTCATAATTATAATAAAGTTTGTCTTTTGGCGCTAAGCTTAACGCCGCCGTGGTAAACAAAATGACGGTGAGGTAGGCCACCATGACACCAATAGCGGCAGCCCAGCCAAAACTTCGCACGGGCGGGACCCTGGAGGTAATTAACGTAAGAAATCCTATGGCGGTAGTGAGCGAAGTCAGGAAAGTAGCCATTCCAATTTCACGGCGGGTAATGCGCATGGCCTCCAGGGCACTTTTTCCGCCGCGAATTTCCTGCACAAACTTGGCATTGATGTGCACCACATCAGAAACGCCCACGATGATCATGAGCACCGGATACAGCATCGCCATAAAATCAAGCGGCCTTCCGATCAGGCCCAGAACACCGAGAAAAAGTACCATGGAAAGCAGCACCGAGAACAAGCCAATGAAAACGCTTAGTGGCTTGCGGAAAGCGAGAAGAAAGACAACAAAGACCAATAATGCAGAAACAGCAGTAGATAAAATGAACTCTTGTTTTTGTTGAGCTACCAGGACAGATTGGAAATTGGCGCGCCCGAGCAGGTGATGCGTTTTAAATCCGGAGTTCTCCAGGGCAGCATCCAATTCCTCCATCAGGGCATCCGATTGCGCAAGATCAATGCGATCCAGGGTTTTCATGGCTATTACAGCCGTCTGAAAATTGCGCGAAAACAGCTGCCCATTGACCCGGTTATCGCCGGCCAGGCGGGCGCTGTCGGCAGCCCAACGATCCGGTTCGTCCAGGTGAATAGCCGGGTAGTCAATCAGGCCAAAAGGGGAGAGGATGGCGTAGCGGTAGCTGGTCGGGGAACTGACCAATTCTACATACGGCAGGTCCTGGCAGCGATTGGTGAGGGCATCCAGGCGGGCCAGGTAGCCAGGTTCAAAAAAATGGGTCTCGACCGGAAGGGCAATCAGCAGGAAGTTGTCATCCCCTTCAAATTTTTCCCGGAATTCCAGGTAAAATTCCAATTCAGGATCGCCTGAAGGAAAGAATTGCTCAAAGTCAAAGGAGAACGTCAATGTTGAGGCAGACCAGGCCGCCAGCCCCCCAAGGACCAAGAAGCACCCCAGAATGGCTTTGGGATAGCGAAAAAAATTCATGGTGCGCAAAAAAAATTTGGTCGAAGGGCGGTGTTGGACACAGCAAATTTTTAGTTCAACCGTGGGGAATAAGGGCTGGTCACAAGTTGTTCTCTGCTGAACCTCAAGCAGTTGCCTCCAATTAACCGTTCAAAAGCCATTCTGTTCAGTGGCCAAGCTGTCACGATCGCATTAGAAACGAAAAAATGGCAAAGCTTTGGCGAAAAAACTCTTTGCAGAGCCAGTTCTTCTGCTTACTTTAGAACAACCAAAGAAGGCGTTAGCCTGCTTTTTACTCCAAGAAGCCAAGAAACCTGTTGACCATGAACCTCCTCAAAGCCATCCATTTCACTGCGTTTTCCCTTTTTCTGACTGTTGGCAGCGCGGTAGTTGCCCAGCAGGCCGAAGGGTCAACGTTCTCACAAAAAGCTGAATTTTCAGCAGATATGTCGCTGGTTTTACCAGAAACAGACCACCTGCCTTACGCCTATGATATCGACATCACAGGCATTGGCTTTAAAAACGCAGAAACCGCCCAGCAGTATTTCCGGGGCGTTTCCAATAACCTGGTGCACTTCGAAGCAAACGAAGAGGGGACAAAAGTTACCATGCGCCTGCAGTACCAAAATTTGGGTCAAAAAGAATGGACCCGCAATGATTGGAATGCATATCTGGCTACGTTACAAGCCAGGTATCAGGATTACCTGACGCGCATGAATGATTAGCATTCATGCCCCCTATGCAGAAAACTCATGTTTACGCCCTCCTGCTCACGGTTTTTGTCCTCCAACTGTCCCTTCAGGGGCAAGTTGTCGGTGATGCCGTCTTTCTCCAAGGTGATCACCTGGAAATTGGCATAGCCGCCTGCGGTGCCTACGGCACTTCAAATGCTCCCCCCGCTGTTGGTGCTGCCGGAACGGCTTACCACCCCACGGAGACCGGTCTTGGT
Organism: Bacteroidota bacterium; assembly: GCA_016124275.1. Taxonomy (GTDB): domain Bacteria; phylum Bacteroidota; class Bacteroidia; order Chitinophagales; family BACL12; genus WGOA01. Next base: position 30,610 of record WGOA01000089.1, read on the forward strand.
TTCGTGGCTGATGCCAGCGTAGATGGTTGGGGTGTGGGCACGCCGCCCTATTGTGGAGACTATTTTCTGCCTGGGTCACCTGTTGAAGGTTTCACCATGACTATTGCCGGCCAGCGCTACAACAACAGCAGCGGTTTTGGCATCTGTGGCGTTGCGGATATTCCCGGTGGAATTGTGTCCTATACGGATGGCGACACCCTTTCTGCAACCTGGCAGGGCGTTCACCCGGACGGTTTCCGCTTGTCGATACGCACGTATTTCCCGCGGGAAAAACGCTATTTTATAGGAGAGGTGACCCTCGAGAACCTGGGAACGGCTACGTTAGAAGACATCTTTTTCTCTCGCCAGGTGGACCCGGACAACGACCAGGCCTGGGGGGGCGGTTTCCCTACGCATAACAAGATTGTTTCCCAGCCTGGTCCCGGAAGTTCGGATGCCTTGGCTACCGCTGACGGTACGCTGGGTTGTTTTTTGGGTTTGGGCGCCCGGCATTTTGCGTCTCGTGTTAGCCGGGGTGGATTCTTTGTTATGGATGCCATGGACCCATATTGCGGCAATTCCCCCTATGAACTCGAAGGAGATGCGGTTACTGATGATGCTATTGGCGTCAATTTCTACTTTGCGCGGCTTGAAGGGGGCAACAGCATGACGTTCAGCTATGCCTATATTCTGGACGCTGAAGAGTTGGAAGAAGCCCTGATGGCTACCACGGCTCCTGTATTAGTTGCCGACGGGTTGCCCGTATTGTCTGATGATGGAGCCAGCATGCCGGAAATTCGGGTTTGTGTGGGCGATTCGGTGTTCCTGGAAGTGCAGGGTGGCGATAATTACTTCTGGGATTGGACGCATTACGGCGATTTTACGCCAGTTAGTTCCATTGCCGGTTGGTTAAAGCCCTCAGCTCCAGGTACTTACAGCGTCATGAGCACCGTGCCATGCGGAGAAAACATCGAATTCAGCTTTGAGGTGTTGTTGGGCGAATCGGCTTCCTTGCTCGCCTCCATTCCCGATGCAGGCATCTGCCCTGGCAGCACGGTACAACTGGCTGGTGGTGTGGATTTGAGCAGCCTCACGCTGACCTGGGCACCTGCTGCTCTGGTCAGCGATCCCAATTCCCCCGTTGCGACGGTAACCTTGAACACGCCTGAAACCGAGTACTTCTGGACCATTGACGCCGTTGACGCACAAGGTTGTGCCAGCCGCGATTCGGTATTGATTCGCGTGCACCCTGAGCCGATGATCAGTGCCGGACCGGATAAAGCAGGGGTTATAGGAACCCAGGTCACGTTGAGTGGGAGCGGAGCAGCCATTTACCAGTGGAGCCCCGAAAGTTTCCTGAGTGGCGCTGGTTCCGGACAGCCGAACGCAGTGGTTATTGATACCATGGTCTTTACCCTTATTGGAACGGATGCAAACGGTTGTACCGGAACGGACGAAATGACCCTCTACGCCCTTCCAGATCAGCGCTTTGTGGTGCCGAATGCCTTTACGCCAGATGGCGATGGTCTGCACGATTGTTTTAGGGCAGGGCATCCCGTTGGAATGGATTTCACCGATATTCGTATCTTCAATCGCTGGGGAGAAGTTGTTTTCGCGGGCTTTGATTCCGACGTTTGTTGGGATGGAACCTACCGGGGCAAGCCCCAACCTATGGGCAGTTATATTGTGGTGTTGCAGTATTCGGATGTGGATGGTAACCCTATCAAAAGAACGTCCTCTTTAACCCTGATACGTTAATCCACCCTAACGTCCGGGAATGAAAAAGTCTTAAGGACCATGAAAGCAATGCTACAAAAGACGATTCATGCAAAGCTCCCGCTATTGTTGTCATGGGCTGCTGTTGCAGTCATAGTGCCATCGGTTTCTGCGCAAGTGTTTACGACCAATGCTCTTTTGCAAGGGAACTATGTCGAAGTGGGGGTGAATCGCTGCGGTGCATTTGGAACCTCAACTCCGCCCACGGCGGTTGTCGGTCCCATTGGTGCCTTTCACCCTAACCCGGGTTTGCCCGGGCTGGGCTTTGTAGCGGACTCTGATGCGGATGGTTGGACTTCGGGCTCACCTGCATATTGCGGGGATTACTTTGTTCCCGGCTCACCGGTCGAAGGATGGGCCGTTCAAATTGGCGGGCCAGCAACAACAACGTTAAGGATTAACACAGACCAGAGTTGTGTGCCTTTTCAGATGCCTGGGTCGGTCACGTCTTATGCCGATGGCGGAGTTACACGAACGTCCGTTTGGGAAGGCACCTACACCTTTGGCGGAGGGGGAGTAACCTATTCACTGGATATCTCGCAGACCACCATTGTTCCTGTTGACAAATTCTATTTTGTTAACCGGGTCATCATCTGCAACACAGACCCTGATACCGTATTTAACGTTTACTACGGTCGAAATGTAGATCCTGACAACGATCAACCCTGGTCGGGAGATTTTACCACATTCAACGACATTGTCTCCCAGCCGCCGGTTGATCCGGAGGCCCTGGTTACCGCTGAAGGGCTGACATTCGGCTGTTTTCTCGGTCTTGGCGCCCGCGATTCCATGGCTCGGGTTTCCTATGGAAATTTTGCTACAGCCTCTCCTTACAACGTTTGGAATGCCACCGGCGGTTACTCGGGGTCGGGCTCCAATACCGCTGATGAGGCGGTTTCGATCGCTTTTAAAATCCCGTTTATCGCCCCGGGCGAATGCCATTGCCTTGCCTATGCATACATCCTCAACGCTTCTGATTTGTCAGAGGCATTGGATGCTACTGCCTCAACGATCGTTTTCGCAGATACAACGGACATTACTATTTCCGGTGAAACCCGCTACTGCGAAGGCGATTCGGTGAACCTGCAACTGATTGGGGCCGAAGACTACGATTGGGTCTGGACCCCTGCTTTCGGTTTGAATGTGGATACCGGAACATCGGTCTGGGCATCCCCTCCAACGCCCACGCTTTACACAGCGGTAGGAACCAATGGTTTTTGTGGCGACTTGATTCGAACTGTGTTGGTTATTCCAGAACCGGCAGGCGTGGCGGATGCTGGCGAAGACAAAACGATTTGTGTCGGCGATACGGTTCAATTAAATGGGGTGGGAGGCGCAGGCCCATCGCAGTGGAGTCCTGCAGTTACCATCAGCGATCCTAATGTGGTTGATCCGTTGGTGTGGCCAGCTGTGACTACAGAATACATCATTCGAACCGAGACGCTTTTTGGATGCCCTGGCGTGGATACTACCCTGGTTATTGTTAACCCACTTCCGAATGTCAATGCCGGTGTGGATACCACCGTCTGTTTTGGCGACACTCTGGTGCTGAACGGCAGTGGCGCATTTAGTTACTTCTGGAGCCCGGTGGATTACCTGAACGATGCCACGTTAGCCAATCCGACTGCTGTCCCCGATGTGGATATTACCTATGTGCTTGAGGGCACGGATGGCAATGGTTGCGTCAACTTTGACACGCTTTCTGTTGTGGTCAACCCGCTTCCCGATGTGGACGCAGGTCCGGATGTCCTCATTGATCTGGTCAAGGATGAAGTGGCCCTGCTCAATGGACTGTCCGCTACCGCGGTTTCCTGGCTTTGGACGCCGCTTACCGGCCTAACCGATGCTACCATTCCCAATCCAACAGGGCAGCCGGAAGAGACGACTACCTATATCCTGGAAGTAACCGATAACAACGGGTGCCAAAACACCGACACGATTGAAATAGAAGTCAAGAATGAATACACCATCATCATTCCCGATGGCTTTACCCCCAACGGCGATGGATTAAATGATGTGTTTCATGTGGTCATCATCGGGTTGATCGAAGTTCAGGACATCTCCATTTACAACCGTTGGGGTGAGCTTGTTTTTCAAACAAAAGACCGAAACGGCGGTTGGGACGGCACTTATCGCGGAATTCCGCAAGAAATTGCTACCTATGTGGTCGTTGTTCGGATTCTGGGACCCAAGGGTGAGCCCGTTAAGGCAACAGGAACAACAACGATCATCCGATAACTCAATACTTCTTCCACCTTTCCGGTTATCCGGGTAAGCTGACAGCCATCTAGCTATGTCATCAACTACTACGCCTAAAAACCTGAGCAAATTTGTCATTGCGCTCCTTGCGCTGGCTTCATCGTCCCCAGTGTTCGCCCAGTTAGTGGGTTTGGATGCATTCCTCCAGGGCCAGTTCGTGGAGGTTGGAGTGAACCGATGTGGAGCCTACGGAAGTGGAGCAATCCCTTCATCTCCTGGTCCTATTGGTCCATACCATCCGAGTCCTGGACTTCCTGGTTTAGGATTCGTTGCTGATCGCGACGAAGATGGCTGGACTTCGGGTTCACCAGCGTACTGCGGCGACTATTTCGTTCCGGGTTCGCCAGTAGAAGGCTGGGGGGTAACCATCGGCACGGGTTCGGCAACTCCCTTGCTGAATACGGATCAGCCTTGCGGAACCTTTAACGTACCAGGCTCTGTGATTAGTTATACAGAAGGCAGTGCAGTGCGCTCTGCTGTTTGGGAAGGTACCGCCACTTTTCCCGGTGGCGCTACAGTGTTGATTACCCAAAATACGGTGCAGCCCGTTGGAAAACTCTATTTCGTCACTCAGTTGACCTTCTGCAATACCGGCACGTCAACCATCACGGACTTTTATTACGGCCGCAACGTTGACCCGGACAATGATCAGCCATGGTCAGGAGACTTTACCACGTTTAACGAGGTTGTTTTTCAACCCCCTGTTGATCCGGATGCTTTGGTTACCGCTGAAGGCCTGACTTTCGGCTGTTTTTTAGGCATTGGAGCTCGCGACCCCATGGCTCGGGTTTCCTATGGAAACTTTGCCACGGGTGATCCTTACGATGTGTGGAATGGTGTTGGGGGCTACAGTTCTTCTGGCTCCAATACTGCGGACGAGGCCATTTCCATTGCTTACAAAATTGAGACGTTACTGCCTGGCGAATGCCGCTGTTTTGCTTTTGCCTACATTTTGGATCCTTCTGACTTGACAGAAGCCCTTGATGCCACGGCAACCGTAGGTCTGCTCGCCGACGGTGTCGATATTTCTTCGACGGGAACTACCATTGTTTGTAATTCCGACAGCGTACGACTCGAACTGTTAGGCGACCTGAGTTACGATTGGTCCTGGACGCCTTCTACCGGGTTGAGTGCCGACACAGGCCGGGTTGTGCTGGCTTTCCCGGATACTACCACCACATACACCGCTTTTGGAACCGGTTCATTCTGCGGAGACGTGGAGCGCACGGTTACCATTTTCGTGGATAACGATGCCTTCGCTGATGCCGGAGAGGACAAGTTCATTTGTCCGGGTGAACCCGTTATGTTAGATGGTACTGGAGGGGTTACCTATGTGTGGGAACCGGCTCTCGGACTCAGTGCAGACAACGTAGCTACCCCAATTGCCAGTCCCTCCATCACGAGAACCTATGTCCTGACTACCCTAACTGTGAACGGATGTGAAGCCTCGGATGAAGTGACTGTTAACGTTTACGACCTGCCGGTCATTTTTGCAGGGGACGATGTCACCATTTGTGAGGAGGATGAAACGTCCCTTTCTGCATCGGGTGCCTTAAGCTACGTTTGGACACCAGCCGACGGACTTTCCTCGACAACAGGCGCTACCGTTACAGCAAGCCCCGGTTCTACCACCAATTACATTGTGGTGGGCACGGATGAGAACGGCTGTTCCAGCAGTGCTGAGGTTGAAGTATTCGTCGATCCGCTTCCACCAGTTGATGCAACAACATCAGCGGTTACCATTGACATTGTCATCGATGAGCGGGCTACGCTCACCGCCTTCCCTTCAGGTGGATTGTCGTATTCCTGGTCCCCGTTGGATGGAATTCTTACGGATCCCAACAGCCCAGTTGTCGAAGTACAGCCAGCAGATACCACCACGTATTACGTAACGGTTACCGACGCAAACGGCTGTACCAATATTGACTCGGTTACGGTCAATGTCATTGGTGAATATGAAGTTTTTCTTCCTACAGCGTTCTCTCCTAACGGTGATGGCATCAACGATACCTACGCCCCGATCATTATCGGGATTAGTGCTTCGCGTGAACTCATCGATTACTCCATTTACAACCGTTGGGGTGAGCAGGTGTTCTTCTCTACCGACCGTTTCAGTGGATGGGATGGCAGGATAGGAGGCACGGACCAGGAAATTGGCACCTACATCATTGTAGTGCGCTCACAGGTCTTTGGAGAGAGTGTCATTAACCGAGAGGCGTTCCAATTGGTTCGCTGATTCCTTTCTGGTTATTCACAGCAAAGCCTGTCGGATCGCTCCGGCAGGCTTTGTTGTTGGTTGCAGAATTCAACCGTCATGGTTTTCCGCTCCAACGGGTAGACTAATTTTGCTGCATGCGCCTTCTCGCCTGGAAACGTTCTGAACTTTTTATGTTCCTCCTGGATCTGGTCATGCTTGTCCTGATCCTGTTCAACCTATTCTGGTTATTGTTTGATGGCTTGTACTCCAGCCATTTTGTGCAAGAGTTCTTTGATGCGTATTGGCCGGCTTTCCATGCGTTTTACCTGCCTGTTCACCAGAATTTTACTTTTTATGATGCCTGGTTTGTTGCCATTTTCCTAACCGAACTGGTTATTCGATGGTTCATTGCCGCAATTCGAAAGACCTATCATAAATGGTGGTTCTATCCTTTTGTTCATTGGTACGATACCTTGGGGTGTATCCCTGTGGGTTCCTTTCGTTTCTTGCGGGTTTTGCGCATTGTTTCCATTCTTTACCGACTGCAGCGCAATCGCCTTATTGATTTAACTAAAACATATGTTTTTAGACAGGCAAAGAAATACTATAGCGTATTGGTTGAAGAAGTATCAGATCGGGTAGTTTTGAATGTTTTAAGTGGTATGCGTGATGAAGTCCAAAAGGGCAGCCCGCTGACTGATAGGATCTTAAAAGAAGTGGTACAGCCCAGAAAAGCTGAATTGGTTGATTGGCTCAGTGATCGAATCCAAGCTGTCCTGAGTGTTCATTACGACAACTACCGGCCTGATCTGCGGGCTTATGTCGATGAGAAAATTGAACGCGCTGTATCGGAAAATCGGGAGATTGCAACCTTGGAAGCTATTCCGCTGTTGGGAGGGACTATAAAAAGCACATTGGAGCGCGCTATTGCTGACATTGTTTTTCGGGTGGTGGACGGAATTGTGAGTGATTTAGCTTCAACAAATAACAAATTGCTTATTGACGAGCTTTCTGGCGTGCTGTTTGATGCAATCTTGTTTGAAGAAGAAAATGATGCCTTGGAACTCGCCGTCCGCGGAATTTTGCTGGAGTCCCTTGACTTAGTTTCTGCAGAGGTAGGCGTGCAGCAGTGGAAAGTCCGGGAGGAGCGCGAAGCAGCTATTCGCGAACGTGCCAAACGAATTGCTGCTATTCGGGAAGGAAGACGCAAGAATGCTATCCAGTAAATGTTCAGGCAGTTGAAACGCTGTTGTGATTACAAGGCCAGCCAATGTTTGAGCAAGCAATAAACAAGTATATTTTGTATAGTAAAACATCTTATTTTATCTCACCTGTTTTTTGGTCCAGCTTCTTAAAGCGATGCTGCCTTCCTGGTCTTTTTTTGGGAATTATGCTGTCGATGCCTTCGTCTGTCCAAGCCCAATCCAGTTTAACCTGGGAGGAACTGTCGCAAGTAGTTTTTGTGGATGAGTACCAAAGCCAAACCGGAACAGTTTATCCGCGAGCTGAGTTTTCAAAGAAAGTACGGCAACGAGAAGGTCAGGACGTGTACATTATTGGCTATTTGCTTCCGCTGGATGTCAAGGGTAACGCCTATGCCTTGTCTGCTTCGCCGTTTGCTGCTTGTTTTTTTTGCGGAAAAAGCGGTCCGGAGACGGTTATGGAGTTAGTGTTTAAGAAGAAGGAATCTTGGTTTGCCATGGATAGGCTGGTCATGGTGCGCGGTGTTCTCGATTTGAATGCTTCCGATCCAAGTCACCTTTATTACATCCTGAATCAGGCTGAAGTCCTGGAGCGGCTGGATAAGTAAAGCTTCTTCGTTTGACTGCTCGTCATTGAAAAACCCGGTCCAACGGCCGGGCTTAACAATAACCAACTATATGTATCAATACAGATGTTCAATAAGAACAACTATGCAGGCAAGGTATAAGCGTATCCTTTGCCTTCAACATTAACTTTCTGAATGAGTTTATGGGTATTGGCCAGTTTATGAATGACCCTGGCAACTTTTAGATAAATGTCTTC
>WGOA01000085.1 GCA_016124275.1 Bacteroidota bacterium
CGTTTATTCGTTTGGAGGGGGCAAGGCAGACGGGAATGAATCCATGAAAAATCTGCTCGGCGGCAAAGGAGCCAATCTGGCTGAAATGGCCGGTCATCCAGCGCTCAAACTACCCGTGCCACCCGGTTTCACGCTGACAACAGAAGTGTGTACCCATTACTACGCCAATAAGAAATCCTATCCAAAAGTCTTGAAGGCACAAACCCTGGAAGCGCTGGGGAAAGTGGAAAAAATAAGCAGAAAGAAGTTTGGTGACCCGGTCAATCCACTCCTGCTTTCGGTGCGTTCCGGTGCCCGGCGCTCCATGCCGGGCATGATGGAAACCGTGCCCAACATAGGACTGACCGAGTCCAGCCTAAAAGGACTCATTGCCCAAAGCGGTGACGAGCGTTTTGCCTACGATGCCTACCGCAGGCTCATAACCATGTACGCCGATGTGGTCATGGAAAAAGCAGGGGGAATAGAGCCCAAAGCGGGCAAGGGCATAAGGAAATTGCTGGAAGAAAAGCTCGAAGCCTACAAGCGCAAAGCCGGCTTTGTCGGCGACACAGACTTAGGTGCTGAAGATTGGAAAACGCTGGTACTGGACTACAAAAAAACCATTCATGCCGCCCTGGGAACCAGCTTCCCTGATGATGCCATGCAGCAACTTTGGGGCGCTATCGGGGCGGTCTTCAGCAGTTGGAACGGCAAACGCGCCATCGAATACCGCCGCATAGAAAAAATTCCGCACGAATGGGGAACAGCCGTGAACGTGCAAGCCATGGTATTCGGCAATATGGGCGAAGACAGCTGCACTGGAGTAGCCTTTACCCGAAACCCAGGCAGTGGAGAGAACAAATTCTACGGAGAATACCTTGTGAATGCGCAAGGCGAAGACGTTGTGGCGGGAACGCGCACACCAGCTCCCGTCAATGCTTACTCAGCAAACGACCAAAGCAAGGCACTGATGACGCTCGAAGCGCGCATGCCGGCACAGTATAAAGAATTGTATGGTTTCCAGAAAAAACTGGAAACGCACTACAAAGACATGCAGGATTTGGAGTTCACGATAGAAAAAGGAAAACTCTATATGCTGCAATGCCGGGTAGGCAAACGCAACGGGGTTGCCGCTGTGCGCATGGCTACGGAAATGCACCGCGAAAAACTTATTGATATCCCTACAGCCATCATGCGGGTTGCCCCCAATCAATTGGTCGAATTGCTTTTGCCTATGCTCGACCCTGAAGCAGAGCGCAGCAGCAACGTCATTGCCAAGGGCCTCCCGGCAGGTCCAGGGGGCGCCATCGGACGTGTAGTTTTTACCTCGGAAGAAGCCGTAGAATGGGCATCCAGAGGCGAGAAAGTGATTCTGGTTCGCGAAGAAACATCCCCGGAAGTTGTGGATGGCATGCACAAGGCAGAAGCCATCCTGACCACAAAAGGCGGCATGACCTCGCATGCGGCCTTGGTAGCCAGAGGTTGGGGGAAATGCTGCATCGTGGGCTGCAGCGATTTGGAAATCCGCAACGCAGGCAGAAACTTCCACACCAAAAGCGGAGAAGTCATAAAAAAGGGCGACTGGATCAGCCTGAATGGAACCAGGGGTTTGGTGTACGAAGGAAGCCTGGCTCTGGTGGACATTGATATTGACAAGAACCAAGCCTACAAAGACTTGATGAAACTGGTCAGTAAAGTCAAGCAAATGGGCGTGCGCGCCAATGTAGAAACCCCAAGCGACGCACTCCAGGCCGTGAAATTTGGTGCGGAGGGCATTGGGCTTTTCAGAACCGAACATATGTTCTATGGAGAAGGTTCAGAGGAGCCCCTGTTCCAATTGCGCAAAATGATCGTCAGCACGTCGGAGAAAGAACGACGAACTGCACTTAACGGATTATTCAAATACGTTAAACAAGACGTAAAGGACACCTTGACCGTTATGAACGGTTACCCGGTCACCATTCGGCTCTTGGATCCGCCGTTGCACGAATTTGTTCCTCACGACAAAGAAAAACTGAAGCAACTCAGCAAGGAACTCGGCATTTCCATGGGCATGTTGAACAGGCGCGTATTGGCGCTTCACGAAAACAACCCCATGCTGGGCCACCGTGGCGTACGCTTGGGCATCAGCTATCCGGAAATTACCGAAATGCAAGTGCGCGCCATTTTTGAGGCCACCGGAGAATTGCTCAAGGCAGGCAAAAAAGCCTTTCCAGAGATCATGATACCTGTTACGGTCATCGCCCACGAACTGCGGCACCAAAAAGCCATCGTGGATCAGGTGTACAAAGAAGTCTGCGCCAAACTGGGTTTGCGAAAGATTCCCTACCTGTACGGAACCATGATTGAGACCCCGCGAGCCGCGCTTCGTGCCGACTACATGGCCAAAGTAGCTGACTTCTTCAGCTTTGGCACCAACGACCTCACGCAAATGAGTTTCGGCTTCAGCCGCGACGACATCGGCGGCTTCCTTCCCAAATACCTGGACCTGAAAATCCTCCCGGATGATCCCTTCGTAACGCTGGACCAAGATGGAATCGGCCAATTGGTTCGCGCGGGCATTGACCGCGGTCGCGAAAACAAACCTGGCTTGAAAGCAGGCATCTGCGGCGAACACGGCGGCGACCCGGAGAGCGTCAAATTCTGCCACCGCATCGGCATGAACTACGTCAGTTGTTCACCGTTCCGAGTGCCGATTGCGCGGTTGGCTGCGGCCCAGGCGGCGTTGGAGAATCCGCGGTAAGGTTGGGAAAGCAGCAAACTGATGGATGGCATAAAAGGCTGTGTTCGGATAATTGTCAATAATCTAAATGGTCAGGTCGCACAGGAATCATAGGAGCACTGCTACAGCCCAATTCAACTTTCGATAAAAGATCCACCATCGGGCATGTACGTTCTGCAGGTGACCGATGATTATGATCAGACGGTTTCAGGAACTTTCACCAAACCATAGCCCGCCAATCAATCGCGTAGAGGGCTTGACACAACAGGCCGCCAGGTGCTTTGATCTCCGGTTGTGAAAAGCCATCCACCCATACCTTCTCCACCCTCCAATTCGTGAGGACCAGGACCGGATAAGGACACCAGTTTACCCAATCGCCCATCCAGACTGAGCCATTGAGCATGCCATGCCGCTGGCGCATCCGGCCAATGAACACGCTGCAGGCCATTGATTGCTGGTTGTGGATAGAGCGTTAATCCCGGTAGGCTGGTGATTTCTTCATCCTGACCTGAAGTCGCGTCACTCCGTTGATACCAAACCTGATTATCCTGTTCGTACACCACATGGAAGACGCCATCAGCATAAGCAATATCCGGCACGTTGAGCATCCTTGTGCTATCGCCCAGGGCAAATGTTGTACCCTTTAAACCATTGACACCGTCCTGACTAATCAACACACGTCCTTTAGAAGGAAGTCCGCCTGTTTCCGTCCAGACTGCTCCTAATGCGTTACCTGATCCTGCCAGTCTCGGCACCTTTTGTAGTCTTGATAAACGGGGAGAAATCAAGCGGGTTTGACCGTAAATCCAATGGTGCGGATCAAAAGAAGCCAGATAAACCTGTGCCGGACTTGTTGCGCCACTCATGAACACAGCATACACGGAATCACCTAAAGTCAGGGCATCGGGACCGGCTACCGGACATCCGAAGATTTCCCAGTCCGTTGGATCGAGATCCATTTGAACTGAAAATGTCAGGCCTCCATCCACAGAACGTACCACGCGGATGTCCCGTAAATTCGAATCATTATTGCGAAAGAAAATCTGTACTGTATCTCCGGAGACCAATAAATCTGCCCAACAGCACTCGCAAACTACGCCTGGTGTGCTGGTATTGACCGGAACCGGATCGGTCCAGGAAATCCCGTCTTCACTGCGTGTATACCAATACGCAGGAACAAAGCCTGCTAGATCAAGGTAAGCAACATGTGCCCCGCCGTTCCGATCCGTGGCTATGCTAATCAGACTCAACTGGGTTCCCAATCCGGTAGCTTGTATAGCGGGACCCCAGGTCTCTCCGCCATCTCCGGAATGCACCACAAAACCGTGGTTGTTAGACAACGATCCAAAAGCAACATAGATGTCATTTCCATTTACCGCTATACTGGGGCCTTCATTGGAATTGACAAACGGCTCTATTCCAGCACTGGGAAGTCCCTTTGGCTTGGCGAAACCGCCCATCCCATCCCCAACAGCGACAAAAATTGAATCCATAGCACTGCTGCTTCTACCCCACAACACAACGGGCTGACCATCCGCACGCAACATAATTCGGGGACCACGGTAACCAAATTCACTTTCAGCCACTGGAACAGGACTTTGCCATACAGTGGCAAATTGTCCAAAAAGCAAGGCGCTGAAGAACAGCAGGCAAATGGTAAGGGTCAAACGGATAATCAACATAATACCCTCCAATTTGTGATCGCGACAGGACTCGAACCTGTGACCGTCTGCTTAGAAGGCAGATGCTCTATCCATCTGAGCTACGCGACCGGATAAGCGCAAAATTAAGGAAGGGCCTTGCTAAAAACCCCATATCCGGCCTTACGCCTGAATTTTCAGAGGGGTTGTGGCAACAAACGGAAGCTTTTCCCCTGAAAAAAGAGGTGAATAGCGTGGCTTTTGGGCCTCAGAGAAGAAAAAAATCCGCAGTGCCCCCTTGGACACTGCGGATTAGGAAAACGGGATTTTAAGGAAAAGAATGCGTTGGACAGCGAGACTTAGATCAATTCAATGTTTCTGATCACTTCGCTGCTGTTGGTAATGACCTGGATGCGGTAACCGCCGCGGGGAAGGTTGCCTACTTCGATGCGCACGCTTTCGCCGCCGCGAACCATGGGCACGCTGAAACGTGTGCCGCGCTCGTTGAACAAATTGATGTGTACACTTTCATCGGAGCGAAGACCACTAATTTCTACGTATAGAATTTCGGTTGCAGGATTGGGATAGACGCCGATCTGCAAGCTTGGGTTCTGCTGACCTACCACTGGCGCAGCGGAAGAAACATAACCAGGGCGGCTAAAGGAAGATCCTCCTGAACTGCCTGGTACTTCCGTGCCGTAGTATGGCGGGCGGCTGGTCCCTGTGCTGCTTGAACCTCCTGGAGTGGTGGAACTGTAGTAATGCGGGCGGCTGGTTCCTGTGCTGCCTGAGCCTCCTGGAGAGGCGGAACTGAGGTAAGTCGGGCGGCTGGTCGATGGCGCGCTTGACCCACCGGGAGCTTCACCTACTACGCGCACCTGGGCGGTAGCCATGTTGTTTAACGACAGGCAACCCATAACAAAGGCTGCGGCATACAAACTGGTTCTCGAAAAATTCATGTTCATGATTTTAAAGGAAGGGATAGCGGGTTTTACGCCCGATTTTTCTGAGTTACTTGAGGGTTTGGTTTCCGTCTTTTGGTTGGCGGGCAACTGGCATGCATAGGCCGTTGTTCGCCAATAGGCAAGGGGAATCATGCAACGGAAAAAAATGGTATCGAAGTTGGATCGCTGCATGGTTGGAAGGTTTCTGGAAGGCTTTGTTCAATGTGTTCAGGCCGGACGTACTAAATGAGACTGACCATATGTGTGGTTATGCCACCAGTGGTAAACACCACCAATTGGTATGCACCGCGGGGTAAATGACCAACCCCTATAATCAGTTGTTCCGATGTGTGGGGTATGGCCGATTCTACCACCTGGCCAAACGAGTTGACTAAAGACGCGCCCTGCAAAAAGCCAGGGGACGGCACAACGGGCTCAACAGAAATGGCTTCGCTGGCCGGGTTGGGAAAAACGGTGACCCCTGAGGCCACCCCAACAAGGGTTGCTGAACCGGGGGAAGGGCTTAAGTGCACAGGAGCGACAATACGTCCAGGCAGTGCCAGCGATGCTGCTCCCAGGCCCGTTGGCTCAGCCACCCGGATGATGGTCTGCGCATCCAGAGCTTGGTGAACGCCACCGATGGCAGCGCAAAAGGCCAAAAGTTTAGGCAGGAGATTCATGGACATACAATGCTGTTGTTGAACTAAAACCGCGCTGAAACCAAAGGCTGCACAGCGGCAATGATGGCGTTTACGGGCCTGATTTTCAAGGTGTTTCGCAACGCATAATAGCCCATTGGCATGGAAAAAAAGGGCTATGCACAGGAGTTTGTCCTTCAACCACCTGCAAAGGACATGGCTGCCAGAAAAATGTGTGTACCCTGTGCGAATAACCGTGTGATGTATTTTAGAAGCGGGTTACACTAATGCCTGACCGCGGTCCTCGGGCCTCCAAGCTCTGCTTGAAGGCTTCGGATTGCTTTCCCTAAACCATTCTCCTTCTTCCTATGCCCTTTTCCTTCTTATCAGCGCGCACCATCGCCGCAATTTGTAAAGCCAGCCCAGTTCTCTTGCTGGTGATGCTGCTTGCCTCTCCCTCGGTTCAGCTGGAGCTGGCGGCGCAAAACCGCAGCGCAGCGGCTGGTTCAAAGGCTAAAGCCAACACCAAGCCCGCAACGCCGAATGAACTGGATGGCTTAGGCCTGGACCAGCGCTGGCTGCAGGGATTGGGCATCCGGTCTGTCGGTCCGGCTGGCATGAGCGGACGGGTCACAGCCATTGCAGTGGTGCGCGAAGACCCTTCCATCCTCTATGTAGGCACGGCATCTGGCGGCCTTTGGAAGTCCACGAGCGGCGGCATAGCGTGGCAACCCATTTTCGACCAACAGCCCACACAGGCTATCGGAGCAGTGGCCATCGATCCACAAAATCCCAATGTGATTTGGGCGGGAACGGGCGAAGGCAATCCCCGCAACTCGCAAAACAGCGGGGCTGGAATTTTTCGCTCGCTGGATGCCGGCAAAACCTGGAAGCGCATGGGCTTAGAAGAAACCCGGACCATACACCGCATTGTGGTGCACCCCAAAGACCCGAACACCATTTATGTTGGCGCGCATGGATCAGCTTGGGGACCAAACGCCGACCGGGGCGTGTTTCGCTCCGTTGACGGCGGCGTCACCTGGCAGAATATCCTCTTTGTCAACGACAGCACGGGCTGTGCCGACCTGGTCATGGACCCCACCAATCCCAATAAATTGATTGCGGCAATGTGGGAGTATGGCCGCAAACCCTGGTTTTTTACCAGCGGGGGAAAGGGCTCCGGATTGTACCTCAGCTATGATGGGGGAAATACCTGGTCCAACGTGGCAACTGACAAACAAAGTGGCTTGCCGGATTCCGAACTCGGTCGCATCGGCGTGGCGATCGCGCCTTCTGAACCTAACATCGTCTATGCTATAGTGGAGGCAAAAGAAAATGGCTTTTACCGCTCTACAGACGGTGGCCACCACTGGACCAAGCAGGCCAGTGAAGATTTTAGCAACCGCCCGTTCTACTACCACGAAATTTATGTTGACCCCAAAAATGAAAACCGGGTTTACAGCATCTACTCCATGGTTTCGCGCTCCGAAGACGGCGGTAAGAACTGGCAGGTCATCGTGCCCTATTCCGGCGTTCATCCGGACCACCACGCCTTCTACATCCACCCGGACAATCCGGATTTTATGGTGGACGGAAATGACGGAGGCATGGCCATCAGCCATGACCGCGGGCGCTCCTGGCGCTTTGTCGAGAACCTGCCACTGGGCCAATTTTACCATGTATCGGTTGACAACGACACGCCTTACCGCATTTACGGCGGTTTGCAGGACAACGGTTCCTGGGCTGGCCCCTCCTACCTGTGGCAAGACGACGGCTTGCGGAACAGCAACTGGCAGGAGGTGCTTTTTGGCGATGGTTTTGATGTGCAGCCCCATCCCGGCAACAACCGCTACGGCTACGCCATGTGGCAAGGTGGCAACCTGAACCAGTACGATCGGCTGACCGGACAAACCCGCTACATCCGACCGATGCATCCGGAAGGCAAGCCCTTGCGGTTCAACTGGAATGCTGCGCTGGCCACAGATCCGTTCGACCCGAATGGCCTTTACTACGGTTCGCAATATGTGCACTACAGCGCCGACGAAGGGCGGAGTTGGACCATCCTCAGCCCGGACCTGACCAGCAACGATACCGCCCGGCAAAAGCAAGCCCTAAGCGGCGGATTGACCATTGACGCCACGACGGCTGAAAATTTTACAACGCTGCTGTGCATTGCGCCCAGCCCGGTGGAAAAGGGCTTGATCTGGACGGGCAGCGACGACGGCAAACTGCACCTGACACGCGATGGTGGCAAGACCTGGACCGAAATGAGCGAACGCCTCCCGGGTGCACCGGCGGGTTCCTGGATTCCGCAGATTGTTGCTTCAACACACGCTGCCGGCCAGGCTTTTGTGGTGCTGAACAACTACCGCAGAAACGATTGGAAAGCTTATGCTTACCGTACGGATGACTATGGAAAGACCTGGAAGCGGCTGGCGGGAGCGAGCACAGGAGCTGCGGATGCAGGAAGGCGCCCAAGTGCTGAGGAAGGAGCAGCCGGTACCAACACCATGGGGCATGTCCTGAGCATGGCGCAGGATGTGCGCGAGCCAGACCTGCTGTTTCTGGGCGCAGATAATGGCCTTTGGTTCAGCCTGGACGGTGGCGAACAATGGCAGACCTGGTCGCGGGATTTCCCGGCGGTGCCCGTTCAGGATCTCGTGGTTCAGGAGCGGGAGGGCGACCTGGTCATTGGCACTTTTGGTCGCGCCATTTGGGTGCTGGATGATCTGGAGCCCCTTCGCGCGCTGGTTCGAAATCGCGCATTGACCCAAAAGCCCTTCGCCCTGTTTCCCGTTCCTGATGCCTACCTGGCCACGTTCATTCAGGCCCCTGGGGTTCGCTTTGACGGAGACGCGGGATTCCGGGGCCAAAACAGACCGGGAGGTGCGCGGCTTAGTATGTGGCTGCATCCTTCAGGGTTTGAAAAGCCGAAAACGGACGAAAAGAAAACGGACGAAAAGAAGGCGGACGAAAAGAAAACGGAAAGCAAGGGAACGGAAGACGAGATAAAGTCAGAAACCCCCAAACCAGATCCAGAGAAGATATGGTTTGTTTTGTTTGCCGAAAGCGGAGATACCCTGCGCAAGTTTTCAGTCAAGGCCGATACTGGTTTTGTGCGCCGAACCTGGGATCTAAGGGAGCGGGGGCCGCGTTACCCATCGCACGACAAACCGGACAAAAAAGCCGATGAAGCATCAGGCCGCGCTGTGCTGCCGGGGCGCTATAAGCTTCAGGCCACCTGGCTCACGCACACGGATTCCACTTTTGTAACCGTGCTGCCCGATCCCCGCCGGGCGTTTGATGCAGTCGCCATGCGGCAAACCGGCCTGGTTCGCGATCGTTTTGACCGCAACGTGGCTGCCGCATACCAGGCCAATCTGGAGATGGTCCTGGCGCTGGAAACTATGGACCGCATGAAAAGCAACTTGGAGACTTTACCGGACAGCCTGCTCAAGTCCCTGGGCAAAACGGAAAAAATACTGCGCGACAGCATCCTGGCGCTGCAGGCGCTGATCCTGACGCCCAAAGATTTCAAGGGCATTGATGGGGAAGATCGGCTCAGGGATTTGCAGTACCTCAATTACTACTTGCTTAACTCGGGCGAAGGGCCAGCCGCCAACGCGCAGCTGGCGCTCGATGATCTTGAACGTAGAACCCGCCGCATCCTGGACCGGGTAAACCGCTTCTTCCGCGACGATTGGGAAGCGTATCGCCAGCGCATTGACGCACTGCCCTGGCAGGCGGTTAAATCGGTGGAGGGCATTGAGATCAAGGAATAACTTTTGTTATTGTAAGCATACTTTTTTAAATGGTTGACAAAAGTGGAACTTCGCCGCGTAATGACCTGCACATTGATCCCCGCCTGGAAAGCGGGTGGAAAGCAGCGCTGGCCGAGGAATTCAGCAAACCTTATTTTATCCAGATAAAAGCCTATCTTCTGGAAGAGAAGCGCAATGGACAAGCGGTTTACCCGCCGGCGGCTGCAATCTTTAAAGCGTTTGATGCCGCACCCTTTGATAGCGTGCGGGTGGTGATCCTGGGCCAAGATCCCTACCACGGTCCGGGTCAGGCGCACGGGCTGAGTTTCTCGGTGCCGGAAGGCGTGGGGCATCCCCCATCGCTGCGCAACATTTTCAAAGAAGTTCGCGATGACACCGGCGCTCCCATTCCGGTATCCGGCAACCTGGAAGGCTGGGCGCGGCAGGGGGTTTTGTTGTTGAATGCCGTGTTGACCGTTCGGGCGAACCAAGCGGCCTCGCATACCAAGATCGGCTGGATGAACTTTACAGATGCCGCCATTCAGCAACTGAGCGAAGGGCGCTATGGCATTGTATTTCTGCTTTGGGGAAAGTTTGCGCAACAAAAGCGCGCTCTCATTGACGAAACCAAACACCTGGTACTGCAATCCGTGCACCCCTCTCCCCTTTCTGCCAGCAGCGGTTTCTTTGGCTGCCGGCATTTTTCTAAAGCCAACGAATATCTGGTTGAGCGTGGACAGCAACCTATCGACTGGAACCTCAGCGGGCTGGAGCCGGTGTTGCGGGGGTAAAGGTAGCGAAGAAAAATGAACATTTGTTCAACCAGCATGTAAGACCGGCCCTGCTCCTCACTCCAATTTGCGCGCAATAACCCTGGTACCGCGCGCTCCAAGCAATAACTTTTCCTCTGCTCCGGAAAGCGGTGCAACGGTAAAGGGCCCTTCGCCCACCATGGGGAAACCCGGCAGCGGCTCACCGGTGGCGTTAAAGGCATTCCATTCCTTGCTGACCGGAGACCATACCGCAGCAAGGCGCGGATCAGCAACCGCAGCCCAAACATGCGGGCCTTCATCGGGCAGGGTGGCGGTCCAGAGTTGCTGGCCGCGAAGGTCGCGGGCTACGAGGGTGTTGCCGGTTACGATCAGCAACTCAGCAGGGCCTGTGCCGTTGAGGTCGCGGAGCGCGAAGAGACTATTTCCCCGGACATTGGGCAAGGGAAGGCGCTCCAGCAAGCCACCGAAACTGATGCGGACCAGGTTGCCCAGCGTATCACAACCAACGAGCAGCGGCTCCGGTCCGCCGCGATCCACAACCAACGGGCCGAGCAGCGGAGCATCAAGCGTCACGGCGGGAAAGCGGTCATCGCCTTTGCGGTCTTTGAAACTGACCTTGCCGGACTGGCTGACCAGAACCAGAAAGTCACGGTCGGCCTGCACGGCGTGGAGGATGGGTTGCGCCAGCGGGCCGGCTTTTTTCATGGGGCTCCAACCGGGCAGCGGCTTGCCGGTGGGGTAATACCCGTAAATGTTCTCCTGGGTGCTGCCAACGAAAATGCGGTAGTCGCGTTTGTTTTCATAGTCAAACACAGAAACGCCTACGCCCGCGCCAACCGTCAGGTTGATCGGGAAATCTGCTACGTTCTGCCCGTTGCGGTCGATCAGGTGCAATTTATTGGATGTGGCAAACAAATATTGTAGTTTACCATTCTTGTAGTAATCAATTTGTTGCACGTCGCCGAGAATAGGTTGGTTGAGCGCCCGGCGCCACTGAATTTTACCCCCGCGGTCAACCAAATATAAGTTATGGTTGTGGTCCTCGAGCAGCCATTCGTTCTTACCATCGCGGTGATCAATCACCACGCGGGGTGCGCTGGCCAGCGTGGTGTCCAATTGCAGGGCCCAAAGCTGTTGCTCGCCGCTGCTGGATCGCGCGCCGTAATCGACAAAGCCGCTGGTCAGGAACAAGTCGCGGTAGCGGTCAAATTGCAGGGCGAAGGGCTGAAACGCCTGCAACAACTCCATGCCCTGCCGGAGCGAGTCGCGCGACCGATCTGACGCCAGATTCTGCGCCAGCGGAATTAACCCAGGCATGCTGAAGTACAAGTAGGCATTGGCCGAAGGCAGCAAACGCTGGCGAAAAGCCAGGTAGCGCTGGTCCTGGTGAAGCGTTTGGCTTTGAGCATATTGATCCGCGGCATGCTCTAAAGTGGCGCGCTCCGGTGCCATGAGCAGGTAGCGGTCAACGATCGCAAACCAACTTTGGTCAAACGCGCTGAGCGAGCGGCCAAACCGCTGGCTGATGACCGGATCCACACCGTTGAGCCGCCGAACCGGAAGGTTCCCGATCTTGCCGTCTTCGATGCTGATGTTGGCCAGGTGGGTTTCGGCTGCCGCAACGTCGCGCAGGCGCAGCGCAAACAGCGCAGAGCGATCCGGTGAGTCGCTTAAGGTTTCGATCAGGGCATAGGCCCATTCGCCGCCCTGAAACTCGAGCCAGGGATCGCCCAGCCCTTCCGTCGCTTTCAAAAAATCAGGCCGGAACAACGACGATGCCTCGCCGCCCATGCGCCAAAGCAATCCGGTGTTCAGGGGAAGCACCTTTTCGACCTGAATGACCGCCGTGTCTTGCTTGCTGAACCGCGCCAATTGATCGGCCTCGCCGGGAGCTGCATAGCCGCCCAGAATCAGCGCGCTGCCCTTGACTTGCAGATCAAGCGCAAGCCAACCGCAAAAATCGCCGAAACCCTGCAGCGCCGCCGCGTATTCCGGCTGCACAAACATGCCCAGAAACGC
This sequence comes from Bacteroidota bacterium, assembly GCA_016124275.1. GTDB lineage: Bacteria > Bacteroidota > Bacteroidia > Chitinophagales > BACL12 > WGOA01. Next base: position 12,477 of record WGOA01000085.1, read on the forward strand.
CGCCAACTCCGGCAGGTTCAGGTACAGCGTCGGTTCTGCGCCCTTGCCCGCCAGCGTGCGCAGGCGCTCCAGGCCCGGCTGCGGCTGGCTGTTGCTTTTACCTTGCGCATAGCGAATGGCGTCTTCCAGCAGCACGCGGCTGAAACTGCCCACGCGCAGGCCGCGGTGGCGAAACTCGTACCAGGTTTTGCCGCCAACGTCGCTCTTGTAAAGCGAAATGCCCTCGTATTTCTCAAACGGCTGCAGCGACCGCGGCACTTTTTCTTTGTCGCGCATGACCAAAATCAGGTCAAACGTGCCCGCGCCCGTGATGTATCCGCCTACGAGCAAGGCCTTGGCTTCGGGCCGGGGCATGCCGTTGGGCGCCAATTTTCCGGTCGAAGGGCCGCCGTTGGGTTGAGCAGCGGTTTCTTTGTCAGGCGAAGGGCTGCCATTGGGTTGGGCAGCGGTTTGTTCTGCTGCACCGTTTCCGCCTTCCCCGGCGGCTCCGGCAACTCCAGCGGCTCCGGCAGCGAAAGCGAGCGGTTGCAGCCCCCAAGGTTGCAGAGCGCCGCGGAGGCTTCGAACTACGCCTGTCTGGTCTAAGGCCAAACGGATGGGGCTAGGTTCCGCGGCATCCACAGGCTCGTCGGCGTTTTGGCTGGCGGTTTGGGTGGCGGCTGTGCTTGCGGCTGTGCTTGCGGCTGTGCTTTGGGCTTTGTTGCCGTTTTTCTGCTGCGCCTTGCCTGTTGCGTCGTCCACCTGGCTGCTCAGCGTCAAAACCTGCTGCCAGTCCGGCATGGCCAGCATGAACAAGGCCTCGGGTGGCAACGCACCCTCGGGCGACAGCGGCTGCACCTGATTTTGCAAGTAGCGATACCCGCCAAACACACCGACCCCAACCAGGACCAGGACCGCGGCAATAATCCAGTACGTTTTCTTCATGAACCCAGTAATAGCTTTGCAAACTTAGGGGAATCCCCTTCGGGAATGGCCCTTTTGCAAAAACCTGCCCAACCATGGATGTATCCAAAACTGTACAACAGCGCTGGCTGAGGCTGGCCGCCTTTTCCGGTGCCGCGGCCGTGCTCCTGGGCGCCTTCGGCGCCCACAGCCTGGAACGCACGGCCATCAGTGCATCCATGCTCTCGGCATACGAGACTGCCGTGATGTACCACTTCCTCCACACCCTGGCGCTTGGGCTGGCGGTCTTGTCCGCTCCCTTGTGCGACCCGCGCTGGTGGCGCCGGGGGGTCATCGCCTTTGTGGTGGGAATCGGGTTGTTTTCCGGCTCGCTTTACGCGATGGCGTTGGCTGATGCTGCCGGGGGGGACTTGAGCTTCTTAGGACCGATCACTCCTGTTGGCGGCGTGGCGCTCGCGCTGGGTTGGGTGTTTTGGGGGGTGGGGAGCAAATTAAAATAAATGATTTCCTACTTCCCTTATACTCCGGTAATCTACACTTCATCTTTATCATCAACGTTTCAACCAATCCAGGTACTCTTGCCTGATAGCGTTTGGATCACAGTCAATACTGTCAACGCACCTGAGCAAGGTGCTTTTCTGCGCCCAACCCCTTCTGAAATCAACACTTGCCATTGCAAAATATGCAATGTGCGATAAACGAGTTCCATCAAGACTATACTCGTGTACTTCAACAATGTTTAAAGTTGAAAACTTTAATAATTTAAGGACCTCTGGATATATGACACGGGTTGACATTTGTTGATTATTGGTTATCACTAAAATATTTTTATCGCGAGTTATAAGAAACGGTCCATGTTGCAGAAACATACCGGTCGGGTGAATGAGAAAGGATACTATAGTAAAGAATATATTCATCAAATCTTTTCTTCCCTTATCACTTTCCAGATACTCATTTAATATTTTATCCTTTTCTCCCAGTTTTCGCTGTAAGCTTGAAACTTCGGAGGATAAATTATTAACTTCCTCCTCCAATAAAATGCACTTCGCTTCCAATCTAATCGCTAACCAGCCATTCTGCCTCCAAGTTTCTTTTAGTAAATCGATAAGTTTTTTCAGCCTGTTTTTTACATACCTTATTTTGCCCTTTTCTACCCGCACTGTAATATAAGTTCCGCTCATTCCGGGGGCGCCACCATCCCAGAAATCCTGAAGAACACACATTTCATTTAAATACTCATAAATTGAAAGTGAGCTACCCACGTAAAAATTTGGATGAACTTCTTCAACTTCAAAAGCGACTTTGACTAAATCACCCCATTGCACATCAAACCCAAATTCATCTGCTTCGGTGATAAACTCGTTTAGTGTCTCATCGATTGGCTGGAACCCATGACTCCAATCCTCCACCTGATCATCTCCCTGACCGACCAAAACAGTTCGCTTTCCCATGGTATAAATACCTAATATTATATATAATTAATTATTATTTTTACTCTTTTAGTAGAGACACTTCCAAACCTTTCCTTAATTGAATGCCTCACTCCCTTCCCCTCCTAACCGCTTCCCCTCCCCCCCTGCCGGATCATGGCCTTTTTGGCATCCTGCAGGAACTCGGAGGCGAAGATGAACTTGTCCAGGGCCTCGTCCTGGCTGCCCATGATCTCGTCCTTGTTGCCTTCCCAGCGCTTCTCGCCTTTGAGCAGGAAGAGCACCGATTCGCCGATTTGCATCACCGAGTTCATGTCGTGGGTGTTGATCACCGTGGTAATGTTGTACTCGCGGGTCAGCTCCAGGATCAGTTCGTCAATGCGGCCGGCGGTGCCGGGGTCCAGGCCTGAGTTGGGTTCGTCGCAAAAGAGGTAGCGGGGATGTTGCACAATGGCGCGGGCAATTCCCACGCGCTTGGCCATGCCGCCGGAGATTTCAGAGGGGAACTTGACGTTGGCGTTCTCCAGACCAACCCGCTCCAAAACTTCAGCTACCCGCTTGGATTTTTCGGCCTTGGTCCAGCTGGTGAACATGTCCAGGGGCAAAAGCACATTTTGCTCCACCGTCATGGAGTTGAACAAGGCGGCACCCTGAAAGAGAAAGCCAATTTCGGTGCGCACGGCTTTGCGCTCAGAACGATTGAGGCTAAAAAAGTCGCGGTTGTCGTAGAGGACCTGACCGGAATTTGGTTGCAACAAACCCACCATGCATTTGATGAGCACCGTTTTGCCAGAGCCTGATGCCCCCATGATCAGCGAGGTCTTGCCCGATTCAAACTCGGCACTAATGCCGCGGAGCACCTCCTGGTTGCCAAATGATTTTCGGATGTCGCGGATTTGAATCACGGGTAGAAAGGTCTAAACGGATGGAAGCAATTGCTCGGGAAACCCTGCCCCTTCAACTCAATGCGATGACAGCAATGATGTAATCCGAAAACAGAATAAGGATGCAGCTGTACACCACTGCGCGGGTGCTGGCCTGGCCCAACTCAATAGAGCCGCCCTTGACGTAAAAGCCCTGGTAAGATGATACCGAGGCAATCAAAAAGGCAAAAACCACTGCCTTGATCAGCATGAGCTGCACGTTAAAACCCCGGAAACTGGTGAGCAGCCCCTGAATGAATTCGCCCGAGGTCACGTATCCGGAAGCGATGGTGGCTGCATAGCCGCCTACAATGCTCAAAAAGCCAGCCATGGCCACCAGCATGGGAATGACGATAACTGAAGCCAGGATGCGGGGTCCCACCAGGTAGGCTTCCGTAGAAATGCCCATGATCTCCAGCGCATCAATCTGTTCCGAAATGCGCATGTTGCCCAGCTCAGAACTCATGTTTGATCCCGCCTTTCCGGCCAGAATTAGGCACGAAAAAGTGGGGGCCAATTCAAGAATGGTGGTATCGCGCACGATCCAACCAAGGTAGTAGCCGGGAACCAGCGAATTGCCAAAGATCTGGTAGGCGGTCTGCACAGCGGTTACCGCACCGATAAACAGCGATACCACGGCAATGATCAGGAATGACCCCACGCCGATGTCGTCCATCTGTCGGAGGGTTTCCCGCCAGTACATGCGGAATTGCTCCGGGCGCACAAACAAGGCGCGCAGCATGAGCAAGTATTGACCAAAATGTTCAAAGAATTTCATGGGCACTGGACATAGGCAAAAAACAAGTGGGCAGCCGGGGAAGGGCTGCTGTAACCCGAGCGGAAAATTAGGAAATAACCAGCAGCCTTCCGCCCTTGTCCCAAGCTGCCGCTTGAATGCCTAACTTGGCCGCAGGGCGCAAATCCAGCCCCTTCCCCTGAATACGCATGAACACAGCTAAAAGATTTGCGGTTTTAACCGGTGCCAGCCGGGGAATCGGTCGCGCCCTGGCCTTTGCCCTGGCCCGCGACGGGTACGATTTGGCGGTTTGCAGCCGCAGCCAGGCCAAACTGGACGAATTGCAAGCTGAGCTTGCCAAAGTTCATCCAGATATTATATTGCATACGATGGCCTGTGATGTTTCCAGGCGAAAGGAAGTTGATCGCTTTGCAGCCCAAGTCCTGAAGTGGAGCCAGCGCGTAGATGCCCTGATTAACAACGCCGGCGTGTTCATTATGGGCACTATTTTGGGCGAAGAAGAAGGGCGCCTTGAGCAAATGTTGGATACGAATTTGCTGAGTGCGTATCACCTCACGCGGGCGCTTGCGCCGCACATGGTAGCTCGCGGCAGCGGCGACATAGTGAACATTTGTTCAGTTGCCAGCTTGCAGGCCTATCCCGGCGGTGGCTCCTATAGCATCAGCAAACACGCGCTGTTGGGCTTTTCGCGCAATTTGCGCAACGAGTTAAAGCCTGCAGGGGTTCGCGTAACGGCAGTGATGCCCGGCGCAGTACTAACGGATTCCTGGAGCGGCGTGGATTTGCCTGAAGAGCGCTTCATTAACGTGGAAGATCTGGCCGACATGATTGCCGGGGTTCTGCGGTTGTCGCCCAGAACGGTGGTGGAGGATATCGTCATCCGTCCGCAGCCCGGGGATATCTAACTGCACGCTTGCCTGGTAGGATGCACGCTTGCCTGGTAGGCCGCACGCTTGCCTGATAAGCCGAACGCTCGCCTGGCAGGCCGATCTCACGCTGCCTCCCGCGCAATCCTTCTGTGTCGGTACCACCACAAGCCCCCGATGGTCAAGGCCAATACATAGGGCAGACTGAGCAGGTACAATATAGCGTCATTGAGTCCGAGGCTGGCGGTATTGCCGTCTTTCATGGCATCCATGGCCGTTTTGGTGCACATGGCACACTGGGCCTGGACAGCGGCATCGGACAGCAGCATGAAGGCTACCAGCAGCAAAAAACCCGAAACAGACCTGATTTTCATACCCTTAAATTTACGAACAACATAAAGAAAACCGGCGTTTAGAACCGTCAAACGCGGATTCAAAATTTTGTACCGGGCGGCGAAAGGCATTCCCAGCACTACCCGTAATACGGCGCAATCATCAGATACACGACAACCCCCGTAACCGACACGTACAGCCAGATAGGAAAGGTCCAGCGGGCTAGCTTGCGGTGCTGCTCCAGGCGCCCGGAAATGGCCCGGTAAATGGTAAACAGCACCAGCGGAAGAATGATGGTGGCCAGCAAGATGTGGCTGATCAGGATAACATAATAAATGTTACGGATAAAACCTTCACCGCCATAAGGGGTACTTTCGGAGGCCGCGTGGTAAACCACATAGGACACCAAAAACACCGCTGACAGCACAAAGGCCGCCATCATGCAGGCCCGGTGGGCCCAAACCTTTTTCTGCCGGATAAACGCAAAACCCGTCAAGAGCAACACACTCACGCTGCTGTTCAACAAGGCATGAAATGCCGGTAACCGCGACACGTCCAGGCTCAGCCGCACCGCTGGCGTATAAAACAGCAAGGCCACCACAACTGGCACGGCAATGGAAACTGCCGTGATGATGCGGTTCATCTTCTTTTCGCTCGCGGTGAAGGCCTTTATCGATTTAGCGCTCATCTTCAGTTAACAAATAACGGACGTCATTGATCAATTTATCGACCTCTTTTGGGTCGGTTCCCAGGTAATATCCGCGGATTCCTCCCTCGCGATCCAACAAAATGAACTTCTCGCTGTGGTCAATGTCGCCATCCTCGTTGTACACCAGGTTGGCCAAAAAACCTTCCTCGCCCAACGGATACACCTGGCTGCGTGGGCCGCGCAGAAAGTACCAACTGCCGGGCACGGCCTCCAGCTTTTCGGCATAATCTCGAAGTGCCGGGATAGAATCCTTGTCGGGATCCAGGGTAAAAGAAAGGATGCCAAAATCCTTCCGGTCGCCGTAAGTCTTCTGCACCCGGGTCATCTGCGAGCTCATCATGGGGCAGGCTGCGGTGCAATTGGTGAAAAAAAAGTCCACCACATAGACACGGCCGCGCATCTCTGCCGAACCGATGCTGTCGCCGGTATGGCTCATAAGGCGAAACTTGGGTGCAAAACGCAAAGGCTCCTCGTAAAAGCGCGCAGTAGGCCGCAACAATTCATCCACGCGCGTGGTCTGGCTGGCTTCGCGGGCCTTGGGTTGGTACACAAAAATGAAAAACAACACAAAGGCTACCCCGACTATGCCGGTGCCTAAAATCCAGGAGGTTCGGTTGTCCATGGTTCGAATTGGGCGACAAGCCCGCGGCAGGCGTTTAGCGCTGCTTATCGTCGTCGTGCCGCAGCATCAGGACGATGTCGTTGACCAAGTCGCGATAACCAACAGAGTCAACCGGATTGTAGTACCCGCGCACCTTGCCTTCAAAATCCAACAGCGCTACTTCGTCCGGTCTTCCGAACGCAAAACTACGTCCAGCCAGGCCGACTTGGTCCATTTCCTGACGAATCTGAGCGGTATCGCCATAAACGAAATGCCAGCTGGGATAATTGCTGAATTTGCGGCCAATGGCCCACATGGCATTGCGGTCTGCGATGGGATCCAGCGAGAACGTCAATACCCGAAAATGCTTGTATTTGCTCACCGCGTACTGCACGTCGCGCACCGCGCGAATCTGCGCAATGCAGGGCTCTTCGCAGCCTGGCCGGATGAAATGCGCAATCCAGATCTTGTCGCGCATTACATCCTCCGTGAGGGTGTCGCCCTGGTGCGAGTAAACCGTGAATGAACCCGTGCTAATGGCCGGATCCGCGATATAAACCGGACTGGGCTCAATAGCGCGCAGCAACCCAAAGCCCCACATCATGCCCAGAATGAGGGTAGCAGGAACGACAAAAAGCACCAACGAGGCTGCAATCAGCCGCCAAACCCTTCCCTTGCGGTATGGTACAGGCGAATAGGGTTCGGTTTCCGGGTCAGCCATAGTATAAGTTATCCAAACCAGGTGCGCAGCTGCAGCCAGGAAACCCCTTCGTAGCTGAACGCAATGATGGCCCAAATCAAAAACAAGAAGGGGGCCATGACCGAGATGGTCAGCGGCTTGAGTTCATAGCGCAAGTGCATAAACTCGCTCATAATGTAGTAGGCCTTGGCGGCGCTCAACACAATGAACAACACATTCAAAGGCAACTTGGCCGCTACCTTGGCTTCTTCGCTCAGGCCGAGCCAGGAGTAATGGCTCAACGCTGCAATGATTTCAACGGCCGTGACAATTGCCAGGATGCCGCAAACGCGGTAAACGCGCTTAATGCTTTCTTCGTGCGTAATTCCGGTAGCCATGGAGAGTGCTTTGACTGCTGTTGAAAAGAGAGGCGAGGTGACGGGTAGTTCAGCGCTCCGCGAAACGGAGCGATGTTTGTGTAGCGGTTTAGAGCAGGTAGAAGGCCATGAACACATAGACCCAAACCAGGTCAACGAAGTGCCAGTAGAGACCCACTTTCTCAATCATTTCGTAATGACCACGCCGGTCGTAGGTGCCGATCCAGGTTTGAAACAGCACGATGCTGTTAATGACAACCCCAACCGAAACGTGCGCCCCGTGAAAGCCGGTAATGATGAAGAACAAAGCGCCGAAAGCAGCTGCCCCAAAGGGGTTGCCCGTTGGCGTCATGCCTTCGTGAATCAGGTGCTGCCATTCCCAGGCCTGGCTGCCCACAAAAACGAGTCCGCCCAAAATGGTCCACACCATCCAGAACATAACCCCTTTGCGGTTCATGCGGGTGCCTTCCTGAACGGCGCGCACCATGGTCACCGAACTGACGATCAAGGTGAAGGTCATGAAGGTTACAAAGATGAGCGGCAGGTTGGCATGTCCGGTTACCGGCGTAGCCGAGAACACTTCGTTGGGGTCAGGCCATGAATTCCATGCGCCCGCACTGTGTGTCGGGTGGGCAAAGCGGATGGCCGCATAGGCAATCAGAAAACCGGCGAAGGTAAACGTGTCTGAGATGAGGAAGTACCACATCATCAGTTTGCCATAACTGGCTTTAACGGGCTCCTGCCCGCCGCTCCACAGCTCCTCCGTGGATTGCTCCAGGGCGTGGTCGTGGTGTGCGGTCATTGCGGAATCGGCCATCGAACGGTGTTGAGATTAGGTGTTGGCAATGAAGAAAATGAACAGATAGAGCCACAGGGCATCGACAAAATGCCAGTACGTTGCCACCAGCTCAATGCCGGGAACCTTCTCGGGATGAAGGTTGAGCATCAAGGCATCTTCGGGCGTGCGGTAATGGCGCAAGGCGAGAAAAAACAAGAACCCCATAGCCACAACTCCCCCCGCTGCGTGAAGAAAGTGTGCTCCAGAAATGACGTATAGAAAATCTGCTGCTACTTTGTCGCCGATGCCCAGTTGGCTGATCACCAGCATTTCCTGCCAGGCCATCCACTGGCTGAGCAAAAACCCAAAGCCCAGCACAAACGTAAGCGCCAGCAAGTTCCGGTAGGCTTTGACGTTGTTGCGATGAAACGCGCGCACGGCAAAAAAGATGCTGATGCTGCTGGCCAGAATCAGCGTAGTAGATACCCAAAACAGCGAGGGAAGTTCCACGCTTTCCCAGACATTGGTATCCGCATGCTTAACAATGTACGCACTGGTGAACCCCGCGAACAACATCACGATCGACGCCATGGACAACCACATCATAAACCGGTGCGGATGCACGGTTTTTCGAAGTTGCTGGGGCAGTGCGATATGGTCAGAAGGGGTCATGAAGGTTATTAAACAATTTTGTCAAACACCAAGGCCAAAAGCACCGTTGGCAGGTAAGCAAAGGATCCGAACAACAAACTCCGCGCCTCTTTCATGGCGCAGGTTTGGTACAGGCGAATGGCTTGGAAGGTGAAAGCAAGTCCGGCAACCGATACCACAGCCGCAGAGACCCAGCCCGCCAGGCCCATCCAGAAGGGTAACAAACCAACCGGCAACAAAATGGCCGTGTAAATGATGATGTGTACGGCTGTGGCGCGGGTGCGGCCTGAAGCATCAGGAAGCAGGTCAAAGCCGGCTTTGGCGTAATCTTCCCGCGACAACCAGGCTATGGCCCAGAAGTGCGGAAACTGCCAGAAAAACTGAATCGCGAATAAAGCCAAAGCTTCCGGGCCCACACTTCCGGTAACCGCTACCCAGCCAATAACCGGTGGAATGGCCCCTGGAATCGCGCCAATGAAAACGGCCACCGGACTGATGCGTTTCATCGGCGTGTAGATGAAGGCATAAGACAACAGCGAGAGCGCTCCGAGAAGGGCGGTGAGCGGTTGAAAGGCCCACCAGAGCACGGCCACTCCGCCCACTCCGGAAAAACCCGCGACCAGCAACGCCGTTCCCATGGTCATGCGACCAGATGGCAACGGCCGGTTGGCCGTCCGGGTCATGAACGCATCGGTATCCCGCTCAATGATTTCATTCAGGGCATTGGCCGAAGCCGTGACCAGTAATCCCCCAAGCAGCAGCAGGAGGAACGAGGGCCATTCCACCGAAAGCGGAGCAGCCAAAAGGTAACCCATGCCCGCGGAGAACACCACAATGGTGGACAGGCGCAACTTGACCAGCGCGCTCAGATCTTTGAAAAGACCGGTGCGCTGATCGGCTAAAGCCTGGTTAGTTGCAGATGAGAGCGTAGGTTCCATTATGCTGGGTCTGGTCAGACCTGATCGTTTTGCGGATCGCGATGAACAGGTTCAGGTTCGGGCACAAAACCGGGCTCTGGCTCGTCCTGGGGAATAAATTCGCGACCATTAACACCGTAGTCGTATGGCCAGCGGTGCACGTGGGGAATTTCACCGGGCCAGTTGCCGTGTTGCGGGTGAATGGGAGTGGTCCACTCAAGAGTGGTTGCACCCCAGGGATTCAGCTCGCGCACTTTGCGCCCGCGGAAAATGCTGTAGAAAAAGTTGAACACAAACAACAGCTGGGCGGCAAACGAGATGATGGCCACCAACGAGATGAAGGAGTTCAACTCGCCGAACATATCCGCGAACTGGAAGTTTTCGTGCGAGGGGTAACGACGCGGCAACCCGATCATGAAGTGCATCGGGAAGAAGATGAGGTAGGCCGCAACAATGGTAATCCAGAAGTGGATGTAGCCCAAGGTGCGGTTCAGGTAGCGCCCGTACATTTTCGGGAACCAGTGGTAGACGCCCGCAAAGGTGCCAAAGAACGCGGCGACACCCATGACCAGGTGGAAGTGAGCCACCACGAAGTACGTGTCGTGCAGGTCAATGTCCAGTGCCGAGTTGCCCAGAAAGATGCCCGTCAAACCACCGACAATAAACAGCGCCACAAAGCCAATGGCGAACAACATGGCCGGAGTAAACCGGATGTTGCCTTTGTAGAGCGTCACGATCCAGTTGAACACCTTGATGGCAGAAGGAATGGCAATCAACAAGGTGAAAATCACGAAAATAGAACCGAGGAAGGGGTTCAGACCCGTCACGAACATGTGGTGAGCCCAGACCAGAAAGGACAGCACGGTAATGGCAAAGATGGAGTAGATCATGGCCTTGTACCCGAAGACGGGCTTCCGGGAATTGACCGAAAGCACTTCAGAAACAATACCCATAGCGGGCAGAATGATGATGTACACCTCCGGGTGACCCAGGAACCAGAACAAGTGCTGGTACAAAATGGGGCTACCGCCAGCATTGGCAAGTGCCTCGCCACCGGTGTAAATCTCTGAAAGGAAGAACGAGGTGCCCATTCCGCGGTCGAAGAGCAACAACACCCCTGCTGCGAGCAGTGCTGGGAACGAAAGCAGTGCAATGATGGCGGTGAAAAGGAATGCCCAAATGGTCAGCGGCATGCGGAAAATGGACATGCCTTTGGTGCGCAAGTTGATCACCGTGGTCACGTAGTTCAAACCACCCAACAGCACGGAAACAATAAACAAAGCAATGGAGGTAATCCAAAGGTCAGTTCCGAAACCGGATCCCTCATTCGACTGAGCCAATGCGGAAAGCGGAGGATACATGGTCCAACCGCCTGAGGCAGCGCCGGTGGGCACAAAGAACGAGGCTAACATGACCGCTCCGGAGAGGAAAAAGAACCAATAAGAAAGCATGTTGATAAATCCACTGGCCATGTCCCGGGCGCCAAGCTGCAGCGGAATCAACAAGTTGGAAAAAGTTCCACTCAAACCAGCCGTGAGCACAAAGAACACCAGGATGGTGCCGTGCATGGTGATCAGGGCATTGTAGAACTCCGGAAGGATATGGCCACCCTCATCCAGCCAGCGCCCCAAAATGGGCTTCATCCAGGTAAGGTCAGCATCCGGGTAACCCAACTGAATGCGGAAGAGCACAGAAAGCGCCCCACCCAGGATAGCCCAGATGATACCGGTGATCAAAAACTGTTTGGCAATCGTTTTGTGATCGGTCGAAAAGATATACTTACTGATGAAACCCTGCTCGTGGTGATGCTCCTCGTGGTGGTGATCCTCCGCGTGGACGTGTGATGCAGGTTTGGAAATCGCGGCGTTTGCCATGGATCCTGATGGGTTTAAAAGAGAACTATTGCCCGGATGGGCGGGGTACGGTTAATGAGCTATGGAAGCGCTTGCGGCGCTGTGCTGCTCTTCACCGGAATGATCGTTATCGTGGTTGTCGCCGCCGTGGTCATCGCCATGTCCGCCTGCATCGATGAAGACATAAGCCTTCTCAAATTCGGCGTACTCAGCGTTTTCCCACTTGACAAGCGACTCTTTTTGCAGGTCGAAAAAGGCAGTTTGTTGGCCCAACCAGGCACTGTATTCCTCTTCCGTGTCTACGTCAAGGAGGTAGCGCATCGAGTTGTGGCCCTTCCCACACAATTCCGCACAAGCAACTTCATAAATGAAGTTCTTCCAGCGCGGTTCGGTGGCACCCTCATCAATCCGCTGCCATTCAGGGTTATCCTTTAGGATCTCCCGCATTTCCTCCGTAGTAATGGTTGGCGTGAATTTGAAGCGGGTTGGAATGCCCGGCACGGCGTCCATCTTGACGCTCATGTAGGGAATGTAAAAGTCATGGAGCACATCAAGCGCGGTAATCCGGGCAACGACCTCCCGATCTACAGGAAGGTGCAACTCAGAAGGCATGAAGTCATCGTATCCGGCTTTAATGAGCGGCGCCACTTCTGCACTGGCCAGGTATTCCGGTGTAAACTTCTCAACGATCCGCTTGTAATGCGCTCTTGTCCGGTTTTGTAACCCCGGCAATTCCTTCTGCTCTTTGAGCAGGGCCTTGAGGGTTACTTTCGCTGAATCCACCGGATAAGGATTGGGGTTGTGATCGATAATGTCCTGAGCCGCAGCAATCAATTCAGGAAGGGCTGCTTCGCGTTGTTTAAGGTCGCGCAAACGAATGAGCAAATCAACCCGCTTGTGGTCAATAAACTCAGGCGTAGCAATGCCCAGCGGGTTCTCTGCCGAAATAAGGTTGTAGTCGCGCAGCCCGAGCACACCATCGGGACCGGGGTAGCGCGAAGACCAGAAAAACTGCTGACCCGTAACCTCAAAAACCAGCGCGTCTTCCGACTCTTCGCCGGTAATCTGGTACCAGGCCCGCAACCCGAGCACCACTAAAAAGGTCAACACCAGTGCCGGAATGGCGGTCCAGATGAACTCCAGGGTGTTGTTGTGGGAGATATGCTCCGCTTTGCGGTTGTTTTTCCAGCGGTACTGGTAAGCAAAGACGAACAACAGGATGTTGGTGATCACAAAAACGACACCGGTGATCAACAACGTCCAGAAGAACAGGTTCTTCAGCAATTCGCCGTGGACGGAGGCCGATTGAGGGAAAAGCTTGCTCTGGTAAGCGCCAAAGGTCCAGAAAAAGCCCACCAGGCCAAGGACCAAAAACGCAATCATGAGGCGCCCCTGGGTAACGGCGTGCCGTTCCTCCTCTTTTTCGTCCGCCCGTAATTCACTGACCATGTCCAGGGTTTTAGTAACCTGGAACATGACCACGACAATCAGCGCGATAATGAGGAATATGAGAAAACCGGTCATTGAAGAGGGTCTTTGTTAAGTGTGATGGTTTACGCTCTCGAGGTAGAACGGATGTTTCTGGGGTACAAGCGAGGCGCGAGACAAACTGCGGAAAACGATGAAGAGGAACAATCCGGCAAAAGCTGCCAACATGCCCAATTCCACTAATCCGATGCCCCATGCGGTACCCACGGTACCCGGCATGACTTCAAGGAACAAGTCCAGCCAGTGCGTGAGAACCAGCGAAGAGGCAATAGCTGCCATAAGGGCTACCCGTCGCTTGGCGTTGCGTGTAATTAAGACGAAGAAGGGCACAAAGAAGTTCATTCCAAGGTTGATAAAAAACAACGCGCGGTAGGCCGGATCGCCATTTCGCATGTGGAAATAGAACGTCTCTTCGGGCAAGTTGGCGTACCAGATCAACATATACTGGCTAAAGAACAAGTAAGTCCAGAAAACGCTGAACCCGAACATGTACTTACCCAAATCGTGGAGGTGGTTTTCATTGACCTGCGGCAGGTAACCCTGATTCTTGAGGTAGATGAGAATAAGTGTGGTGGAAGCCACCGTTGCCACCCACAAACTGGCTGCATTGTACCAACCGTAAAGGGTGCTGAACCAGTGGGCGTCAATGGACATGAGAAAATCCCAGGCCATCATGCTGCTGGTGATGCCGAACAACACCATGTAGGTAGCCGAATACATCTTGGAACGCTTGTACCAGACCAATCCACCTTCCTTGTCTTCGCGCAAGGAAGCCCTGCGAATCAGGTAAAACAGCGTGATCCAGATCAATCCATACGCTACAAAGCGGATGCTGAAGAAACTTTTGTTGAGGTAGGGTGCTTTGTGGGCCAGCAATTTATCAAAGTGGGGGTTGGCAATCTGATCGCCTTCAGCGGCAGAAGCGAACTGCGCAGCATACATTTCGTGACCGTGGTGTTCGCCGTATTGCGCACTGACCTTGCCTGCGTACCAATCGTAAGAGGCTTCACCTTCTGCTTCGCCGTGCCCTTCGCCATGTCCATCTGCTGCGCCGTGGCCTGCTTCCGCATGGTCTGCGGTGTGTCCGTCTGCGGCGTGTTGGTCTGCGTGCAGGGAATCGGTGTGGAGACTATCCGATGCAGCAGCTAAGTGCGCCGTATCCCCTTCGCCCGATGCCGCATGGGCAGCATCGGTGCCGTGCTCACCGGAATGAGCGCCTTGGTGCGCGTCCGCTCCCTGCTGGTCCAGTGAAGCGGCAAGAACAGGAACCTCGTTAGCGCGTTGACTCGTGCTTTGATCCGCATCGTGCGCTGCATCCTCGTGGTGCTCCGCATCTTCGTGGTGCTCTGCATCTTCGTGGTGCTCTTCCCCACCCTCGTGGTGCAAACCAGCTTCGTAGGACCGCAAATCACCGACCGAAACCGTATCCTGCACTAAAAAGGTGTCCGTCCAATGGTAAAGGTGGTGACTGCCCGTCACCGCCCCGGCTACAATGATGAACAGCAAACCAACACCTACCGGAATGAACGTGGAAAGGGCCTCGGGAATGCGGCGCACCAAGACGTGCCAACCACCAAAGGCCATCGTGTGCGTCGCCACAAAGAACAAACCGAGCAATCCGATGCCCAGAAAAAATATGGTGTTGACCAGGAAATTGGCCCACACTCGCTGCGCGCTGATTTCCGGATTGATCAGCACCCCGACTGCGACAGCTGCCGCACCCAGACCCATCAGGATCAGGAAGAGGCGCTTAAGCCGGCCGGTGAATTCAAAATTATTGGTATTGCCCATTTCGCTGAAAAGTAGTGGCGGTATTGCGGAATTCGCTTCGGGTTAGGGTAGGTTGGATTCAGGGAACAGCAACGACTGCTTCTGCACTGGCGGTGGTGCTGTCAGCAGGTGTTGGATTAGCGGCAGCGGCAGCAGCGGCTGCTGCGTCAGTAACCGCCTTTTCAGCCACATAGTCAGCCTGCAGCGACCGGATGTAGTGAACGATTTCCCAGCGCTGCTCTCTGCTGAGCGCATACGCATAAGAACCCATGGAATTCTTTCCGTATTGCAGGACATGGTAGAACCATGCGTCTGAAGTACCCTTGCTCAAAAAACGGGGATCCATGAGGTTTGCCGGTGCCTGGGAGTAGGTGGTTCCCGTAACGAGGTATCCTTTCCCCAAGCCGTTCCCCCCGTGACAAATGGAACAGTAGATGTTGTAGTTTTTCTGACCACTTGCCAACCCTGCTTCAGAAACCGGCACCGGGTTGAGGTAGTTGCGCATGGAAGGCATCATCTGGGCCGTATCCGCGTCGCTCAGCAACGGGAAGGGCCAGGGCTCCAGCGTAGGCGAACCGTAAGCTGTGGTTCCATACGGTACGGTATTGGCGGCTGGAGTCCGGGCAGACAAGCCATCGTTGGTAAATGTGCTGGGCACATAAGCATCGTAAGCTTGCGAAAAGTACATGTCCGGCGCATAGACCCGTCCCGGATCGTTCTTGCCTGCCTGACAGGAAGCCAGCAAGGTAAGTCCGAGGGAAATGGTAACAGCGGCTAGCAGCGTTCTGGTCATCGGTTTATCGGTTCAGGGGTTGCCTGTGCGTGTTTGAGGCTTAGTGATTTAACTTCTGTTCAGAAAATCTGGCGAATAGCACCGTCCTCTTCCTCTTCAATGTTCTTTTCCGCAATTTCTACGGCACCGGTCTCCTGCAGTACGCGACGGACGTCGTCGATCTGCGCCTTACTGGTGCTGTCGTCAATTTCGAAACCCATGAGGAACAAGTGCGACGTGGTCCGTGGATCCAAAATGTCGGGCTCCATGCCGGGGGCCAGACGATTGATGAACAAGTACAACAAGACCATGCCCACGGAGGCAAAAAGCACAGTCAACTCAAACGTAATCGGGATGAAGGCCGGTAGGCTCAGGTTGGGTTTACCGCCAAAGTTGATGGGGTAACTTACGGTGTTGACCCAACTCATGAAGGTCAACGCCGTCAGGGTTCCTGTGGCACCGAAGACAAAGCCTGCGGTGTGGAGCCGCGTATCCTTAATGCCCATGGCATGATCAAGACCGTGCACCGGGAAAGGCGTCAGGCAATTCCAAATACTCAGACCTTCTGCCCGGGCATTTTTAACCGCCTTGAGCAGAATCTCCTCGTCTTCGTACAAGCCGTAAAGAATGCGCTTGGAATGCTTGCTACTCATCGTCGTACTGCGGTTTGATCAGGGATTCGTAGTGGCCAGAGCTCTGTGCCAACTTGTTAATTTCGGCCTCCACCTGTTCGGGAGATTGCGTGATGTATTGGTCGCCAGAGGTCTTCAGAATGCTCTTGACTTCCGCTACAGCAACCACCGGGGCCACTTTGACAAAGAGCAGGAAGCAGGTCATGAAAAACCCGAGCGTACCGATGAAAATGGTGACTTCCACCCAGGTAGGGACGTAGTAAGACCAGGCCGAAGGCAGCATGTCGCGGTGCAGCGAGATCACAATGATCACGAAGCGCTCGAACCACATGCCGATGTTGATGAAAATGGAAAGAATGAACGTGAAAATGACGTTGCGTCGCAGCGACTGCACCCAGAAGAACTGGGGCGAGATCACGTTACAGGTCATCATAGCCCAGTAAGCCCACCAATACGGACCGGAAACGCGGTTTCGGAAAGCATACCCTTCGTAGGGGCTGCCCGAGTACCAGGACATAAACAACTCCGTGATGTAGGCCACACCGACAATGGAGCCGGTCAGCACAATCACCTTGTTCATGGACTCAATGTGCGCGATGGTGATGTAGTCCTCCAGCTTGAGCAGCTTGCGCGCCACCAACATGAGGGTAAGCACCATGGCAAAACCGGAGAAAATAGCGCCAGCGACGAAGTAGGGCGGGAAAATGGTGGTGTGCCACCCAGGAATCACAGAGGTTGCAAAGTCAAAGGACACAATGGTGTGCACGGAGAGCACCAGCGGAGCCGCCAAACCGGCCAGAATCAGCGACAGCGACTCAAAACGCTGCCATTCCTTGGCCGACCCGCGCCATCCGAAACTAAAAATACTGTACAATTTTTTCTGCCATTTACCTGTTACCCGGTCGCGTACAGTGGCCAGGTCAGGAATCAGACCGGCATACCAGAACAGCAGCGAAACCGTGAAATAGGTGGAAATAGCGAACACGTCCCACAACAGCGGTGAGTTAAAGTTGACCCACAGTGGTCCGCGCGAGTTGGGATAAGGGAACACAAAGAACATCAGCCAGATTCGCCCCATGTGGATGAGCGGGAACATACCCGCGCACATCACCGCAAAAATGGTCATGGCTTCTGCGGAGCGGTTCACCCCCGTTCTCCATTTCTGGCGGAACAGCAGCAAAATGGCGGAAATCAGGGTTCCAGCGTGGCCAATACCCACCCACCACACAAAGTTGGTGATGTCCCAGCCCCATCCCACCGTTCGGTCCAGACCATACGTACCAATACCGTACATGATGGAGTACCCGATGGTAGCAAACCCGATGAGGGCCACTACCGCGGTGAATGAAATGGCGGCCAGCCAAGACTTTGTCGGCGGTCCTTCAACCGGTCCGCAGATATCGTCGGTTATCTGCTTGTAGGTCTTCCGACCGGTGATCAGCGGCTCGCGGATCGGAGAAACAAATGCGTGACCCATGGGCTATCGTTGATGTGCGATTGGCGGGTTATGAGGAATCAGGCCTGATCCAAAGTGCCTTCAAAAGGCACCAGGTGGATGTGGTCTGCCGGTTTCTTGTTGCGCACTTTGGTCAGGTAAGTAACCGAAGGCAGCGTATGGAATTCTTCAATGACGCGGAAAGCCCGGTCGTTGTTTTCGGAGAGTTGGTACACCTGGCTGCTGTTGTCAAACAGGTTGCCAAAGGTTATGGCACCCGTAGCACATGCCGTCTGGCAGGCCGTTTTGATGTCGCCGTCCACCATTGGGCGGCCATCCATCTTGGCTGCGAGCTTGCTCTCTTGAATGCGCTGGACACAGAAGGAACATTTCTCCATGACCCCGCGGGAGCGAACCGTAACATCCGGGTTGAGCACCATGCGCGTCAGATCCGAGAGCTGGCCCATTTCCTTGCCTTGCTTCATTGGATCCATGTCGTTGTAGTCGCCAAAAGAGTCAGCCCCCATGTAATCAAACCAGTTGAACCGGCGAACTTTGTAAGGGCAGTTGTTGGCGCAATAGCGGGTGCCGATGCAGCGGTTGTAAGCCATCTGGTTCAGGCCCTCTGAACTGTGGTTGGTTGCGGCAACCGGACAAACATTTTCGCAAGGAGCCTGATCGCAATGCTGGCACATCATGGGCTGGAACACCACTTCCGGGTTGTCTTCCGAACCGGCGTAATAGCGATCGATGCGGATCCAGTGCATGTCGTGCTTGCGGGCCATCTCCTTTTTGCCCACCACCGGAATGTTGTTCTCGCTTTGGCACGCTACATGGCAGGCACCACAGCCAATGCAGGCGTTCAGGTCAACGGCCATTCCCCAGTGGAAACCGTTTTTGTTGGCAAAACGATCCGGGTAAAAGGACTTGAGGTGCACAAGAATCTCCTCGCGATCGCGGTTGCCGGCCATCGGGTCTTTCGCGTATTCCTCCAGCGTGGTTTCCTTGACGTGTGGGCGCTTTTTCTTGGAATCGTCAAACAGCGAATCATAGACCTGGTTGCGGGCAAACTCGGTGTTTCCGGCCTCTTTGGACCAGTTCACGATACCCCAGGAGTTGCGGTCAGCACCCAAAAGCTTATAGGCGTTGGCCCCGTTGTCGGTGGAAGGGTGTCCGGTGGCTGTGCGACCGTAGCCCAAAGCCACGGCGAAGGTGCCTTTTGCCTGCCCGGGCTGCAACAACACCGGAACAGTAATGCTGCCGGCACTGGTGGTCAATTTCACATGGTCTCCATCGCCAAGCCCTTGCTCGCGCGCCCAACCTGGGTTGACCATCGCATAGTTGTCCCAGCACACTTTGGTGATGGAATCCAGGGTTTCCTGCAACCAGGGGTTGTCGGTGTAGGCTCCGTTGCCGATCACAGCATTTTCAAACACCACCACTTCCGCATCGCCGGAAGCGCTGATCTTTTGGCGCAGGCGGGAAGCTGCTTCAGAGACGCTGCCTGTGGCGGCGTAAACGCGGTCTTCGCCGGCCAGATTGGCGGTTGGGTCAGTGGAAGGAGCAGCAGTTGCCGGAGTGGCCATTGACGTGGAAGCGCTGGCAGCAAAAGCAGTTTGCAAAGAGAATGGCACCGGCGACGGCACGCCGCCATTTCGCTCATAAACGCCATACTGCAACGCATTGGTCCAGGCGGCTTCGGCACTCATTTCTCCAGCCAAAACCGTGCTCTTCCAATGGGCGACAATAAAGTCATACCAGTTTTCAGAAGCCCCCGACCATTTGAGCAAAGACTCGGGGAATTGCCGGGTTTGGAAAAGCGGGCTGATGGTGGGCTGTGCGAGGCTGTAAACCCCAACAAAAGGCTCTGCATCGTTCCAGCTCTCCAGGATATGGTGCTCGGGAAGCACAAAATCGCAAAGGACGGAAGTTTCGTCAGCCGAATAATTAGCAGCCACTTTGGTCGCCACCTTGCTCAGCGCTTCGGCAAACCCGGGAACATCGTAAGCCGGGTTGCAGCCGTTGATGAGCAGGAGATCTACCTTTCCTGCCTTCATGTCGTTCATCAACTCAGCGAGGCGGGCATCGCTGCCCTGCTTGAGCAGGCTGGCGCGATCCCAGCGCAGCGTCTTGCCGTAGTTGCCCAACATGCTGTTGATGCTGTTGCACACCGCTTGCGCATCCGCATCATTCATGCCGCAAAGCACAGCAGAGGTGCCGCGGTTGGCCAACAACTCATCGGAGGCAGCGCGCAGGCGTTGTTCTGCCGTTTCGTCGTTTAATGCAGGGGCGCCACCAAGGGCAGGCCCTCCGGTTTTGGCGGCAATGAGGTCATGCAATTGCAGCAGGGCCGCTCCTACCTTGCGCTCGGTCAGCGGCACCCGGTAATCGGCATTAGCGCCGCTTCGGGACATCCACGATTCGAACTGATACGTGCGAAGCATCTCTGGCTTGTCCGGCGTAGGCTTTCGGCCGGCGGCCCAACCCTTTTGGTTTTGAACCGAGGAACCGAAACTGCCCAGATAATCCGCGCCAAAACTGACCAGAACCTGGCAATCCTGGAAGCGGTATTCCGGCAACGCGCGCTTGCCAAACATGGCGGCGTTAGCCTCCAGCGCACCGTGTTCCGAAACGGGGTCATACGCTACGTGTACCGTGTTCGGGAAGCTTTGCTGAAAACGGCCTACCACGGCTTTGGTGGAAGGGCTTAATACGGTTTGCGTCAGGATGGCGATGCGCAGGTTGGGATTGGCGCTGAGCTTGCCAGTGATGGCGGTATCCGCCTCTTCCCAAGTGGTGGCTTTCAATTTGCCGTTCTCTCCCCCCCGCATCGCCTGGCGAAGGCGCTTGTTGTTGTACAACCCCAGCACTGACGCCAGGGCCTTGGTGTCCACGCCCCCCTGGGTAATGGACGAATAGCGGTTTCCTTCAATTTTAATCGGGCGACCGTCGCGGGTCTTCACGAGAATCGGGCACCAATCGGAGCCGTTCATGAACGTGGACGCGTACCAGGTGGCAATGCCCGGCGTCACGTCTTCCGGCTTGATCACGTAAGGAATAACCTTGCGCACCGGGGCTTCGCAAGAAGCAGCCAGCGTGGCGGCGGTAATGCTAAAGCCGAGCATTTTCAAAAAATCGCGGCGACCGGCTGTCAGGTTGCTGTCGCCGGAAAAGGCGTCAACAACCGGAAGCTCTTCGCTGAATTCGTCGCGCGTTGCAGCCGCTCCCTGCGGCTGATGCTCTTTAAGGCTGGTCCAGTAGGTATTGCTTTCCATGGAAGCTTAGCGAAGACGGCAAAGACGCCGCCGAAAAAAGTGAAGGCAGAATTAGTAATGGCATTTCTGGCACTCAGCGCCGCCAATGTCGCTCACGTGAACGGCATCCAGCTTGCCGCTGGCCAGATCCTGATGCAATTGATCGTAATCGCCGTAAAAGTCGTTGGCGGCAAAATTGACTTCTGTCTGGCGGTGGCAGTTGATGCACCAACCCATAGAGAGGCTCTGGTACTGGTACATCACTTCCATTTCCTGCACGGGTCCGTGGCAGGTCTGGCACTCAATGCCGCCGACCATGGTGTGCTGCGCGTGGTTGAAGTAAACGTGGTCGGCCAGGTTGTGAATCCGCACCCATTCCACCGGCTCCTGTTCGCCTGTGTAGGTGTTGTTCTCCGGATTAAACCCAACCGCCTTGTAAATTTTAGCAATCTCGGTGGTGCCGTACTGCTTGCCTTCCTTGACATCGTAGTGGCAGTTCATGCACACGTTCATGGAAGGAATCACGGCCGACTTGCCTTTTTCGGCTCCGGTGTGGCAGTAGCGACAATCGATTTTATTGGCACCTGCGTGAATCTCGTGGCTAAACGCAATGGGCTGATCGGGCATGTAATTCTCCTGGCGGTTAATGGCCGTTGCCCCGTCGTAGGTAGAATAGCCCAGGAAACACACGAGCACAAAGGCAGCCATGCCGAACAGCGGTTTCATGCCCGGCCGCTGCAGCACGGGGACAGGCTCGGGAACCGTTTCGTTGTACTTTTCAGAAACCCGTTTCCGGAGGAAGGACGAAACTTGCCCGAGCAACCATGCAATAAAAACCAAACTGATCAGAATGATGACCAGGACGGACGGATCAATGGCCGGTTTAGCCGGACCACCCCCTGCGCCTGGAGCTGCTGCGGTAGTCGCCGCTTCTGCAGGCCAGCTGCGCATGTAGGCCAGAATGTTGGCAATGTCCTTGTCCTCAAACTGAGGGAACGCGGGCATGACCGACTTTTGGTATTCCTCATACAGGGCAACCGCGTAGAGGTCGCCCGTTTTGAGGTATGCGGTGGAGTTTTTAATCCACGCGTAAAGGTTGGCCGTATCCGCCCATCTTTCCGTGACCCCATACAATGCAGGACCCGTGCCCCTGCGATAGGGCTGGTGGCATCGTGCACAGTTGGCTTCGTAAAGTGCCTGACCCGCCGCGACATCCGCATACACGCGGGTGCTGGTCAGTGTTAATCCGAGGAGTAGGGTCGTTAGAAAAAGAGGGATTCGCCCGGGTAGAAGGCTACTGGCTGAATGCACGATCAAGCTGTTTTGGCGTTCGAATCTGCTCAGAAGAAGACTGAGAACGAGGCTTCGGAAAATCCACGGCAAAGGTACATGCGTACACCCTTATTGCCCACGCAATTTTAAAAAAAAGTTAACGTCCGCAAAGGCATTGATTATCAACATTTTTGCAGCCATTTTCGCCCCTTATTTAGACCCCTTCCAAATAGGCCGATGCAACGCTTTAACCTCCGTTAAAAGATTAAATTGTTGCGCCAAAAACGGCTCAGTCTTTGCCTTGGCAGCCAAAAGGTTTTTATGAAAGCGACCCTCTACCCTCTGCTTCTGGTTTTGGCTGTTTTTGTGCTTTCGTGTCGCTCGGCCGAGCGCCATTTGCTCCAGGGCAACTACGATGTGGCCTTTGAGCAGGCCCTCCAAAAGTTGGCGAAAGGCAAAGTCAGCGACGAGCACGCCCTGATTTTAGAAGATGCCTATAATCTGGCCCTGGATCGCGAATTGTCGGCCATAAACCAACTCAAAACCGAGCAACGGCCGGATCGCTGGCCCGAAATTGTCCGGCGCTACGAGACCTTGCAATACCGCGGTAACAGGATCAAGCCCTTCCTTCCCCTATACATAACGGCCGAAGGCCGCTACGCCAACCTGAATTTGCCCGACCTGGTAAAACCCCTTGCGGAAGCCCGCCAGCAGGCATCGCAGTATTACTACACCGAAGCGGAACGCTTCCTGGCCTCTGGCCTGAAAAACGACGCCCGCGAAGCCTGGAGTTTGCTGCAGCGCCTGGAAACGGACTACGGACCCTACCTGGAGAGCTCGCGCCTGCTGGAACAGGCGGCCAGCCTGGGCACGGACCGCGTTTTGGTGGCCTGGGAGCAGCACCCCTATCTCCTGCCACCCGCGCTTTGGGACGCGTTGCGCTACACGGATCTGGCAACGCTGCAAGAATCCTGGGTTTTTTACGCCGGTCCGGAAAAATTGGTCGAAAGGGCTGGCGATGCCGCTGGCAGGACCCAGGCAGACTTCAAAGTAACCATCGGCGTCCTGCGCAGCCAGATTCTGCCTCCCTGGCAACAAGAACTGCACACCACCGAATCCCGCGACATTGCGGTAGAAGGCACGCGCCTGGTCAAAGACAGCACCGGAAATTGGGTCTCTGTGCCCAAAATTGAAACCATCACCGCCAATTTGGTACAGACCAAACAGCAGCAAAGCGCCGTGTTGAGCGGTTGGCTGGAAATCACCGACCTGCGCAGCGGCAAACGCCTGTTCCGCGAGCCGGTCGAAGCGCAGTTTGTCTGGGCCAACGAAGCCTGGCGCGCCAGCGGTGATTTAAACGCGCTAAGCCCCGAATCTAAAGCCCTGTTGGGCGGCGGCGTCCTGCCCTTCCCCGCTCCTGAATGGCTGATGAGCAGCGCGATTTCTGTGTTCTCCGAACAGGCCCTGTTGCAGTTGCGCAACCAGCGGCAGCGCTTTTGGTAGCGGCTTGCGAGGCGAGCACCCGGAGATTCCGGAGCAAAACTGCCTTAACTGGAAACGCTAAAAAACCCATAAAAGGGATTTAGCCCTTCGTCCGGAATCCCTATTTTGCGCGCATGAATCTCTCCTTTCTCTCGGGCGCCGGCGCTTTCCGTTTGGGTTTCTTGGCGATGCTCCTTACCGGAGCAGTGGCCTGCAAAAAAGACAAGACACCTGAGGGCCCGGAGTATTACATGCGCTTTAGGGCTAACGGTGTTAGTATTGAATACGTTCAAAACACCTTTGCTGTCTTTAACAACACCTCCGGGCTAAGCAATGCTTCCTTTTCAGGCAGCACCATAGAAAGCAATATGGTGCTCCAAATCTTTTGGCCGGATACCATAACAGAAGGTACCTATACCATCACGCCCGGACCGGGATCATTCATCCCTGCTGCCCTTTTTGGGTATGCGGTGGAAGGGGGACTGTTGTTCAGCTCTGGGAATACCGGGGGAGATGCCGTCATCAACCTGACCGAAATCGGTCCGGACTATGCGCGCGGCACGTTCAGCGGTGTGGTGACGGAGACCGGTGAGCCGGATATCAGCATCACCGACGGCGTCTTCTACCTTCAGCAGCCTTGATACCCACACAGACAAGGCCGTTGAATCGCGGCGTTACGCCGCCTTAGCCCCTTCAACCAAAATGGCCACCTTGTTCTTCAGCACTTCCACGAAGCCTGCCTGCACGGCGTAGAACGACTCCACCCCACTTTTTGCCAGCTTGATGCGGCCTGCAGCCAAAGCGGCGATCATGGGAGCGTGGTTGTTGAGCACTTCAAAGAGCCCGTCCACGCCGGGAAGCTGCACCAAATCGGCTTCGCCCTGAAAGACCTGGCCGGCTGGGGTGAGGATTTCTACTTGCATGATCAGGGGTTTTCGGCCAACATTTTCTTGCCCTTGGCAATGGCTTCTTCGATGTTGCCCACCAGGTTGAACGCCGCTTCGGGGTATTCGTCCACGTCGCCGTTCATGATCATGTTGAAGCCGCGGATGGTTTCGTCAATGGGCACCAGCACGCCTTTGAGGCCTGTGAACTGCTCGGCTACGTGGAAAGGCTGGCTGAGGAAGCGCTGAACGCGGCGGGCGCGGTGCACCACCTGCTTGTCTTCTTCCGACAATTCCTCCATACCCAAGATGGCAATAATGTCCTGGAGCTCCTTGTAGCGCTGCAAAATCTCCTTAACGCGCTGGGCGCAACGGTAGTGCTCAGCACCGACAATCTCTTCGGTCAGGATTCGGCTGGTGGAGTCCAGCGGGTCCACAGCGGGGTAGATCCCAAGCTCGGCAATCTTCCGGCTGAGCACCGTGGTGGCGTCCAGGTGGCTAAAGGTGGTGGCTGGCGCAGGGTCGGTCAAGTCATCAGCGGGCACGTAAACGGCCTGTACCGAAGTGATGGATCCGCGCTTGGTGGAGGTGATCCGCTCCTGCATGAGGCCCATTTCGGTGGCCAGCGTAGGCTGGTAACCCACAGCTGAAGGCATACGGCCCAACAAGGCCGATACTTCGGAGCCCGCCTGCGTAAAGCGGAAGATGTTGTCAATAAAGAAGAGAATATCGCGGCCTGTGGTGTCGCCTTCATCGCCATCGCGGAAGTATTCGGCAACCGTCAGCCCGGACAGAGCCACGCGGGCGCGGGCGCCGGGCGGCTCGTTCATCTGGCCGAAAACGAAGGTGGCCTGGCTCTCTTCCAGGTCTTTTTTATCCACAAGGCTTAAGTCCCAACCGCCCTCCTCCATGGAGTGCTTGAATTTCTCGCCGTAGCGCACGATGTTGGCTTCAATCATCTCGCGCATCAGGTCGTTTCCTTCGCGGGTGCGCTCGCCTACACCGGCAAACACCGACAGACCGGCGTAGCCTTTGGCGATGTTGTTGATCAATTCCTGAATAAGCACGGTCTTGCCCACCCCGGCGCCTCCAAACAGACCAATTTTACCGCCCTTGGCATAAGGCTCAATCAGGTCAATAACCTTGATCCCGGTAAAAAGCACTTCCGTATCGGTGGCCAGGTCTTCGTACAACGGGGGCTTGCGGTGAATTGGGGCGCTTTTCTCCTTGCTTACCTTGCCCAGGCCGTCAATGGCCTCGCCGACCACGTTGAACAGGCGGCCTTTGATGTGGTTGCCAATGGGCATGGCGATCGCCTTGCCCGTGTCCACCACTTTCATGCCGCGCACCAAACCGTCGGTGGAGTCCATGGAAATGGTCCGAACGGCGTCTTCGCCCAGGTGTTGCTGGGTTTCGAGCACCAGAATTTCGCCGTTCTCACGGGTCACTTCCAAAGAGTTCATGATCTCGGGCAGCTTGACGCCTTCGCCTTCGAAGCTTACGTCTACCACGGCGCCAATGACCTGCTTAATCTTACCAACGTTCGTCTGGGACATGTTAAAGAGGAGTTTTTGACCGATCTCGGGCGAAGGGGGCACTGCCCACGCTGCAACCGCTCTCGAATTCGCCCGCAAAGGTAAGCATAGTCTGGCGGTTCAGAAAACAGGATAGGGATAAAATCGGCCGCTTCCGTGCCATTTGCCCGCTGCTGTTACCTTTGTGCACATGGCTTCCACAGCACCTGAATCCAGCGCCAGCGCTGCCGCTGCTTCCGCGCAGCAACCTGCCTCTGCTCCAGCCCCCCCTCCCCCCTTCGCCGGCCTAACGGCCGACGGACGCTTTCGCCTAACGCCGGTTCGGGACAACGCCGACCGTTTGGCCTTCCTCAAAGCCGGCGTGACCCCGTACAAAGGCGATTCGAACTACATACGCCCCCTGGACAATGACATCAACAATGTCTTTGACCCGGCCAAAAACCGCTTTTTCAAGCACGGCGAAGCAGAGCGTTGGCTGATGCAGGACGCGCAGGGCACGGTCATTGGGCGCACCGCCGCTTTTATCAATAAGAAAACCGTCAAAGACGGCGACGTACCCGGCGGGGGAATGGGCTTTTTTGAGTGCATCAACGATCAGGCCGCAGCCAATGCCTTGTTCGACACCTGCCGCGACTGGAACGCCGCCCGCGGCATGGAAGCCATGGACGGGCCCATCAACTTTGGCGAGCGCCAGGCTTTTTGGGGCCTGCTCATAGACGGGTTCGATTCGCCTGCCTACCAGATGAACTACAACCCGCCGTTCTATAAGAATCTTTTTGAAAAATACGGTTTTAGAGAATACTTTCAGCAGTACACCTACGGCATGAAAGTGCACCAGGAGCGCCCGAAGAAATACTGGGAGCGCGCCGACCATATCTTTGCCGATCCTGAATACAGTTTCCGCCATGTGGAGATGGACAAGCTGGACGCTTACGCAGAAGACTTCCGCCGCATCTTCAACGAAGCTTTTTCTATGCACACCGGCCGCGAAATGTCCGAAGCTGCCGCCCGCAAAATGATGCAAAGCATGAAGCCGGTTATTGTGGATTACCTGATGTGGTTCGGCTACCACAAAGACCGCCCCATCTGTTTCTTTATTAACATTCCGGACATTAACCAGTATTTCAAGCACGTCAACGGCAACATGAACTGGTGGGGAAAAGCCAAGTTTTTCTACCACAGCCGCATCAACCGAACCGTCAAAAAATTCATTGGCGTAGTATTTGGTGTGGTGCCCGACTTTCAGGCGAAAGGCCTCGAAGCCGCTGTCATCATCGCCGCGCACAATCGCATCGCACCTACCATGAAATGGTTCGACATCGAGCTGCAGTGGATCGGCGACTTCAATCCCAAAATGATGCGGGTAGCTGAAAATTTAGGCGCTGAAATTGTGCGCACACACATCACCTACCGCTACCTCTTTGACCGCCATCGCGAATTTGTGCGCTATCCGATTATTCATTAGCATTCTTACGGTGGAAAAGCTTAGCGGCTGCCGGGCAGCTTTAGCGCGCAGCATCCAAACGAGGATTCAGCGCGCTGCTTTAGCAGTGGGTGTGCTGCTCCTTGCGTGGAGTGCATCTGTTGAGGGCCAGACCGGCCTGTCTAATACCAATACCGCGAATGCTGCGAACGATCGCCTTTCTGCCGCACCCGACACCCTCCGCCCTCAACCCCGCTTTACCGGGGCTCCGCTGTTTTTTGTGCAGCCAGAAACGGGGTTTGCTTTTGGGGTTGGCGGCGTTTGGTTTCACCGCCCGCGCGAGAATGTGCGTGCGGGAAAATCGCTGAGCACCATGACGGCGGCCGTGCTCTACACACTGCGCGGACAATTCATAGGCGAAGTGCGGGGCCAGCTTTTCACCGATGCCGATCGCTGGCGGCTGAACTACCATATGGGTTATTATGATTACCCTTACTTTTTCTATGGTATCGGCAATGACAATCCCGATAATGCAGAGGAAACATATACCAACCGCTTCCCCCTGCTTGATTTAACGAGCTTGAGGGAGGTAAAAGGAAATTTTTATGCCGGGCTGGGGGTCTTTTTAGAACACAACCGATTCTCTGATTTGGATACGGCTGGTCTGCTCATCAGCGGCTCAGTGCCCGGGGTAGAAGGCGGCTTAAACTGGGGAATGGGCCCTCGCCTGCTCTTCGACACCCGCGATAACGTCAACTCTGCGTACCGCGGCTGGTACCTGTACAGTGCGGTTACGTTTCACCGGGAGCAACTCGGTTCGACGCAGGACTACACCAACTGGGAGCTGGACACGCGCACCTACCTCAATCTGAGCCGGCGCGACCTGGTGATTGATGTGGCCAAAAAAGGGGTGCCTCCCATGTTTGCTCCCCGCTCGCCAACGCACATCCTGGCCTTTCAGGTGTACGGCAACTGGGTTCGGGGAACAGCGCCCTTCCACCGTCTTGCCTTGTTTGGAGGACCTGACCAAATGCGCGGGTTCCTGGAAGGCCAGGACCGAGACCAACTTTACCTGACCGCACAAACGGAGTACCGTTTCCCAATCTGGCGCTTTGTCTCCGGCGGGGCATTTCTGTCCGCCGGGCAAGTGCAACCCTCCTGGCAGGCGCTCAACCTGGCAGACCTCGCCTATTCCGGTGGCGCTGGCATTCGCCTGCAACTGTCGCCGAAAGATCGAACCCTAATTCGCCTGGATTACGCTTACGGAAGCTTTGGCGGCGGCGGTTTTTACCTGCAGTTCCGGGAGAGTTTCTGAAGGCCGCAGTCCTGTTCCATCCAACTGCTGCGAAATTTCGGCAGCCCACTGTTCAATGGCTTTCCAGTCGCGGAAATCACCCACAGGCGCTTTCACCGCTTTGATGGCCATGCGCTCCAACAGGTTCAACTCGTCGGTTCGAAGGGCCCCGTGAAAGACGCGAACCTCACGCGGTTTTAAGCTGTCCATCAGCGCCTGAAGCTTTTGCGGCACCGTTTCACCTTTGAGCGACTCGGCAGGATCGCCCTGGCCCGTGGGTCCACTGGCGAAAATCCAAAGGGGCAACTGGCTCAATGCGGCCTGGTGGCGCAGCAGCCAATTCTTAGCCTCGGATTGCCATTGGCCCATGTAAATGGCCGTGCCAACGACTATGGCCTGGTAGCGTCCCGGATCAGGAGCATCTTGGGCATCGCGCAATTCTGCATGAAGCCCGGCATCGCGCAGCGTGCGCCAAACTTGCTCAGCAATTTGCCGGGTGGCCCCATGCTTGGAAGCATAGAGCACTAAAACATTGGTTGTTTCCATGGCATAACCTTTAATGTGAACAGAACCACCCTAAAGTTGCCGAAACCTTGCCTGAATAAGCACTGCTTAAGGTCATCAACCACCATGATCTAAGGAGGATGGTCTCCCGCCTCAACGCCCAATACTGGCCCCGAGCAGCTCCTCGCTGTGCACCTCAGAGAAATCGGCTTCTACATCCACCGCACCTAAGAAGTGCTGCGCGAGGTAGAAAAACACCGTCCCGGTTAACACGGCTACATTGAGGTCCACCACCACGGTGATGATGGTGGTGTAGGCGATGAAAAAGAGCTGGATGTTGCGTTTGCGTTTGCGCATCCAGCCGTAACGGAAGAAGGCCATGGGAAAGTCGCGGTCAAAGACATCGAGCCCCGCTTTGAAGAGAACGCCAATAAAAACAGCTGAGGCAATCAACACCATCAACTTTCCAAAGACCAGAAAACCAACCAAGGTAAACAAGCCGACAAAGACCCCAGCCATCCGGCTCTGTGCACCTTCTTTCAGCAACAGCACCGAACGGATCGTGGCCTGGGCACCGGGAATGCCCTGTAAAATAGCGGTTACACCGTTGGCCAGCCCTTGTGCCAACAACTCGCGATCGTGCTTCGTTTTCTCCCGCGTCATTTTGTCAATAACGAGGCTGGTCAACAGAGAATCAAGGTAGGCCAGCACGCACAATTGAAGCGCAAGCGGCACAGCGTGCAACAGCATTTCGCTGGTGTACAAACGCGGATCGGAGGGCCAGAAATTCACCACCATTTGCCCAAACTCGCCTAATGAACCGACAGTTTTCCCCAGGCTGACGTGCGCCACAGAAAGATCAAGGGCAGTGGTCAATGCGGTAAACGAAACAATAGTAACAAATATGGAAGGGATAAAACGCCTTATGGATAAAGGGAGTCCGGCACGCTGCAGCAAGAAAGGAATAGCGTAAATGGTCAGCAGCACGCCAAAGGCGATCAAACTGTTCAAGCCGATACCCCCCATTAGTGGCTCCTGGTGATGCAGGGCAAAAAGTTTGATCAATTGATCCTTCCAAATGATTACCGCGATGCCGTTCATAAAGCCGAGCACGACCACCTGCGGCACTTTGGTGATAAAACGACCGAGTCGGAAGATACCCGTCAACGCGATAAACACGCTGCTCAGCAACAAAACAAAGGTGATGTACTGCTCAGCCAATCGGGGATCCCCGTGAAAATGGTCATAGGCAAAAGCGATGAGAATGGCCGAAATCGATGTCATCGGCGCTGTGGGACCGGAAGCCTGAAGACGGGTTCCGCCAAACAGCGAAGTAATGATGGGAATGACGGCCGCAGCGAGCATGCCCGCAAAGGCACCCCTGCCGGACATCACCCCAAAGGCGGCACCCAGGGAAAGGGCGGCAAAGCTCACGGTAAGGCCGGCGAGAATGTCCCGGACCAGCGAGCGTTTAAGAAAGTCAATGCGTTGTTTCATCGGAACGAGCTTGAAAAGTTGTGCGTGTTTAAAAATTTAGTCGGCAGGGGCCGAGTAGTTGTTAGAGAGTTTGGCCAGATGCCAACACGGGCAAAAGGCAGGGCTACCGTACTATGCGGCCGGCAGTGTGGTTTCGTGGTAAGTTTTAATGTGAGGCCCCAGGAACAGTCGGGCATAAATCCGGATGAGGGCAATTCCGCCCAGAATGAAACTGAGTGCGTTGAACAGCGCCAGCCAGAACTGATCCTGGTGAATGTGGCTGAAGAGGATGTCCTCGCCAATGAAGGTGGTGGTGATCGGAAAGCCCAGCAGCCCAAGGCTGGCCAGCAAGAAGGCAAAGGCCAGACGAGGGTGCTCATAAACATGGCCGTAATAGCGATTTAGGTCAAAAAGACCCGTCTCGCGGCGCTTTAGCCACAGCAGCAAGCCAAAGCCGGCTGCGCCGCTGATGAGCACACCGCTGAGGTGAAGCCCCAGATCGGCCATGTCCAGGTGTTCATTAAACGTAACGGCCAGGGCAATCCAGGCGTGGTGCAGCGTTACCAGCAACCAGGCCAGACGCGGGTGGTGCCGCTCAGAAAAAGCTTTGAGCACCATCAACAACGCCACAAAAGCAAACGCCTCCGGCAGCCAATCCAATACCGCTGCTGGCAAGGCATAATCCAAAGCCTGCACGATCAGGCCA
This sequence comes from Bacteroidota bacterium, assembly GCA_016124275.1. Lineage (GTDB taxonomy): Bacteria > Bacteroidota > Bacteroidia > Chitinophagales > BACL12 > WGOA01. The sequence continues at coordinate 44,181 of WGOA01000085.1, forward strand.
AGGCCGTACAACGGCGCAAAGTACACGAGCACATTGGCCGTTGTTAAAAAATCCAGGCGTCGCCCAAGACGCTTAAGCGGCGTAAAAACAACCCGGTTCATGAAAGCGTCCAGGTACCATTCGCGCAACGCCAATACATAAAACGTCTGCACCAATTTTTGGGGAAGGACATCCTCCACCGAGCGACGGCGCTGCGGCGATTCGTACACCTGCTCCCGTATCCGGTAGCTCACGACCCCGGGAGAAACGAGCAGCTGGTAAGTGCGCAGAAAGGCATTTCCCCCGAAATGGATCAGCGCCAGCGTGGTAAAACCGAGCGCCACTTCAATGAACATGATACCGATCTGCGCGATAGACGCATAAGCAATTTGCGTCTTTATGCTGCTTTGCACGCGCGCTATCGAAAGCGACACCAACGCCGTGGCGAGCCCCATGGCACCTACCAGCACGCGGAAGACGGTCTCCTGCTCCCAGAACGCGTAGGTGCGCAGCAGCAGAAACACCCCAAAATGCACGGAAAGCGACCCGTAAAAAATGGCACTCGACGTAGTAGGCCCTTCCATGGCTCGGGGCAGCCAGGATGAAAAGGGCAACTGGGCAGACTTGGCCGCGGCGGCTACCAGCAGGCACAAGCTGATGAACAGGAAGGAAGACTCGTGCTCCTGCAGCATATGCGCCACCAGCGCATGGTCCTGCAACGTGGTGAAAGTGATGTTCTGGTGCCACAGGTGATGGCTGGCCCACATGGCAAGCAGCACGCCCACATCGCCGATGCGGTAAATGGAAAAGACTTTAACCGCATTGCGGACCGGGAGGAAACGCTCGCGGTAAAAGGCAATGAGCAGAAACGAAGAGAGCCCCAACACTTCCCAACCGGCAAAAAGTGTTTCAAAATTTCCGGCCAGCACCGTCAGGTTGTAGCCAAAAAAGAACAACTGCAAGGTCAGGAAAAAACGTTTGAAGCCCTGCTCCAAATGCAGGTAGTACTGGCTGTAACGCAGCACCAAAAATGTAACCAGGCTTCCGGTAAACAAGAATGCCATGGCCGTGCGATCCAGGTAAAAATCAATCAGGAACTCGTAGCCGTGCGTGCGGTAAAGCACCAGTTCCCGCACATTGATGGCAGGAAAATCCTGGGCTGCCCAGAGGCCGGACAACGTCAAAACACTGAGCAAATGCAAGGCAACCGCAGCAAAAGCAAGCTGAGCGATGCCCCGTTCAGCTTGCGGCTTAAACAGGGCCGTTAGCGCCATGCCCGCTGCAGGTAGCAACACAGCTAACAATAACATTACTTTAATAATGGATAACATTAGTTTTGTTATTGTTGCAGGGTATAAACCGGCAAGGTCTCATTTTCATGGCGAACCAGTGCTTCAGGGTCTTCCAGCACAGGAAGTGCTTTGGTCAGGGGCACATAAGGCACCATGCGGTCATGTCGCCAGACAAACAGGGCATGATCGCTGGGCCTTACGGCAGCAAGCAACACCCACTCGTTCCGGAACCACTCGGCGGTAGCCGGATGGCGATTGATGACATTGACCAACAATTCCGGGTCCTGCTCTACCACCACCAACAGCCGCACAGGTTCGTGGATGTTGGTCATTTGCAGCGGCAGACCGGTGCGCAGGTCACCGTCCATGCCGTTGGCCACCCCGTGCAAGCCCATGACGTTGTGCGAAAGTTTGGTTCCCGCTCCGAGCCGTGAATTGTCCACGCGGCTGAAATAGTATTCCAGGTTGATGCCGCCGCAAACCGGCGCCACTGCCCGCAAAATGCCGAGCAGCGCGTCGCCGTTCGGGTCTTCGCGGTAGTCGTAGGAATTCAAAAACGCCCTTCGATCTAAAAAGAGGTGCTGGTTGCTCTCGCGCCGCCCCACGATGCACAGCGCATTGGTGGCGTGGTTCCACTCCGGGCGTGGCTCAAAGAGCGAAACCGAGCGCAGGGTAACGTCGCGATGCACGGCTGCCGCCGGGCGGTGGGTGTTGGTGCCCGCAAAACGGCGGGAGCGCTCCCGCGCATTCCAATCCAGGCTTTTGCGAAAAACTGCGCAGTTGTTGCGGTGAAGCCCGGCGTGGGGCGCAGCAAGCAGGTGCTCGTCGTAACAGGCTATCTCGTCGCGGGTGGTGTCGTGCAGGCCGGCCAAGAACCAGGTTTCGGGCGAAAGGAGAATGCCGCGTTGGGCAAGGACGTTTCGAACTTCCGGATCATTGGCCATGGTGGCGAAAACCCGCGCGTTCACCGAACCAGCCCGCCCGCTGCAAGCCCCGCAATCGTAACCGGCGTAGTGCGTGTTGTTGACGCTGCTGGCCCCGTGGCCGATGACGTACACCAGGCGGGGAAAGTCGCGGACCAACCCGATGCTGCGCAGCTGCCCTTCGACGCGGTCGGCCTGCTCGCGGATGGTAAAACCAACTTGCAACCCGTTGGCGTATTCCGGCGGATCGGCGGCGAGGATGCTCAGGCGCCCTTGCGGATCCATGTGGCGGAAAGAGGAAACCATGGCGGGGGTTTCGCCGGGTCGGAAGATGCTGGCGGCCAGCCGAAAAGCCGCCGCGAACCCTACGGTTGACCCCAAAGCCCAGCCCCCCAGCAAACTTTGCGAATGGCGGCTGTAGTGCGTGTCGCGCTGGGTCTTGCGGTGCTTCAGGCGGTTGGGCGCCTCGCTTTCGCGGATCAGGTAGCGCGGTTGAACTGGCGCCGGGCACACCTTGGTGGGATAAAGGGCGTGTTCCGGCTGGAAAAAGAATTCCACGTTGAAAAAACCCGGCGTGCCGTAAGTGCGTGTTCCCGGCGAAAACTGTTCCAGGTAGCGGCGAAGCGAGCAGCTTCTGTCATCGATGCACACGATGGCGGCAAAGGGTTCGTTGTGTGCGGGGACAGCGGCTTGCGCGGATTGCGCAGGGACCGCGTGTGCGATGGCGGGGGCGGCGGTTTCGGTGGTTGCGGCGGGAGCAAGCGAACCGGACGCAAGCGAAGCGGACGCAGGTAATGCCGGCGGCGGCGCGGGAGCTACCAGCGCGGACGCAGGTAATGCCGGCGGCGGCGCGGGAGCTACCAGCGCGGACGCAGGTGATGCAGACGGCGGCGCGGGGCTTTGCAACCCGCACAACACCTGGTCAAACCAGCTCCATTCGTAGGCATCCTGCCAGATGGCCAAAACCTCAAAGTATTCGCTGGGGGAAACCGGGCCAAACAGATTCGGCAAGGGAAGTTGGGTCTTGGTGGCCAGTGGCGCCCAAGTGTCCCCTAAATGAGCATCGAGGGCATCAATTTCCAGCAGCAGTTCCAGGGCGATGGCGTCGCGCAGGGAAATAGGCCTTGTGGGAGGCTCCGCCAGCCCTTTTCGCTCCTCCAAAACCGCTACCATGCCCGACCAGCCTGGATGCGCAAAAGCCTGGTCAAAGAGATAAGTGGTAAAAGCCCCCTCATCGCCCACCAGCAACGTGAGCAGATCGCGCAAGGCACAGGGCGTCTCCAGCAGCAAACGCCGGGCGCGTTGGCCGCGGAACAGCGACAACAGGCTGCCAGCTTCAAGCTTGCGCACCGAAGCCAGCAAGCCGTCCTGATCACTCAGCCCGCGGGCCTCATCCTGGCCATTCGGAAACTTCCAGAGCGCGATGCCCTGATCCAGGTAATTGCCCAGCAGCCGGAACAACAGCGGATGCATATCCTTGTCCAGGTTGACTCGGTAACGATCCTTCCATAAACGCCTGAACGAACCAATCCGCGGCTCTCGAGCTGCACCATAAGGTTCGTTCAGCACGCGTTGCTTCAAGTTGCGCAAGCTTTGGTCCAGAACGTCCCCGCGCAGCGCGGATGCTACCCTTCGCCCGCCCTCACAAACCGTCTGCACAAAATGCCGTTCGATAACCTGATCCAACACGTCCTCCCGGATGCGTCCCGCCGTGTACAATCGCCGGTACTCGGGCAACGGCAAGTACGTGCTGTACCCAAAAATCTCCGAAGCCGCGTGCAGCGCCTTGTGGAAACGCTGCTCTTGAAACGCGTGCAGCGTATTGTGGTGAATGAAGTCCTTTAGCGGTGCCTGCGACGGCAAATAGTGCCGCAACGCATGCAAGGTATGCTCCTCTTCAAAAGCGAGGTGCTGCTCCATGATGAGCCCATATAAAATGTTACGAAAACGTGTGAGGCGGCTGCGTGCATACTACGCGCCGCGCAACGGCATAAACGCCGTGCTCAGGCCTGGGCCAAAAAGGCGCGCCAGGAACAATACAGGTCGTACAGGGGAAGGGCTTGGGCGTCTTTGCCCTGCTCATGTCCGTAACGGCTAGTTGACTGCGCATCCGGAAGCCCCAACCGAGCGGCATAACATCTTGAACCCGGACACTCTTTGCCCGACTTTACCTCGGATTCTTCGGCGGGATTTCCGCTTTTTGGATGGGCGGCAAAGGAACCCTGCGCATTCGTGCTGAATACAGCTAGCTGGGTCTGTGACGAACTGGCGTCCCGAGTTTGTTTTCCAAAACCATCACCCTCTCCTGCCGGGAGAATGAGGGTTTCGGTTATCGCTCCATTGGAAGATGCGACCACCTGCCCGAATGCTTCCCGCTTTAGATACCCTGGATCCAGGACAGTGCTGTACACTGCAAGGAGCCCCACAATCAGCCAAAGCGCAGTAAAAAGGCTCTGCTTTGGCCGGGATTGGGGGTGGGATGAGGCAACGGATTTCATGGGCATACCCTAAGGCCTGGCAAAATTACACCAATTTCCATACGGAAAACAGGTCAAAAATGCTTGTAATGTGAAGGGGTTAATCTGATGGACCCATCTCCCCTGATTCCATGATTCCAAAACTCCGCTTGGATCAGCTATACGCCCTCCTTATAGTATCAAAATCATAAAGCTTCTTCGCCATAAAAAATCTAAATCACGGCAAATGCTGCTCATAGTCCATGCTCTGATGAAGCACGCGAACCACGAGAATCCCCTTTGGAATGACTAAGTAAAAGATACTATGCGATCCATAACTGAACCGTCTAAGCCCGCTGGCTAACGCTGCAGCACCCCTACCTAACTCCGGATTGTCGGAAAGAAGCACAAAATGCTTCTCCATTGCCTCCATATATGTTAGGGCATTTTGGATACCGAATTGGAGTATCCCATACTCGAACACATTCTCAAGGTCAATAGTAGCTGCTACTGAAAGCTTATAAACGCCCATCCCTTCGAAGTTGCGCCTCTTTCGATTTTAGAATTTGAGCTACAGTGCGCGAACTGACTCCACTCTTCAAACCCTCATTAATGGCTTCTCGTAGCGCATATAGCTTAGCGTTATTCTCCCGGTCTCTTCTTACCAATTCGCGAACGTATTCACTCTCATTGGCATACTCACCTGAAGCAACAAGAGCTTGCATCCAGTTGCTCAGCGTGTTCGTAAAGGTGATTGACTTGCGGATAGTTGCCATTCGTGAACGTATTTAACACCAAATTTAATCAAAGTGGTGCGAAATCGCACCATTTCTGTTCATTCTACTATAAAATATAATAATTTTAACAAATAAAACCTGGCTACCATTTCCTGGCATAAGGCTAATTTTATGATATTAAGAAGTATAACAATAGATAGCATAGCTTTTGGCTCGAATCTATGTACTGTCAAGGGCTTTGCCTGCAATGACTTTATCTTTCAGATCCTTCTCTAGTGAACAATTTGCCGCTGGCAGTACTTTCAAATAAAATATTTATAATAAAATATACTAATATTGATAATGAATACAATATAATCACATTAATGGTTTTACGAATCATAGCACAAGTTCAACTGAACCTCTCCATTCGCCCGACCAACAGTTGCCAGTCTTAAAAGAATTTAGGCAGCTTTCATGTAGATGTCTTCAAGCTTTCTTCGGTTGATTCCACGGTGGTTTCGTTTGTTGTACCAATTTGGAGCAC
>WGOA01000061.1 GCA_016124275.1 Bacteroidota bacterium
GCACCCGTTTGTGAAGTGCCTTCTAATGTCATTGTAGCGGTCCTTTCCAACAAAGCCAATTTGAATTGGGACGACGTACCAGGTGCAGTCCGCTACCAGATTGGAGGGCGCCGCGCTGGTACCACGAACTTCCGCTACATCCTGGCAACCTCGAGTAACCGGGTAGTCAGTGGATTGTCGCCGGGTATTACCTACGAATTCCAAATTCGCGCGGCTTGCCCTGGAGATACCTCTGATTTCTCACCCATTGATTCGTTCACCACCATGTTAGTGAAAACGAGTGATGAACTCACCGAAGCAACCGGCTTGAACAACATGAGCCTTTCTCCCAACCCTGCCATAGATTTTGTTATGGTTGCGGTGAATGCTGCTCAAGACGGCCCGGCTGTATTGACCATTACCGATTTGGCAGGTCGCACGGTCTTGAGCCAAGGGGTTGAAGTGGTTAGCGGCCAGAACAAGGTTACCCTGCCAACGGGCAACCTTCCCAATGGACTCTATTTAGTGGAAATGCGCCAGGCTGCATTCTCCGCCGTTTCCCGACTTGAAGTTATCCGCTGATTTATCCAGCGCAACGCATCAACAACATGAAATCAACGAACAACATGGACTTCACGCCAGAATCGCTGGCAACCTTAGGTGCCGACGAACGGCAAGGAGCGAGCCCCGCTGTGGCGATGGATCGCACCCTGCTCTTCGTCGGCCCGGAGGGAGCTGCACCTAAACAGCAGATTAAGGAGAGAGGATTGGAGCTTAAGTGTGTCGAAAGCTACATGCAAGCCCGTTACTGGTTAGAAAAGGCAGCGACAAATGAACTGCCCTTTGCTATTGTCTGCGAGGTGGAATGGAACCGCCAGGCAGACTTGGCCCTTGCGGAGATGATTCACGAAAACCCAATCTTGCGTCGGGTTCCTTTCATCCTGATCTGTCCAAACGGACGCAGCATGGACTACCGCACGGCATTGGAGATGGGCGTGGATGATGTTTATCGCTCGCCGTTTGATTGGCAGGACGTATTCCGTCGCATTGAGTTTCTTCGGGGATTCAAGCGCGAACTTAACCTCGGTAATCCAGCGGCAACCTCGCGTTTTGACGGGCGCATTCCTACGGACAAGCGCGTCTTTGACATCGTCGTATCCGCCGGTTTGTTGCTGGTGCTCAGTCCTTTGCTCTTGCTCATTGCGCTGCTGATCAAGTTGGAAAGCAAAGGCTCCATTTTCTACATCGCAGAGCGCGCTGGTTCAGGCTACGACATTTTCCCCTTCTACAAGTTTCGCTCCATGGCCAACGGGGCCGATCAGCAGCTGAAGGAATTGTCGGAGACCAACAACCAATACGGTGCTGGCGAAGAAGCGGTGTTCGTCAAAATCGAGAACGACCCGCGCATTACCCGGATCGGCCGAATATTGCGCAATACTTCTCTGGACGAATTGCCGCAATTGCTCAACGTGCTCAAAGGCGATATGTCCATCGTTGGCAACCGTCCTTTGCCCTTGTACGAAGCAGAGATGCTGACCACGGATCACAGCGCAGGTCGCTTTTTGGCGCCTGCAGGCATAACGGGTCTCTGGCAGGTAACCAAGCGAGGTGGCAACGACATGTCCATTTCGGAGCGCATTCAACTGGATATTGAGTACGCGCAGAACTATTCGTTGTTGTATGATTTTAAAATAATTTTTAAAACCATACCAGCGCTGCTTCAGCAGACCAGCGTTTAAAGCGCTTGTTCCTCATGCGCATGAATAACACCTCATCGATGGAACGCCCGCTGGTTTCCATCATTACGGTCAACTTCAATCAGGCAGCCGTTACACTCGACTTCCTGGATTCTGTTCGCAAGCAACATTACCCGCATTGCGAGGTCATTGTAGTGGACAACGGGTCCACGGAGCCGCCGGCTCGGTTGATCCAGGAGAACTATCCCGAGGTCCGCTATTTGGAGACCGGACGCAACCTTGGTTTTTCCGGGGGAAATAATGTCGGGCTCCGGGCAGCGCGTGGCGATTACTTCTTGCTGGTCAACAACGATACAGAGTTGACTGCAGACATGATTGAAACCCTGCTTCAGCACTTTCAAAGCGATCCGAAGATTGGAATGGTTTGTCCGCTCATCCGCTACTTTGACCGGCCGGATTTGATTCAGTATGCCGGTTATACCCGCATGAATCCGATGACGGCCAGAAACAAAACGCTGGGCCAGTTTGACGTAGATCGCGGTCAATACAAGCAACCTTCCAGCACCTGGTTTGCCCATGGCGCAGCCATGTTTACCAGCCGGGCAGTAGTAGAGAAGGCGGGGTTAATGCCCGAAGAGTATTTTCTCTATTACGAAGAATTGGATTGGTCGGCGAACATCCGGGAGGCGGGGTTCCGCATCGACCTGGAGCCGCGAGCCGTTATTTTTCACAAAGAGTCGTTAAGTGTTGGCAAGCTCAGTGCTTTGAAGACTTACTACATGACCCGCAACCGCATCTTGTTTATGCGCAGGCATGCCCCGTGGTGGTCGCTGTTGATCTTTATGGGCTATTTCGCCGGGGTGGTTATCCCGGTACACACCGTCAGGCTCCTGGTCCGCGGCCAGCGAGATCACCTGAAAGCTTTTTACCGCGCTTTGGCCTGGCATGCCAGGCCCACATCAAATGCCACAGAGCATACCGGGGTGCCCCGGTTGGTTCTGTAGCCCGGGCAAGCGAGCAGTTCTGGGAGGAACACCGGGGGGATTCGGTGATCAGGGGAGGGTCAACGAGCAGACGAAGGAGGATACTTGCTTACAGGGAGGATGGCCAGTCACCTGCGGGTGGCTGGTCTTCAAAACAGGGAACTTCGGGTGAGTTCTCTACAACCAACGATGTCCGGCAGGGCGGCCTAAACACGCAGCCCGCCGGACATCTTACCTTTGTCCTACCTGTACACTTTTAGGCTTGCATACTTTAGCTGTTATGAATCCGGTACTTCTAGCTCTATCCGCTTCCTATTCTGGAGCAGCCGGCATCGCGCTGTTGGCTTTGAGCCTTTTGTGGCTCTTTTGGCTGTTGTTTCCGCTGGTTATGAATGGCCTGGCTGTTTTTAAAAGCGTGCGTTGGCCAATTCCCAAAGTCAAGCCTGGTCATCTGGCTTGTATCATTACCGCCTACAAGGACATTGATGCGGCCTTGCCTTTGGTGGAGTCGCTTCTTCACCAGCAACACGGGTCGTACCGCGTTTACCTGGTGGCCGATGATTGTTCCAATCCTGGAACCGAGTGGTACGACGTGCTTCACGATCCGCGTTTTACGCTTTTCCGCCCGGAGCAGCCGCTCGGGTCAAAGGTGCGATCGCTTAAATACGCCCGGGACCGCTTTTTGTCAACGCACGATGCTATCGTCGTCTTTGATCCGGATAACCTGGCCACACCTGATTTTTTGATCAAGCTGGATGAGGTCCTGCGCGCAGGCTTTTTTGCCGTACAAGGGCGAAGGGCTGCCAAAAACCTGGACAGCTCCATTGCGGTGGCTGATGCTACGGGAGAGTTATACAAAAACTTCATTGAGCGGGAGGTTCCCACGCGTCTGGGATCGTCCGCTACGATTGCCGGTTCCGGTATGGCCGTAAACACGCTTGTTTTTGATGCCTACCTGGCCAGCCCGCGTATTGCAAAACCTTTGGCCAAGGGCCAGGTTATACCCGCAGAAGACAAAATCCTGCAGAACTTCCTGGTGGGGCAAGGGTTGCGCATTCCCTTCCGCTGGGATGCCGTGCTGTACGACGAAAAGGTGGAAACCGCCGCACAGGTGGAGCGTCAGCGCACACGCTGGACTTATTCTTATTTTGAAAATATTAGATTTGCCCTGATCACCTTGCTGCGGGGGCTAACCCGCGCGGATTGGAACGCCCTGTTGTTCGGGTGCTACACGCTTATTCCCCCGGTATTTTTGTTGGGACTGGGTGCGGCAATTCTGGTCTTTGTCAACCTGTGGTTCAATCCTGCCATGAGTTTTGCCTTGTTGATGGGCGGGATGCTGTATGTGGGCAACATCGCCTGGAGCCTTTATCTGGCCAAAGCACCAGCTGTAGTTTGGCAGACGCTTTCCGGATTGCCGCTTTTTGCCTGGAACCAATTGCGCTCCCTCCTTCGACTGGGTAGCGCAAAGGAGGATTTTCTGGTTACCGAGAAACGAAGGGCTATGCGCCTCAAGGACGTGGAGGCAGAAGGGAATGTGGAGGCAACGGGTCAACAGCATGATGCATCGGATCGCGAAAGCAGCACCGAAAAAGCTGGGGAGGCTGTGCCCGATGGGCCAAAAGAGTTTGGTCCAAAAAGGCGCGTTTAGCGCACCACTTCTTCGAGCTTCATGCCAAGGAGCTCTTCCAGGCTGATTTTAGCCAGGCTGAATTGCATTTCAGCCCCGAGTTTTCCGGTTAGGCTCCCGATTCTTGCCGAGTTGGCAGCGTTGAAATCAGTGAGCGTTGCCTCGCCTTTATTGAACTTTTCCCGGATCAAAATGAAGGTAGAATTGGCAATTTCAAAGTTCTCGCTGACCATTTTCACGGTCTCCAGGTTGTGTTTGTAGATCTCGTAACGCGTCAAAGTCTCTGCGCGCAGCCGCAGTTTTTGAGCGTTCAAGGCCTGGCCGCTTTTCTCGTAATCGAACTCCGCAATTTTGATTTTGGCTGGGATGGTAAAAAACTTGCTTGGACTCAGGCTGACCCCAACGTTGTACCAGGGAAAGAACTGGTTGTCGCCTTCTGGCGCTTCAAACTGACCAATGCTGCTGATGGTCCTGGAGTTGATGTTGAGCTGGAGCGTAACCAATTCCCACCATCCTAGTTTGGTGAGTCGAATGGCGGCCTCTGCGCTTTCCACATCAAGGTCAAAAGCGCGGTTAACCGCATAATTCTGCCAGGCCAACTGCACCAAGCGTTCGGGAAAGGTAACATCTGTGGCCTCCGGGGGGGGGATGATCTTGTTGTAATCGACGGATTGGGCTGACACCACGTGCAGGGTACTTGCCAGCAGCGTTAAAAGGAACAAACGGTTCATAAGGCCTTATTCGGTAAAGAAGGAGAAAAGTTGGATTTCAAAGGCAACAAGAACCAAAGACGTCAGGACGAGACCTGGTTTTTGGTTGGTGCCCGGTATTTGACAAGCTTAGAAGAATGGATGGACATTCGCTTTACAAAAGCTTGAAACAAATTGCCGTCAGCTTGAAGCCGTCTGGAGGAGGTCCAAACCGTGCCTTGATCAGATTCTACTTTTTTCAACTTGCCCAGCTGCATCATTTGCATGGCCATCCAACCATCTTGCCAGCGCTGGCGGTTAATATTAAACCCCCCGACGTTTAAACCGTCCTGTCTGCGAATGGCAAAGTTAAAGCCCAGAACGTTTAGGTATTCTCTGGATCGCATGCCGCGAAACTTAAAAAACCATTGCGCTATTTTTTCGTAAACAGCCAGCCAAACACGAGAATCTTCGCCCTCGGGCAGAAATGCATGGGAGCCATAGGAGCAAGAAACGGTCTGATCCTGAAGAACCGCAACGTGTGCGTCAATCCAGCCCGGAGGGTAAAGCGAGTCGGCATCCGCACTGAGGTAGTAGGTTCCTCTAGCGTTTTCCAAGCCGGTTTGCCGGGTATAAGAGATGCCTTGGCGCGGTTCAAACAGAGAGCTTACCCCGCATTGATCCAGAATTTCTTGTGTCCTGTCGCTGGAATTGTTATTGACCACCAACAGCAAGGTGCGATAGCGTGTCTGCTGTCGGCTTAGGGAATCCAACGTGCTGAGCAGATCCCGCTCCTCATTGTAAGCCGGTATGACCACGGTAACCTCTGGATCCGGATCTCGAAATTTGGCCATTCGGGCACGAATTTCTTCAATTCGGCGGCTGCCCGCTTCCGTGTCAGGGTCAAAAGACACTTGGCAATCGCGGACCCACTTGGGAATAGAAAAGGGGGAAAGCATCAGGAGTTGCGAATATAGCCAGGATCAAAATCTTTCAACCGAACAACCATGGCTAACACAATGTAGAAAACAATGCTGTTTGGGAGAAGGATAATTGCCTCTTGCCCATAATTTGCCACCAATAAGGCAAAAATGACTCCGGTTAGGCCCATATAAAGGTTTATAATGGCCGGATCGCGGCTGCGCATTACACTCTTTACCCCAACCACAATGGCTGTAAAAAGCATACACATGTATAAAATTAACCCCACCCAGCCTAATTCTACAGCCACCCGAACATAGCCGGAGTCGGGCTCAATGTCGGCAAAGACGGTGTAAGGCGAAAATCGTTTTCCCCAGGCGCCACAACTGCCCAGCCCACCACCAAACGGATGCTGCTGCACAATGCTCTTGATGCGGGCCTGCGTTTTCAGGCGCACTTGGTAGGACTTATCTTCAGAAGGCTTGAATGCCGTTTGAAAGCGGTACAAGGTGTTGTTGCTGGTTGGAATGCTGATAAGAAAGAGCCCGCCCATCATCATGCCGCCGGAAAGCAGCACAATTTTCCACTGGCGCTTGGCAATTGCCAACAGGGTCACAAAAAGAATACCTGCGGGAATGACGATGTAAGCCGTGCGTGTGCCGGACCAAAAACAACCCAGCAGCATAATAAAACCACCCACAACCAGCATGGCTTTTGTGCTGCGTTTCCAGGGCCCAAAAAACAGGGTAAAACACAACACCACCATATAGGCCATCATAATGCCAAATGTGGTAGGGTCTGATAAAAATGAAAACAAGCGAATACGGCCTGCCTGGTAAATGAGTTTGTAGGTCTCAATATCGCTCATCATCCAACGGTGTTCCCAGGGAGGTAGGCCAAAGTATTCCTGGTACATCGAATACAACCCGGCCAGGAAACTCAAACCGATAACCAGCTTTAGTAAGCGGATCAGGTAGCTGAATTCGGTCAAGGTATAGAGGATCACATAGTAGAACACGATCGTGCCTGCCATACCCCGAACCGTATACATCCAGGCTTCCCTGGATTCTGCCACTGGGTTGATTACTTGCAGAATATTAAAGAAAATCCAGCCGAGCACCCACCACGAAATAGAATTGTTGGCAAACTTCCAGTCGTGGTCTTCGGCTTGGCGAAACACCATGGCGATGAACAACAACAGGATGCCAGCATCGAGGAATATCCCAAATGGGATGTCCACGATTTTTTTGAACTCAAGAATGAAGTAAGAGATCGTGACCAGAAACATGACGCCAAAGCGCATGTCAATCATGCAGGCAGCTACAACCGGAATGCCCACAACAGCCGCCAGCAGAATGATGCCGATGCTGCTGCCATAAACGCCAATAATGAGACTGAACAGCAGGCCAGCCAGCCCAAGCAGCACAGCCCCTGGTATGGTCAGGAACTTCTGAAGGAGCACATGCTGCTTCCAGAAGCCCACATTGTGGCCTGGCTTGTTGTCTTTATTGGCAATAGAAATCCGCATAGGGCAGTGATGCAATAGGCCTTCAAAAGCCTATGCCAGCAAAACGATCCACAGGAATATAAAAAAAAGCATTCCGCCGGTTAGGACCAGCAAAAAAACCTCCATGACCCGTTCAATTTGCGTGAGTTCCGAGGGCTTTTCCCCTGATTTTTGAGGCTTTTTGGATATCATCATCACGGTTGCGTTGCTGGAGGAACGCGGAGCCATTCCCCGCTTTTTTCATCATACCGGCGCAAGATACGCGCGGGATTGCCCCCAACCACGCAATAAGGTGGGACATCACGGGTAACTACGCTTCCCCCCCCCACAACACTGTGTTTTCCAATCCGGACCCCGGCGGTTATGACGGCGTTGGCCCCAATCCAAACCTCGTCCTCCACAACGATCGCGGCTGTGCTGACCGGCTGATCGGCTATGGGCGTGTTAATGTCCGTGTAACCGTGGTTGAGGCCTGAACAGACAATGTTCTGGGCCAACATGACATCCGAACCGATCGTGACCGGACCAATCAGGACGCAGCCGATCCCAATCCGGGTGCGGTCGCCGATCAATACGGGACCAACACCGTTGTTCACGGTGGCGAAATCTTCGATCGTTGAACCGGCCCCCAACCGGAAAGGCCGGAAAGGCAGTACGTCCAACCGCGTGCGGCGGCAAATGCGCGATCCGCGCCCCCGCTCGTGCCTGAACGGATTGAGCAACAAACTGACCCAAAGCCGGGGTCGGGCCTGGCCGCTGGGCACCATCATCCAGTGCAGCCACTTTTTGAGGCCCGGATTGGCTTGTATGCGTTCGGTTAGTGCGCCCATGTGGCTGTTTTGGTCAGAGCCTCTTGCACGAGCTGTTCAAACGTTGCCGCGCGTGCTGCCCAGGAATTCTGATCAGCCACCGCGCAGCGCGCAGCGCGACGCTCCAGGTTGTCTTCATTCAGCGCCTTGCCGATCAACGCAGAAAAGGCTGATGCAGAATCGGCCAAGTAAACCACGGCAGAAAACTCCCGCACATCCGCCGAAAAATCGGTGGAAAGGACGGGTTTGCCCGCAGCGAGGTATTCGTTGATTTTCAAGGGATAAATGCTGCTGGTGAGGGTGTTGCGAAGGAACGGGATCACGGTCAGATCCATTCCCCGCAAATAGTCCGGTAAAGATACCAGCGGTCGCGGACCGATCAGGTGTACGTTAGGACGTGCCGCAAGTTCCTGATCGTCAAAATTGCCGCTTCCCAGAAACACAAAGGCCTTGTCAGGGTGTTCGTTTACCGCTATTCGCAACAAAGGGTAATCCAAACGCAGGGCGCTGAAACTGCCGATATAACCGATCACTGGCCTGCCGATGGCAGCGGTCGGCCAATCGGGGGGGAGGGGGGCTGGTTCTAACGCCTGGTTGAACAGTCCGGTATCCGCAGCATTGGCCAGCCTCAAAACAGGCGTCCCGGGCCGGTGCAACAGATCGCGCAAACCCTGCGAGGTGGCCAACCGCAAATCGGCTTTTTCCAACTGTTCGCGCTCTAAATATTGGCCGTGCCGCGCAATGTAGGGCTCCTGGCTGATGTCATCCCGGCTCTGGTAAATGCGCAACAAGGGTTGGGGTTGCGCATGCAAGGTCCGGAAAAAGAAGGGGTCGAAGGAGTTGAGGAACACGTAGCGGCGGATGTTCTCCTTTTGCAGCAATTGTTCCAACGCGCGGTTGAGCACCCGGTCGTTCCAGGCAGATCCCCATTCATACAGCGTTCCTTCTGGTAAAAAGTTTACCGGCAGCGTCAGGGGAGGGGTCACCGCCCGAAATCCTGCAGGGGTGTCGGGTACAGCGCGCACCTGCAATTTCCCCTGAAGCAATTGCGGTTTTCGGGAGGCCAGGAATGGACTTCGCCAGTTTTGCAATAAATCCTTGATCGAAAAAGGATGGTCCCAATAAAACACCCGGCGATGTTGAGCCAATTCCTTAGCCAGCGAAAGGATTGCCGATGACACTTCCCCGTCCCAGCGGGACATGGTCATGATAATCAGGTCGTAATCAGCTTTTTGCACCGCAGCTTATTTGGACAGCAAATGGCGCCAGGAGGAAGGATTGCGCACAACAGACCAAGCTATGTTAGCAGCTTTTGCATAAAAGGCCAAGCTATACAATAAAGGTCGCAGCGGCCGAATTTTCATGTAGTGATAAAGAATAAATTGCTGAGCAATGAATTTAAGTCCCAACGTAAGCAGCGTGCCATAGGCCGCGCCAATTACCCCAAACTCCCGGATAAAAAAGTAGTTGGAAACAATGTTGGACAACGCTCCTGCCAGCACAAAGGCAAAATTGAAACTGGGCTTGCCAATGGTATCCATGACAATACCAAATTGCCGGCCATAAGGCACAAACAACGTGTAAAGAATAGTCACCTGCAAAATGGCGGCCGCACCCCGAAAGGCTTCAGACCGCCCGGCCAACATAATGATAAAGGTTTCGGGAAACAGGAGGACCACCAGACAAATCGGCATGAGCAGGGCAAGAACCGTGCCTACGGATTTTTCATACAAATGTTTCACCGCGCCAAGGCCTTCTTCTGCCATGCGTTTGGCACTTTGGGGGAAAGTAATGGACGCCATAGACTGAATGGGAATTTCCATAACATTTGTTATGCGCATGGCCGGATCAAACAGGGCTACCGCCTGCATGGCCGCTGCCTGCGTAGGCAGCAAGATTCCCAGCATAAAACGGTCTATGGTTTTATAGAGCATCGTGCTCAGGTTGGTTCCAAACGTGTAAAACCCATAGCGGGCCAATCTTTGTACCCAGACCAGATCGGGAAGGAGGTTGTAGCGCAGGTAGGGCTTTGCGGACCACCAGGATACAGCAGATGCCAGGACCGCAATTCCGGCTTGTGCCCAAGCCAGATTGATGAGTTCCAGCCTCCGACCCATGGTAACTGTGGCAACAATAAACCCAAAAAACAGCCCTTGCCTGACCAGGTTAGCCAGTAATATCCCTTTAAAATTGAGGTTGGCTTGTTGCAAAAAATTGAACTGCACCATGGGCAGCAGCAACACGTTGGTCAATACATAAATGCGAATCAAAACGTCGAGCCCCGGTGCCTTGACCAACTGGGCAAGCCAGGGCGCACAAACCATAATCAGAGACCCTACTATTCCCGTGAAAATCAGGTTCAGGACCGCTGAACTGGTCACCACACTGCGGTAAGTTTCCTCACTGGCACCGCCCAGAAACTTGATCAAGGCACTTTGGATCAGCCCGTTTCGGGAAACCTCAATAAACGAACCAATCATCAGGTACATGGCCCAAACCCCATAGGTCTCCGGTCTATCGGCAAAGTGCCGAAGCAGGATCATTACTGTTCCCATCCCCATGACCTGCACTGCGAGGCGGTCAGAAACCGTGAAAAAAGCGGATGTGAGCCAGTAACGGCCTGATTTAGCACTCATGCAGAACGGCTTGCCCGGCGCTCATGCTGCAGCAGATCGCTTGGATAAGGGCTATCTTCTTTCAGACGGAAAACAAGCTCGCAAGTTACAACGTATACCAACAACGCCACCTGAGTCTGCGCCCATCGGAGGCTTTGTGCACAAGGTAAACGAGCCTTCAACAATACTTTCCGTCCAAACTCCCGTAATTCGCGATTGCCCCGACTTCCGGCCCTGAATCATTTTTTATGCCATTTGCTGTCACCGATCGAATGCAACAGCTGCTGTTTTTTGGGCTGCTTACGGTCGCTTCGCTCTTTGGTACCAACCCCTATTCGTTTGGTGTTGACAACCACTTTGTCACCTTGCCCTTCCTCTGGGAAAAGGCCTACCCGAAGTACTTTCCCGGCGATTTAGTCCTGTCAGAAGTTGGCTTTTTTTATACTTGGTTTTTAGATGGAATAGCAGCAGTGCTCCGGGCTACTGGTTGGCCTTTGTCCCATCTGTTTTTCGCCTTGCACCTGGTCTTTACAGCCCTCACATTTGCCGCTTTTTTCCACCTTGCCCGGGTGCTGACCGAATGCCGCGCCATGGCAGCTGTAGCTTGTCTTTTCCTGCTCTTTGGCACCAAAACCATCGGTTACGTGGGCACCCTGGAAAGCCATTTAATGGAGCGCACCGTGGTCTTGCCCCTTGAGTTTTTGGCCTTGGCCTGGATGCTTCAGCGGCGCTGGGTGGCAGCCTTTGCCGCCACCGGACTGGCGTTTTGCATTCATCCGCTTTCGGCGTTTTATACCGGTTTCATGATTGGAATTGCCGGATGTTTCTCGCTGTGGCAAGCCCGCAATGAGCCAGGCTGGAGCAAGCAGGCTTTCTGGTTTGGTGCGGCCTTGCTGGCCGGTGCAGCTTGCGCAGCCCCGGGCCTTTGGCTCAAAGTCAGCGGTCCTGATCCCGTCATGCCGGCTGGCGTTCCATTGCCCGGTTGGTTGGATATTCTGGCGCTGCGCTCCAGCTACCACGTTTTTCCCTTTACCTGGCCGCTCGACGGTTGGTTGCGCGCCCTTTTGTTCTGGGTGGGCATCGCCCTGGTTCAGCGCGGTCGCAAGCCAAGCCCCAAAGACCAGCTGGTCCAGGCCACCTGGTTTGCCGTAGGCATCATGGCGGTATTGGGTACTGTCTTTTCAGAATTCATCCCGCTATCGCTGCCTATTCAATTTCAATTTTTTCGCAGCTATCCCTTTGCTTTTATGCTGGGCATGATCGTTTTTGCCCGGGGAATGGTGGACGCCGCCCGGGGCGACCTTTCCTGGAAAATCGCCCTGCTTGCCGCTGTTTTAGCCGCGCCGGCCTGGCTGGAAATGGATCCGCTCAAGTACGCGGCCATGTTGGGCACCTGGGCGGTGCTGTTGGCAACTGCGTTGTATGGCGTTCGCGTGCTGCATTGGCCTTTACCGCGGATGGTTATAGCACCGATGGCCGTGGTCATGCTGATGGTTCCGGTTTCGCTGTTCCTTCGCGGTTTCCACATCGATAACCAGCAGGAAGCCCAATGGGTAGCCGTACAACAATGGGCGCGGGACAAGACTCCACTGGATGCAGGGTTTATTGTGCCTCCCGGCCAGCGCGGTTTTCGGGTTGACAGCCACCGCACCGTCTACGTCGATTGGAACGACGGCACGCAGAATTTTTTCAACCAGGCTTTTGGTCCGGCTTGGCTGGAGCGTATGAAAAACGTTGGTTTCAGCGGAGATCCCGCCACCATGGACCAGGGCTATCGCGCCTTAACGGAAGCAAATTTCCAGGGAATAGCCACAGAACTGCCCGCATCTTCGCAGGTCTATGCCGTCCTTTTTCGCCCTACCGACCAGCCCTTTCCCGTGGTGTTCCAGAACGACAAGTACCTGGTGGTCAGAGTGCGCTGAACAGCGGTTGCTCATCGTACCTGGGCTCTTCTAAGAGGCTGCGATACCGAGTTTTTCAAACAGGCTAAACGTAGCCGAGTTTTTCCAATAATTGATAAGGGGCCTGCAACTGGTTGAGCTGTTGCACCACTTCGGCGTGCTGCGGATCTTTCCACTTGGCAATGGAAGAGGTGTACACGGCTTGCACTTCACCTTCCCAGGCGTTGATGGTGCGCACCGTCGTCTTTTTATCGTGCGCCAGCACATCGGGGTGCAGATCAAGTTCCAGAAACTGCAGCAAGGCGCCCAGGGCTTTCTCCCGGTCTGCCACCAGGTCTTCATAGCGGATGGTGTACACTTGTGGATGGTCCATGTAGGCTACTCCGAGCTGCACATCGCGCACCCAGCGCTCCGGGGCAACCCAATATTCACCTTTCAAGGTTGGGTGAACAGAGGTCACCACGTCGCGGCCATCGCGGACAATGTGCACAAAGCGCATGCCTGAACCAAATTCGCGCAGC
>WGOA01000013.1 GCA_016124275.1 Bacteroidota bacterium
GAAACCCAGGCGGTGGCGCGGCGATATGGAGCCAGTAAAACGCCGGAGGCTTTTGTTCTGGTGAGCGATGCTGCGCAGAAAGGCAGGTACCGTTTGTTGTACAGCGGCGCCATTGATGACAAGCCTTCTGACCAAAACAAGATCAAGCGTTTTTACATTGGCGAGGCAATTGCTCTGCATGAAGAGGGATATCCCCCCGCTTTGGCCCGCGTAGAGCCTATGGGATGCACCATTGAAGGAGTCGGCATTCAAGGCAAATATTGTCCCATGGAAGCCCTGGAGAACAAGGTTAAAGCGTCGTTAGGCCAATAAAGGTCCTGGCACAATACGGTCCATAACCCATGAACCCGCTCTGGTAAGCCAGAGCGGGTTCGTCGTTTGAGGTTGAAGGGTTGATTGCGGTTACGGTCGGGAACCGCCGCTGCGTGTGGTATTGGTTGCCCCCGTTCGACCCGTTGATCGGTTGACGGCGCTGCTGCGGCTGGAAGACTGGCTCTGCACCGAAATGCTGGATCGGGGTGTTGTCTTGCTGCTGCTTCGGGGCGGACTGCTCACCCCGCCACGCGGTGCCGATGGAGCTGGTGTGGCCCGGCTCGGTGATGGGCGGCTTGGGGCTGGTGCTGCCCGGCTGGGTTCCGGTCTGCTCCAGGTTCCTTTGTGCAAGTCTTCCGGGCGTGTCATGCGGCTGGGCTCTGTCTGCGGCCGCTCGATCATTCGGTCTGGTGCAACAGGTTGGGGGCTTGGCCGGGCTTCCGGTTTTGAAGGCCTTGGCGCGGTTGGAGCGGGCTTGTCCGGAGCGGGTGCCGGTCTTTCGGTGGGGTTCCGGGCTGGGTCAGCCGGGTCAGTGCTTGGTTTAGCACTGGGCCGGGTGGCCTCAGGCCTGGTAGGCGTTGGGCGTACACTTGGCCGGTCCGGGTCTGCCGTTTGTGCATTGGGAGCCTGAATGGTCGGGTATTTCTTCGGGTTTTCCCGCAACAATTCGGTACGGGTTTTTTGGCGGTCCACGCCGGCGGATTGCGCCGCGTAATCCATTTCCAGTTTGCCGAAGTCCCTGATCTTGTTTACCCGGCCATCCTGCTCATCCAGCCAGTTTTTGCCGGCGATGCCTTCACTGCGCTTGATAAAGTCGCGGGTGGGGCCGTTCAGCGAAACTCCCGTGCGGCGGTGGTTGTTGTAATAGGCGACACAGCCGTTGGTCAGGTGAGGGTAGTAGTAGTGGCGGTAAGGGTTGCCGTAGTACCATCCCCAGAAGGTGTACGTTGGCATGCCAAAGACTACGAGTGAACCCCGGGGACCGTAGTAAAAGCCCCAATCGTACCACCAGGGGTAGGGATACCAACTGCGGTAAGGGCGCCAGTATGGGTAGCCAAACCAGTAGGGGTAGGGCTCGTAAACATAGCGCACTTCAACGCGGGTGGTACTTTCTTGCGGAGGCAAGGTGTATTCGTCATCCGTCCAGCCTTGTTCTTCAGCGTACATGGCAGCAGCTGATTCCAGCTCCGTGCGCATTTGCGGGTCGCTTTCCAATTGTGCCTGCCAGTCGGCTAAAGCTTCTTTCTGCCGGGCGGCAGCCTCAATAGCCAACGCATCGAGGTGCGCGCTGACACCCGCTGGGTCGCGGCTGTACAAATCGCTCACCAGCACCGTCAAATTCAGGTGACTGCTCAGAATTTCCAGCACTTCCGGCATCCCGATCAGTTGATTAAAGGCACCGCGCACTTCGCCCGAATAAGGAGCCAATAAATCCGTGTACCCCTGTTCGGCTTGCTTTTGGGTGCGTTGAACAGCAACGAGCACATTGAAATTGCGTTGGCCCTGATCCAGGATGCTGGGTCGAAGGGCCTCCTCGTATCCGGCGGCAATTCGCTGCAACTCGGCAGCAGAGGGGCTTCCGGAACGGGTCATGGTTTCCAGCAAACCGCTGTACCGGGTTAACTCCCAAATCGCCTCCTGATCTTGTTGATTCAGCGATTGCAGGGCCGCTTCAAAGTTGCCCTGCGATTCCTTTTGCAGGCGATCCAGCCGCACCAAAAGTTCCGGTTTGGTTCCTGCAATTAATATAGACTGGCGAACATCTGCCGGGTAGAGTACCAAGGCATCCAAGGCTTCCCGGTCGGTTTCGTTCAGGTTGTCGGACCAGTCATCCGAAGCCAGGACAGCCGTGCTTATCAGCGCTGCCAGGCTTAAAAAGATCCACTTTTTCATAGGTTGAGGAGGAGTTCCCAAAAGATTAGCCAAAAACCGGGCCAATTTAGATGCTTTGTGTGGGCACCTGCCCTGATTTAGGTCAATGGTGCATCAGGTCATGAACTTTTTCCACACGGGCGAAATGGAAGTGCGCTTTTGGCAAATGCGTCTGCAGAACCAAGTACCCTTGCGCCATGAAAAGGAACCTTCTGGCGGGCTGTGGACCAGGTCTTCGAGCCCTTGTGATTTCGCCATCGGCTGGGCTGCAACGATATTTTCTGCTTGCAGCCGTTTTGGCCTTTGCTCCGAAAAGCTGGTCGCAAAACGTGGGCATTGGACATCCGATGCCTCAGGAAAAGCTCCATGTCAATGGGAATGTTCGCATAGACGGCGATACGCTGATGGGCAACCAGAGCAGCCCGGCTAGCGTGCTTCATTTGCTTTCCAATGGCGGCATTTCGCTTAAACTTGATGCAAACAACGATGGGTCAGAGCGGTTCAGCATCAAAAAGAGTGGACCGGATCTGGGCAGCGTGGTTTTTGAGGTCAGCGAAGCGGGCAATACCACCGCCGACGGGTTCGGTGATTTTAATGGGTATGGCCGCTTTAACGGCAATTTTACGCTTGCCGGTGACTCGCGAAAGTTTTATACAGGTGAGAATTTTGATGTGATTGCAGACGGTAGCATAGAAATTTATCTGGATGCCAATGCTGACAATGCGAGCTCCGACTTCGGTATCCTCAACGATGCCGGAGATTTTCTGTTTTTAGTGGAGGAGGATAAGAGCCCGACGGTCTACCCTTTTGGTGCCCTGAGCGGCCAGACGGGCGGCATTCGCTTTCGCGAATTGGATGCCGGTGGCTCCAGCTTCATCGGACTCCGGGCGCCGGACGGGCTGTCGGGCAATGTCTGGCTGACGCTGCCTACCACCGACGGTTTGCCCGGACAGGTGCTTCAGACCGATGGCTCCGGCGTGTTGTCTTGGGTTAACCCGGTCTATCTAAGGACAGCGGATGGGGAACATGAGCCGTCCGGGCCTTGGAGTACGCGGGAGCTGTTGCTCCATTCAGGAGACTCTACGGGAGTGTTTTTATCTGCGGATGGACCCTGTTGGCTGGCTGCTCAGTATGCGGAAAGCGGTGGCGGCAGCAGCACCACTTGTGCAGTGCTGCCCGTTGATCCAACGCTTCTCCATGCTGCAGGCAGGGAGGCGATCAGGCCTGCCGGCGATCTGCGTCGCCCCCCCAATTGGTCGTTATCCGGATCCTGTCGCGGCACTTGTACCCGGTTGGTTTGCACGGCGGTCTGCGCGCTTTAGCCGAGCGGGTACAAAGTGTGTTTTGAGGGTGTCCTGGGGGTTTGTTGAGGGTTTGTTGAGGATGTTTTGGCAGCCATAAACCGATGGCGATAACACGGCTTAGCTGTGGGGTCGGCCGATCCGCCAACTGTAGACAACTGGAGAAAACGCCATTATCAGCAACCAAAGGAGCCAGACGGGAAATTGCCACGAAGAGGGGAGGAGCACAACCAACGGAATGCCTAATAGTCCACCTAAAATCCAAAAAGCGCGGGTAAATTTTCGCGTTTTGGCCTCTATTGTTGGATGATTACGCGTCCAGGGTGTTCGGATCGCGAAAGCATTGCTCGCTCCATCTGCCGGAATCAACCACCCCAATCCGGCAAAAAGGGCACACAAAGCGCCGAGAATCAGCGCTGGTTCCATGCGTTCAGGGTTTTGGCTCGTATAGACAATCCAGCAGGCCACGGCAGATAAGCACAGCTGTAAAAAAAAGCGCAATCGGTAAAAGGACTGTTGCCATTTGGCGTCCTGCTGCGCTTTGTTTTCCACCCGGGGCACAATCATAAGAATAATATATATTGGAACAACTACCATGATTACTGGAATCCAGAGCTCTTTTTTTGATCCGTAGCGGTCTACCTCAGCAGCCATATTATAATGCATGGGTATGGTCTCTGGCAAGCTGGCCCAAATGCCAGCCAGGTATGCAAATGGAGCCACGACAAGAGCGAGAATCAGCCCTTCTGATAAAATTCCGGGTAGCGCTTGTTCTTTCAAGGCGTGCCTCGGTTGGATGAATCCGCGGTCTGTTGAGCGTATTCCATGACCTGGGCGAGTTGGCTGTGAAACTGGTGGACGCCTTGTTCCAAATCCGGCGAGAATCGGCCCCTGCGATAGAGATGCGATTGAACCCCCCGCTGAACAGCATGAACCACTTCTTCGTCCTCTCGTTGTACTTCGTCTATGTTGTAGGCTTGTTCCAGTAAATCGGGACGGGCAACGAAGGTTCTGAACCGGACAATGCAACCATCCGTCCCGCGTGGTTCAACCAGGTTAAGCGACAGGCCCCAGGGATAAAAGTTCAGCATCAGGTTTGGAAACAAAAAATAATAGTATGCTGCAACATTGGGTTCCCCAAAGTCAAAGCACAGCTCACCGGGCTTGGCGATTCCTGTTTGCAGGCTTCCGTGGGCATAACATTCCGTACGGTATGCACTGAAATCCAACACTTTGTTCAGTGCCGGGTGAACAAAGGGGATGTGAAAACCCTCCAGGTAATTGTCGCAATAAAGCCCCCAATGGGCCTCAACAGGGTAGTCAACATCCAAATCGGGCCGGGGTTGCAAATCGTGTAAAAATGCCGCGGGTATCCGCGTCAGAACTGGTTCCATCCAGGTGTTGAACGGCAGCCCAAGATTATGTCCGGTAAGCAATCGAGTGAAAAGCAAGCCCCCGAGGTTTTCGAGCGGCAATTCCGGTAAATGGTCTTCGGGCTCGGGAAAGTTCAGCGCATTTTCAAACCCAGGCGCATTTTTTAAGCGGCCTTGGCGATCAAAGGTTCTGCCGTGGTAGCGGCAACGAATTCGTTCCCCACGGCAAGGCTCGCTGAGCATAACATGTCCGCGGTGGGTGCAAACATTAGAGAGGCATTTCCATCCCTGCGCTTCCCTGCTCAACAGAAGGGGTTCATTTAGGCTTTCTGGTAAAAGCGTAAACGGGAACCAATCAAAGGGCTCCAAAGCAGCGCTATGGCCAATGTATTGCCAGGAAGGCGCAAATGCGTGTTGAAGCGATTGGTAATACGCATCCTTGCTCCGATAAAAAGAAGCGGGCAGCGTGTGCGCTTCCCGGATGTCCTGTTCAACAACGGGCCGCGATGCTGCAGAAAAATCGGTTGTGGATGTCGGGTTCAAGGGCAGAGCTTCCTCTGAGGAATGCCCAAATATACACGCTGCTTGAAACTGCACAAGCCTCCCTGCGGAGTTTTTGGAAGCACCAGCCACGTTGCATGGCAACTCTGGCGCGGATTAAAAACTTCATTATTCGCGCCTAAATAGAATTGGGCCGACGGGATTATCCCGCCGGCCCATTCTTTCCCATCTCTCAGAAGTATCGAAAATCCTGACGTAAAGCTAGAAGGCGGTTTTTAGGCTGCGTTCACTATTAATGGTGATTTTATCGGGAGTGTACCTAAAAATGCCCTTCTTCGAGGGTTAACGCCTGAGTAATGCAGGATCGGCCCTGTACAATTGCTCCTTTTGGAGGCTATACCCAAAACTTGCATGCGGGAGCGAGGAGCGTATGGCGTTCATAATGGCAATGCTTTCAGCTTCTGTAGCCCGCAAAACAACGTTGCTGTGGTTGTCCAACCAGAAGAATAAAGTAGTCGTTTGACGAACGTGAACCCCAAATGGTTGAATGTCTACTTTTAAGTAGTAAACCCAGACAAGTCTATTGGCTTGTGTAGAAAGTAACGCTTCAAAGTCATCGGCAGTGGCGTTATGCCTGAGCTGCTCCATCCCGGCATAGGCCACGGCAGCGATCAGGCCCGCTGCCAGCATGACGTTACCCCCTTCCCAGAAAAATACCGGAATAGAGAGCCGCCACCCGAGGTAGGTGCCGCAGCAAACAGCCAGAATGAGCGAAATGATGGTGTTTCGGTCTCGGTTTTTGCGGACTACCTGTAGGATCAACGCAAGCCCCGGATTCGAAACACGCTGGCCATCTTCTTTCATACCTATTATTATTTGTGCAATGTTTACCGAATAGGGTAAGGCCTTGCTTACCTTTCGCGCATGTCGATGGAGATCATGCTCGTTCTCGGGATCATTCTTGGGGCGATCGTCTTGTTTGCTACAGAAATCATTTCCATTGATTTGGTGGCCATGATTATCATGGTGCTCTTGATGTTAACAGGGCTTGTAACGCCTGAAGAGGGCACATCGGGCTTTGCCAATTCTGCAACCATAACGGTTTTAGCCTTGCTGATCCTGTCTGCCGGACTGCAAACAACCGGCGCGGTTAATTTACTTGGCCGATACCTCATTAAAACTATTGGCAAATCAGCCAATCGCGCACTTTTCATCATTTTAGTGGTTTCCGCTTTATTATCGGCCTTTATCAACAATACAGCGGTGGTGGTCATTTTCATGCCTATCGTCTTTCGAATAGCCAAATTTACCCGAAACAGCCCCGGTAAGTTTTTGATGCCCCTTTCATTTGCTGCAATGGTTGGAGGCACTTGCACGGTCATCGGCACGTCCACTAACATTCTGGTCAGTGACATTTATGCCTCTTCAAATGGCGGGGTTGGATTCGGAATTTTTGAATTTAGTCTGATAGGCTTCGTATGTGTTCTTGTTTTTGCCATCTACATGTTTATAGTAGGAGATCGATTGATCGGGCATCGGTCGCTGGATGAATCATTGACTGATCAATACGAACTCAAAGATTACCTCACAGAAATTGTCATCACACCGGGATCCCCGTTGGCGGGACAGCACATCAGCCAAACCTTTTTAACTCTGGACCTGGACGCGGAAATATTGGAAGTCAGCCACAAGGACGGCGATGTCTGGCTCCCGTCCCAACGCGAGGTCCTGCGGGAGGGCGATCAGATTTTACTCAAGGTGAATGTCGATGACATTCTGGTTATCCAGGACCAGCCGGGTGTAGCGATTTTATCGCGCGGTGAGTTTGGCGATGAAGATCTGATTTCAGGCGAAACCATGTTGTTGGAAGTGGTCGTAGCCCCCAATTCAAAACTCGTGCGCCGCTCGGTTCGGGAAATCGACTTCAAAACGCTTTATGGTGCCGTGCCCTTAGCTATTCGGCGCAGGGGTACTTATTTGCGCAATAAAATCGGCGATACGATCCTGCGCTTCGGCGATGATATTCTGCTGGAGGTCAAAAAGGATTCGATCAAAGGATTTAAGCGCAATTTCGACTTTATTCCCATGTCGGAGATTGAGAAACCCGTATACGATAAACGAAAACTTTTTCTTTCCGTCCTCATAACTGCTGCGGTAGTGGTTACTGCAGCCTTTGGACTAGCCCCCATTCTGGTCACTTCGCTGACGGGCTGTGTGTTGATGTTCCTGTTTGAATGCATTACCATTCGCGAAGCCTACCGAAGCGTAGAGTGGAAGATCATATTTTTGTTGGCGGGACTCATTCCACTTGGATTAGCCATTGAAAACTCGGGTGCTGCTGCATTAATTTCTGATAATCTGTACGCTTTTCTCGGGCAGACCAATCCAATCTGGGTTGTAGCTATTTTGTTCACGTTTACTTCCATGTTGACCAGCATCATGTCCAACAACGCTACGGCTATTCTGGTTGCGCCCATTGGCATTGGGCTGGCTCATCAGATGGGCGTTGATCCCAAGGCCTTTTTACTGGCCATCATGTTTGCCGCCAGCACAAGTTTCATTACGCCGGTTGGCTACCAGACCAATACATTGATTTATGGCCCGGGCAATTACCGGTTTTCTGACTTTTTCAAAGTTGGCGGAGGTCTCACCGTATTGTTGCTGGTGGTTGTAACTACAATGATAACTTTATTATATCTATAAATTTTATGATTGAAAAAGAGCGTCACATTGCCATTTTAGGTCGAAGGGAGGCATTTCACGGAGCGGCGGCCGGCTATCATTTTGGCCATGATGTGGTTTTGCTTGAGTCGGACAGTTTTGATGTTCTTATCGATCATGTACAATCCGGACGGGCTGCTTACGGAGTGATGGCTTGGGAAAATTCACTTGCCGGACCCGTTCCAGGAAACCAGGAGCGTTTGCGGCTTTCCGGGTTGCACGCTTCCAGCGAAATTCTGCTTTCCATCAACCTGCATTTGGCTGGTATGGCAGGTACACCATTGTCCGCACTGCGCGAAGTTCATTCTCACCCCATGGCGCTTAAGCAGGTCTCCCGATTTCTGCGCCAACATCCCTGGATTACTGCTGTGGAAGCTTCTGACACAGCCAATGCAGCCCGAAAGGTTGCCGAGAAGGGGGACCCGTCGCTAGCTGCAGTAACTGGCCAAGCTGCCATAGCTCAATTCGGCCTGGCGCTCCTTCAGCCCAATGTTGAAGACCGGAGAGGAAACCAAACCCGATTTTTGGTGCTCCAAAAAGAACCGCCTTCCACAGAAAACCCAGAGCGAATCCTGTTGACCGGCCAGCCTGATGGCGGGCTTTCGAGTTTGTCGGGACCACTGGCTGCAATGCATGCAGCTGGCCTTAAACTTCGCCGACTCGATTCGCTCCCCGATCCGGATGGTGGGTGGCGCTATCAGCTTTACCTGGACTTTAACGTTGAAGGGCGCATGCCTTGGCAGGCGGTTCAGGATTGGCTGTCGGAGCAATTGCCAGAGCTCCGCTTGTTAGGGGTTTTTCCCGCAGGAAAAACCTATATCGGGTAACTACCGGGTAGCATTTTCCGTTAGGATAAATACGGTATGGGGTTTGTAATACCCTTGATTATCCGTACTTTACACGCTGGTTCACTGCCCAGGTCACCTTTGCGAGCCGTCCAAAACGCTTCGGGCCGTTGAATCAGTTTCAGATCTTAAGAATAACCGCAACATGAGCGTAGAATTGCAGATTACCCCATTGTCCGAGTGGGGTTATGGCTGGAAGACCCCCGTTTTTTTCGCCGGACCTTGTTCTGCTGAGTCCGAAGACCAGGTCATGCAGACCGCTCGTGGTCTTGCCAAGCACCGCGTTGATATGCTCCGCGCGGGCATATGGAAGCCCAGAACACGCCCCAACAATTTTGAAGGCATCGGCTCTATTGGCTTGAAATGGCTTAAGGATGCCGGGTTTGATACCAATTTGCCGGTTTGCGTCGAGGTGGCCAATGTTAAACACGTTTACGAAGCGCTTCGCAGCGGCGTGGATGTGCTCTGGATTGGTGCGCGCACCACGGTAAACCCGTTTGCGGTTCAGGAAATTTGCGATGCCCTGCACGGTGTTGACATTCCTGTTATGGTTAAAAATCCTGTCAATCCAGACTTGGAGTTGTGGATTGGTGCTTTTGAGCGCTTGAATCGGGTTGGGATTACCCGCCTGGCCGCTATACATCGCGGATTTTCGACCTACGAAAAAACCAAATTCCGCAACCGACCCAAATGGGAAATCCCCATTGAATTAAAGCGCCGCTACCCGGACCTCCCGGTCATTTGCGATCCCAGCCACATTTGTGGCACACGTGAATTGCTGCAGGAAGTTTCTCAAACGGCTATGGACATTGGTTTGGATGGCCTGATGATTGAAAGCCATATCAATCCGGATAAAGCACTTTCTGATGCCAAGCAGCAAGTGGTTCCCGAGGCCTATTCCCACATTATAGAGTCGCTCATTTTCCGCCACGAAGAAACGCCTCCGGAATCCGCCTCTACGGAATTGGAGAGCCGTCGTAGCAACATTGACCGTATTGATAAATACATCATAGAATTGCTGGCGGAGCGCATGGACATCGTTCGCGAAATTGGTATGTACAAAAAGGAGAACAACCTGACGATCCTCCAGCGAGGGCGTTGGAATGAAATCCTGGAGAGCCGGCACGAGTTTGGCCGTCGCAAAAACCTGAGCGATAAATTTGTCCGGGACGTGTTTCAGGCTATCCACAAGGAGTCCATCCACCACCAGGCACAGGTCATGAACGAAAGTGCCGATGATGCGCTGAATGACTTGAAGAAAGAGGCCAAAATTCGCAAGCGCTAACGGAAGATCCTTCAGAGAATGCGCTTAAAGCGCACCGCTCAATTCCCGGGCACGGGATTCTGCCCGTTGCAATCCGTTGCGAAGCACTTCGCCTAACCGGCCTTCAGAAAAGGCAAGGAAAGCTGCTTCCGTTGTGCCACCGCGTGAACTTACCGATCGGATTAACTCCGCCGGTCCTTCCTCGCTTTGATTGAGCAGGTGGTAGGAACCCAACATGGTTTGCTTGACCAATACTCGGGCGGTTGCCTCATCAAGCCCCATTTCCACTGCGGCCTGGACCATCTCCTGCACAAAGTAAAAGAAGTACGCCGGGCCACTGCCACTTACGGCGGTCACCGCATCCAGGAGGGATTCATCCTCTAAAAAGACTGCCCGGCCAGTCGTGTTGAGGAGTGTTTCGGCCATGTGCAAATGACCGCGATCTACCTCCGGCAACGCAGCGAATGCCGTCATACCCATTCCAATCCGCGCCGGCAAATTGGGCATAGCGCGGACAATGAGCGGTTGCTGCAGGCTATCGGAAATGCGGGACATGGTTATGCCCGCCATGATGGACAACAAAACCTGATCGGGTTGCAGGTAGGGCGAAAGCTCCGGTGCCAGTGCGGCAAAGTCCTGCGGTTTGACCGCGAGTACAACAATTTGGCAATGCCTTAAACGCTCACCAGGGCCTTGCGTTAACTGACCGAGTTGATGCAGCTCCGGTTGTGCGCGCTGTTCGGCGCTCTTTTCAACCAAAAGCAACTGTTCAGCCGTACAAAGGCCGTACTGGCGGAAAGAGCGGGCATAAGTCAAGCCCATATTGCCACAACCGATAATAGCAATGGACTGCGGCGAGCGTGTATTCCGGATCTCATTCATCCGGCAAAGGTAGGGCTGGACCCCTTGGATTACTTGGTTGCTTTGCGGAAGTGCTGACGGAACCAGGGCTCTGTTACCTCGAATTCGAAATAGACAGCAGACAAACAAGCGGTGGGAGAGGTCCCATCATAAGTGCCGTCAATGTTCAGGGTGTAAAAGCCTGGCTGAAGATCAAGATCGTATAAGTTGAGAATGCGCAGATCCGTTACCGGCAAGACTTTAGAAAAACGCCCGTCTTCTGACTTCAATGTGAAGGTGCGCAAGCGGTTGTTCGCAGCGTACTTCTCGTCGCTGAATTGGTAGCCGTTATGCACATGCATAGCATGGGCAGGCTGTGTCAATTCAAAACGCAGGTATTCTCCTTTGCCTGGACCCGCAGCGTCCTCGCACCAGGCTGTCTGCATTTGGAACCCCTGTTCAGGACCCAGGTCAAATGCGAATACCGGGTGGCAGTATCCATCAATGGAGATGGCGGGGCCTTCCGGGCGGTTGCAAGGCAGCGACGTGATGCGCTGTGCAGCCGGATTTGGAAGGCTGGAGAGTTGGCTTTCGGCGGAAAGCAGCGTTAAGTCAAATCCACTTAAATGCTCGTATTCGGGAATTTCACTCGTCAGAAGCAACGTCGATCGCTCCTCAACTTGCAGGTTGGGAAATTCCTTCGGTCTGTTCAAGTAACTCGATGCACTGATGTTGCGCACCGCAGAAGGGAAACTGACCTGGCTGGTGGCGATGTCGCAAGCCGGATCACCAGGGCTTCGGTTGTAAAAAGCAATGCGGTCGCCATTGCGGGGACTCAGGTTTTCAATGAGGGTGACGTTGTTGTCCAGCCCTTCCTGAAAACGCTGGTGGCTAAAACTTGCCGGAATGGCCAAGGTTGCTTCGTGGATACTGTTTACCAGGAAGAGCTGGCTTATGTTGCCGTCCCAACGGCTTGGACCTGCCAGTTCAAAGGGCGCATAGTGTTGGGGAAGGGTCTTGCCCGTAATCAGCGAAGGCAGTTTCAAGCGCATTTCCACCTTTCGGTTTTCGCCTGGTTTGATCAATACTTCGTGCTGAACCCTTACTTCCATGCAAAGCACACGACCCGTTCCCTGCCACTCGGCTTTGACAGGTTCTACCCAGCGAAACTCCAGGAAGATTTTCTTGGCACTGAGCGGAGTTCCCTCAATTTCTGCCTGACAGGCAATGCCCAGTCTGGCCAGGTCCATGGTTGTAACGAACTTGCGGATAAACAAGCGCTTGCCAAAGTTGGCCTGCAAGTCAGCCCGGGTATCGCTGTAAGGATTGCCAACTTGAAAATCAGTCGGGAAGACATCCGCGAGCCGCTCCAGCATCGGAGCGCGCAAGTCAGGCCGGAATTCATTAAAATAAAATCGCATTGGCGTGATCATCTGCGTGGCCTGATACTCGCTTGTTGTATTCTTAAAATCGAGAACCAAACGGTATTGGGCTAAAGTGTCCAATGATCGAAGCTCCACAATGCCGTGGTTGAGGCTTACACCGGGAAGATCCTTTTCAGGAAAGGGCAGGCCAGCAATAGAAGAAACGCCGCTGTAATGTTCAGCGCGCAGCGAAAGTCCTGCACAAAGGCTCAGCAACAGGCTGAACGTTAAGGGAAGAAAGCGCAGGAAAGGGGAAGGGAGTCGCATGAAAATAGTGTTACATACCACCGAAACGAACAAAGCTTCGGGAAGTTACACGCTGCTGGTGGGGAATGGGACAATTTGGAGGTTTCCGGGGTAGAATTGCTTTAGCGAAGCTGTCCGCTTTGGCGCAACTTTTCTTGAAGATCAGCCGATATACTAAGCTCATTTAAAATGACTTGTGTGTCGTTACCTAAAGCTGGAGCCGAATGGACAGGTTTTGCCGGACTGCCGCTAAATCGCCAGGGAACAGGCACGCCGCGCAACGGAAAGGGTGGTTCCGTCGCAGAACCTTCCGGTCCTCTTCTGGCACGCAAATGCGGGTCGTTTTCGGCTTCTTCCAAATCGAGCACAGGGCTTAGGCAGCAGTCTGCTTCGGCGCCAAGTTTCTCCCATTCGGAGCGGTCGCGCGTGGCAAAAAGTTTTTCCAGGTCTTGCCGCAGGGCTTGTTGGGTCTCCGGGTCAGGCAGCATCCGGGTACCCCAATCCAAAACGCCAGCCGCCTGGCAAAAGCGCAACCAGAATTTGGGTTCCAGGGCACCAAGGGCCATCCAGCCGCCATCGCGGCATTGGTACAGCCCGTAGGTGGCTAATCCTCCGGTTAACGGCCCTTTTCCAGGCAACGGAAGTTGTCCACTGGCTTCCCATTCTGCCGAAGGCAGCACTGAAAGCAAGCGAACAGCTTCTGTCATGGCAACATCAACATGCTGCCCTTCGCCTGTGCGCTCCCGGTGCCACAGCGCCGCTAAAATACCGGAAAGCACGGCATAGGAGCCCCCTGCAATGTCGGCGACTTGAAGTCCGGGTTGCACCGGGCGTCCGGCATGATCGGCACTGAGCGACAGTAACCCGGCATAACCCATGTAATTGAGATCGTGTCCGGCGCGTTGCGCGTAAAGCCCGGTTTGGCCATAGCCCGTTACGCTGGCATAAATGATCCGCGGGTTGCGCTTTCGGGCAGCCGCATAGCCCATGCCGAGTTTGTCCAAAACACCCGGTCGGAAGGATTCCAGCACGACATCGGAGCGCTCTATCAGCTTGAAAAATATTTCCAGGCCTTCTGCGCCTTGCGTGTCCAGGGCCAGGCTTCGTTTGCTTCGGTTGAGCGCGTGGTAGTAAGCCGATTGCCCGTTAACAAATGGCGGGTAATGCCTCACGTAATCCGGCTCTGAAGGCCGCTCAATCTTAATGACGTCAGCGCCCATGTCCGCCAGCAGCATGCCCGCTAAAGGGGCGGGGAGAAGCCGACTTAAGTCCAGCACACGCAATCCTCGCAGCGGTCCGGATGGTTGACGCTGGGGCGAGCCAGGTTCCTGGTTCACGACCAGCGATTAAAAAGTGGGGTAAAAGCCATCATGGCACCAAGGTCGCTGATGCGCACCTTGCCGCTCATCAAGGCAGTTTGAGGGTCCAGTCGACCCAGCTCCAGGTTTGCGTAGTCGCTGGCTTCCGCTTCAACCAGGCAGTCGGCCTTGCCGCTCAACCCTTCGCTGACCCGGACACCGTCGGCGTTTACCTGCACGGTAAACTCGCCACCCCCATCGCCCCGCAAGGCAAATTGGAAGGAGCGATTCAGATCGGCCTTGGCTTTTTCAGGCCTAAAGCGATTGGGCAGACCCAGGATCAATTCACGTGCACTGGGCAAATCGGAAGCAGCCTGCGTGTTCTTGCCTTGCGATGTGGTTGCGGGAGCATGATCATGGGCCCCATAGGCTGGCTGGTACGATGCTCCGTCAAACATCATTTTGCCTATGATCTCGCGCATGATTTCTGAGGAGCCGCCCACGATGGTTGCGGCGCGGGCGTCGCGGTACATGCGGGCAATGGGGTACTCTTCCATGTAGCCGTAACCGCCGAAACACTGCAGGCAGGCATCGGCCATCTTCAGGCCCAATTCTGAGGTGAGCAACTTGGCCATGGAACATTGGCGCACGGCAAACTCACCGCGGTCAAACAACCAGGCGGTGTGGTAAACGAACTGTTCAGCAGCCTCCAATTCCGTAGCCAGATCCACCATTCGGTGCCGCAACACCTGGTATCGGTTGAGTTTTCGACCAAAGGCTTCGCGTTCATCCAGGTATTGCAGGGCAATTTCCAGAGCGTGCCGCGCACCGCCAATGGATAGAATGGCTGCTACGAGTCGTTCCAATTGGAACGAATCCATGATGTAGTAAAAGCCCTGATTCTCCTGACCAACGAGGTTGCTTAAAGGAACCCGCACATCGTCAAAGGCCAGCTCCCCCGTGTCCGAGCTGTGCCAGCCCATTTTGTGCAGGTTGTTGGCCCGGAAACCCGGCGTGCCCTGCTCAACCACAATGAGGCTTATTCCCCCGGCTCCCGCTTCGGGCTTCGTTTTGCAGGCCAGCGTGACAAAATCGCCGTTGACGCCGTTGGTGATAAAGGTTTTAGAGCCATTGATTACGTAGTGATCACCATCGCGAACAGCAGTGGTTCGGATGGCTGCCACGTCTGACCCTGCTCCGGGTTCAGAGATACCCAGCGCTCCCCATTTCTGGCCGCTGATGGCAGGCTTTAAAAAGCGCTCCTGCAAATCCGTGGAGCCCACTCGCGCAATGTGAGCAGTGGCCATATACTGGTGCACGCTTACTGCACTGGTAAAGCCGCCCATGGTGGAGCGCGCCAGCTCTTCGAGGTACACGACCGAGTAAAAGAAATCAGCAGCGCTGCCTCCAAAACGCTCCTCGTGGTTAATGCCCAAAAATCCGAGTTCACCCATCCGGTCCCAGACCTGGCGGGGGATGAAGCCTTGCTTTTCCCAAACCGGAGCATTGGGCACTACTTCTTTTTCCACAAAATCGCGAATGCTCTGCCGAAACAAATGATGTTCCTCGCGGAACCAGGGTGATGCCATGATAAATAAAGCTGTGTTTTGGGGGAAGGGCTCTTCAGGTCCGGGCAACTGCGCAATTGACGGCTGGCCAATTGCCTTAAAATTACCCCGCGCAGCAGGACTTTCCAATCCGGGGTACACGACCATACGCAACCGCGTCGCTGCTCTTGGCGGCTGAACTTACCTTTGCAACACAACAGTGTTGTTCGTTATGCCCTCAGCCAATCAATCACCCAAAGCCCAGGTCTCCACGGACGACAAGAAGAAGTGCCGGGTTGACCAATGGCTTTGGGCAGTCCGCATCTACAAAACCCGCAGCCTTGCCTCGGAGGCCTGCCGAACCTCGCGCGTCAAACAAGACGACATCGCCGTAAAGCCTTCCCGCCTTGTAGCCGGTGGTGAAATCCTGACAGTTCGAAAAGGCATGGTCACGCACCGCTACCGGGTCATTCAGCCCCTTGAAAAACGCGTTGGTCCGCCGTTGGTACCGGAATACATGGAGGACCTTACGCCGCAAGGGGAGCTGGATAAGCTCCTCCCGCTCAAAAGTATTCCTGTAGCGCTGCGCGAACGCGGAACGGGGAGGCCCACCAAAAAGGACCGACGCGACATGGACGATTGGCGCAATGATGGCTAAAGCCAGGATAGCTCAAGCCAGGAAGGCTAAGGCCAGTAATGCCAGGCTTAACGCCCAATCTGCAGCTTGCCGCTCCAGCGCTCTTTCCCTGCATTCAACTCCAACAGGTACACTCCTGAATGCAGATTCTGAATTTGGAGAGCGAATTCGCGCTGCCCGGCCGGGACCGTGAACCGTTGATGGATGCGCCCATCGAGGCTGCTCAACAGCCCGAATCCCATTTCGACCAGTGGCGCTCCAAGCATCACATTGACTGCGGTGCTGGCAGGATTGGGGAACAACTGTACCGGCTGTGCAACCGTGCTGCTGAGGCCGGAGGGCAGTTCGGTGATGACCACATCCTGGCAATAAGAGGCGCTACTGCCAGCAGCATTGCTGGCAATCAGGCAAACCGGGTAAGTGCCCAGCGTGTCATAAACATGCGACGGGTTTTGCAAGGTTGAGCCGGCACCATCGCCAAAGGTCCAGGCCCAGCTCGTGGGTCCGTTGCTGCTCAGGTCGCTGAAACGGACCGTATCCAAAACCACTACGGCGGCAAAATCAGCCACGGGCGCTACCACCACTCCTGTAACAACCAAACTCTGGCACTTCGTGTCGCTTCCCGTGCCGTTGGAGGCCGTTAAGCAAACAGAAAAAGTGCCGTTGGCTGTGTAGGTGTAAACCGGGTTCTGGTCGGCACTGGTGCCGCCGTCGCCGAAGGTCCAGGCCCAGCCCGTCGGGCTGTTGCTGCTCAGGTCGGTGAAGCTCACTTCCGGATCGGAACTGGCGTCAATGCTGAAGCTAGCGGCGGGTGCTCCGAGCGGTAGTGTAGTGATGGCCCTGAAGTGGTAGTCATCGGAAATCAAGGTCCAGATTCCACCCGCCTGGATGGCGGTCCGACCTGCAATGCCCGGCGTTGTTTGGCTAACCCAGGCTTGCCCGACAGGCACTTCAAACCCGATCCAAAGGTCGCCGGATAGACCGCTGAGTGCCGCTGAATACGCGCGAAGGTCCACACGGGTCATTTGATTCGGGGCGCCCAGGGAAGCTTCCGGTGTCACAGAGAACGGAGTAATCAGGTCCGTACCGGGGATTCCTCCGGCGTCATCCCAAACGTGCACCAGGATGTCGTTGTTGGGTCGGGTTGGATCGGTATAATTGCGGAGCAACACCGTGGCCAGATCGGAAGTACCTGGAAGGCTGATCCGTACGGCGGCAAAATTGGAGCCACTCAACCCCGAAGGACCAAAAGAATTGACAAAATCGATCACGGAATTATCGTATGCGATGTAATTTCCGGCGATATAGTTGTATGCAGCACTGGTGCCCGAGTTTGCCGCGGCAGAGGCATCGGTTGCCGAAAGGGTATAGCTCACCCAACTTCCCGCAGCTTGTTCGGGGATAGTATACCCCCATTCCGTGCCCGTGACAGCGGAGCCTGAGACCACCACCGGCGGTCCTCCATCTACGGTATAGGCCAATGTGGAGGACGCAATCCCGGAGGGGTCCAACAGATTAGCGCTAACCAGAAAATCGCCGGGGCTGCCTTCATACAACAGCGGGCCGTCGTGCAAAATCAATGGGGCAGCGAGGTCTGTACTGGAGCTGGTAATTTGCAGGTCATCCACATACATACCATCAAAATTGACGGCCCCGTCACTGACAAATCGGAAGCGGATTTTTACATCGCTGTTGCCCGCAAAAGCGCCGAGCGAATACGTGTACTGGACCCATGGCGACAGGAGCCCTTCGCCATCAAATGCATCCAGGAGTACCCAAGGTCCGCCATCGCCGGAGACCTCTACATAGGTATAGTCAAATCCGGCTTCAATGGAATAGATGGCCCAGAAACTCAAGTTGGCATCCAACGCACCGGTCAGATCTGCACCGGAAACCATGGTGGCAGTGGCCGTTATGCCGTCGCCGTAAAAACCTACCGGGCTTTCCGTTAAACTGCTGGTGCCGGCATAACTAAACGTTGAACTGATGCCGTAGCCACCCGTCAGGATCCAGGCGGCAGACCCGGATTCAAAACCATCCGAGAATTCCACGGTTTGCGCTTCTGCTTTTGCCCCGCCAAAGACCATCAGAAACAGGGTTAACAGGGCTGGGATTTGGCTGGGAGCCAAAATCGGTAAGCCAAAAACAGGTCTGTTCGTTTTCATAGGTCGGTTGCTTTTAAAGGGCGAAAAGAGCGTAGCGTCTGTGTTCAACTGCGGTTCAGTTGCCAGGCAGTTCGCGGGCGCGATACTGCGGAAGCGGCCCCCTGGCTTACCTGGCGTTGGCTGTGCAGCCGCGCGGCGAGCAGTGCGGCGATTTCCGCTTCATCGGCGTTGTCGCGTTTGAGTTTTTCGGGATCAAAATGCTGTTCCACGAACTTGGTGTCAAAGTCACCGGTTCGAAAAGGGACCGAGTCAATGGCAAAAGCGCCAAAGGCCAGCGTGGTTTTCACACCGTTGATGCGGTACTCTGCAATTGCGCGCAGCATCCGGTCAATCGCCTGCTCGCGGTTGGCCCCCCACGCGCAGAGCTTGGCGATCATGGGGTCGTAGTGAATGGGGATTTCCATGCCTTCTTCAAACCCGTCGTCCAGCCGGATGCCTGGACCCTGAGGGCGTCGGTAGGTATGCAGGGTGCCCACATCGGGGAGAAAGCGGTTGGTCGGGTCTTCGGCATAAACGCGCAATTCCAGGGCATGCCCGTGGATGCGCAGGTCTTCTTGCCGAAAGGAAATGGGCTTGCCTGCGGCAATGTTGATCTGCTCCCGCACCAGGTCAATTCCGGTAATCAATTCGGTAATCGGATGTTCAACCTGGAGCCGCGTGTTCATTTCGAGGAAGTAGTACTTATGGTCTGCATCCATAAGAAATTCTACGGTTCCGGCGCCCGTATAATGGACCGATTGCGCCACGGCAACGGCGCTCGCTCCCATGGCGGCGCGCAGTTCAGGGGTCAAAATTGCCGAAGGAGCTTCTTCGATCACTTTTTGGTGGCGGCGCTGGATGGAACACTCCCGTTCAAAGAGGTGAACGACATTTCCGTGGGTATCGCCCAGAACCTGTACTTCAACATGGCGGGGCTTGGTAACAAATTTTTCAACAAACACCGCTCCGTTGCCAAAAGCGGAAGCCGCTTCGCTGGACGCGCGCGCCATCTCTGCTTTCAAGTCCTCCGGCCGCTCCACCACGCGCATGCCCTTTCCCCCGCCCCCCGCGGAAGCCTTAATCAGGACAGGGTACCCAATTTCGGCCGCCAGCCGAAGGGCTTCATCGGGATCACTCACCGCCCCCGGTGTCCCGGGAACCATGGGCACATTGTATTCGGCAACTGCGCGCTTGGAAGCGAGCTTATCGCCCATAATTTCAATGGCATGCGGCGTAGGACCGATGAAAACCATGCCCGCATCGGTGACTGCCTGGCAAAAAGCCGCATTCTCGCTCAAAAAGCCGTATCCGGGATGGATCGCTTCCACCCCCAGGCGCAGCGCTTCTGCTATGATTTTGTCGCCCCGAAGGTAGCTCTGGCTGGAAGCTGCAGGACCCAGGCAAATGGCTTCATCGGCAAACCGCACGTGCAGGGCGCCCCGATCGGCTTCCGAGTACACGGCAACTGTGCTAATGCCCATTTCGCGGGCAGTGCGCATGACCCGTAGGGCAATTTCGCCCCGGTTGGCCACAAGAATTTTCTTGAACATAAAGGAAGGTTCCAGCGCTAAATTTAGGTTAGCAAGCGGCTAAGTGCATCATTTCCGGCTGACTGTGTGCGAACTTTGTGCCCCGCTCGTTGATTCTGCACCCGATGCCCGCAACGTTTTACCAACAAGTATTCGCCCTTATCCTCAAGGAAGCCCGGTTGGAGTGGCGCCTTAAATACGCCCTCGGGGGAATTGCCCTGTACCTTTTGGCCGTTATCCTGCTCATTTACCTGACGTTTGAGCGGTTGGAAGACCGGGTTTGGGTGCTGCTTTTTTGGATGGCCGTCTTGTTTACCGCAGCCAATGCAGTGGCCAAAAGCTTTTTGATGGAAAGCGAAGGGCGCAAGCTGTATTACTACACCTTGGCGTCAGCGGAGGCTGTCATGCTATCAAAAATTATTTATAATTTTATTTTAATGATGATTCTGGCCCTCGTAGGGTTGGGGCTTTTTGCCGCCATGATGGGGTTCCCCCCGGAGCGGCCAGGGCTGTTTCTCGCTGTGGTGGTGTTGGGCAGCGGGGCTTTTTCGCTGGTCTTTACCATGGTTTCTGCCATTGCAGCCGGGGCGTCCAATTCCGGGACATTGGTGGCTATTTTGGGTTTTCCTGTCCTGGTTCCCGTCATCCGCTTGCTCACGGCCCTTTCCATGCTCAGTTTAATGCCGCTCCAAGTGGCATCGCCCGGCCTGACGCCCGGGCAAGGACTCCTGTTGTTGGGGGGTATTGACATCCTGGTCCTGGCTTTTGCGATGGTCCTTTTTCCTTACCTTTGGCGCGATTAATCGAACCGCGAACCCCTGCGGATTCACCAGTCCTTTTGCCACCCCTCATGGCCCTATTCTCTTGGTCTGCAAGCCTGAAAGCCCTAACAATAGCCCTTTTGGTCTATGTATTTGTGCAGGGGTTGCTCGGACCAGTGCCTGATCTGGTGGTGCTGGAGGAGACCATCCGCAACCTGTACTTTCACGTGCCGCTTTGGTTCGCCATGATCCTCATGCTGCTGGGTTCACTGGGCTTCAGCATTGCCTATCTGGTCAGTGGTGCTGATCGGTGGGATGAACGCGCTTCCTCCCTGGCCGCAGTTTCCATTATTTTTGGGGTTTTGGGCTTTGCCACCGGCATGCTTTGGGGCAATTACACCTGGGGAAGCCTTGGGGCCTTCCTTTTCTCCGACCCAAAAACGCTGGGGGCCATGATTGGCTTGCTGATCTACCTGGCCTATTTCATTTTGAGGGGCTCTGTGGATGACCCCGAAAAGGCAGCGCGATTGTCCGCAGTCTACAGCATCTTTGCCTACAGTTTGCTGATCTTTTTTATTTTCATTTTCCCCAGAATGAGCGGCGTGGATTCTCTCCACCCGGGCAGTGGGGGAAACCCTGGCTTTTCCGCTTACGATCTGGACGACCGGATGCGCGCGGTATTCTACCCCGCAGTTTTTGGTTATACCGGTTTGGGCGTTTGGATCTCCAGCCTCCGCTGGCGCATGAAAGCGGTTGAACGCTCCCTGCAGGAACGCGACGAAGACCACCTAGATTTGTCTTTCCCAAAAGCATAGCGGCCAGTTATCCAACTTCATGAATACAAAAAAAATTCTTGGATTCGCGCTGGTGCATGGCTTCCCCTTGTTGCTGCAGGCTCAACAACAGGAACAAGCTACCGGTCTGCGCGCTTCCGGAAAGATCTACGTTGTGGTTGGTGTTATTCTGATCATCCTTTTTGGGTTGATCGGTTATCTGATCAGCCTGGATCGAAAAATTAATCGGATGGAACAGCATTTGCGCAAAAGCAAGCCATCCGGAAAGTCTTGAGGACAGGCAAAAACCATTCCCTGTTCCTTCAAAAATCCTCCTTACATCCCAGCCCAAAAGACCCTTTTATGAGCACGGCGAAATCAAAGTACTCCTTTCACCAAAGTGTCGATTACTATTTCGACAAAGCGGCACCGATCACCAAACACCCCCAAGGGCTTTTGGACCAAATCAAGGTGCCGAACGCAGTCTATCAAATGCGTTTTCCGGTAAAAATCGGCAACGATTATCAGGTTATTGAGGCCTTCCGCGTTCAGCACAGCCAGCACCGGTTGCCCACTAAAGGTGGAATCCGCTACAGCATCCACGTCGATCAGGATGAAGTGACGGCACTTGCCGCGCTCATGACCTACAAGTGCGCCATTGTTGACGTTCCATTTGGCGGAGCAAAAGGTGGCATAAAAATCAGCCCCAGAAACTACTCCACTTCGCAGTTGCAGCGCATTACCCGCCGCTACACAGCCGAATTGGTCAAGAAGAATTTCATTGGCCCGGGCATTGACGTCCCTGCTCCGGACTACGGTACCGGCGAACGCGAGATGGCCTGGATTCTGGATACCTACCTGACCCTGAGCAAAGGCGATATTGATGCCTACGGTTGCGTTACTGGCAAACCAGTTAACCAGCACGGCATCAACGGCCGCAAAGAAGCCACCGGGTTAGGTGTTTACTACGGCATCCGCGAAGCCATGGACAACGCTGAAGACATGAAGCAACTGGGGTTGAGCACCGGCGTCGAAGGGAAGCGTGTGGTCATTCAGGGCCTGGGCAATGTCGGTTACTATTCCGCAAAGTTCTTCCAGGAAGCCGGGGCCATTATCGTAGGCCTTGGCGAATACGAAGGAGCGATTCACAACCCCAAGGGATTGGATATCGAGCAAGTGCTCAAACACCGCAAGGAAACAGGCTCCATCCTGGATTTCCCGGGTGCCAAAAACATCAAGCCCACTGAGAAAGTGCTTGAATTGGCCTGTGATATTCTCATCCCCGCAGCCATTGAAAGCGTCATTCACGAGGGCAATGCCGGCCAAATCAAGGCTAAAATTGTCGGTGAGGCTGCCAATGGACCCGTTACGCCTGAAGCCAATGAAATTATGCGGGAGCGCGGCATTATGGTCATCCCGGACATGTACCTGAACGCCGGCGGTGTTACGGTATCGTATTTCGAATGGCTCAAGAACCTCTCGCACATTCGTTTCGGACGGATGCAGAAACGCTTTGATCAGAGCGCTTCAGAGGGCATGATCAAGATGATGGAGAAGTTGACCAACAAGCAGGTACCGGCCGAGGAAATCGCAAAATTGGCTCGCGGTGCCGATGAGATCGACTTGGTTCGTTCCGGTTTGGAAGAAACCATGGTGGGCTCTTACCAGCAGATCCGGGAAATCTGGCGCAAGAACAAAAAGGTTGAAGACCTGCGCACCGCGGCCTTTGTCAACGCCATCAACAAAGTGGCGATGGACTACCTGGCCCTCGGAATTTTCCCCTGATCTTTCTTTTGGACAAGCCGGGGCTTAGCGGCAAGGATTGCCCAACAAGGATCTCTTTCCGGCCGGTTGCGCAAGCAACCGGCCGTTTTTTGTGCACGATTGCCCTGTAGATGCCCGTAGCTGGCCCTTTGCCACCCGGGCCGGGCAATCTACCAA
Source organism: Bacteroidota bacterium (assembly GCA_016124275.1). GTDB lineage: Bacteria > Bacteroidota > Bacteroidia > Chitinophagales > BACL12 > WGOA01. Next base: position 23,330 of record WGOA01000013.1, read on the forward strand.
CTTGGTGCTTCCGGCCAGTTGGGCCAATGCTGCAAAAAGCGGCGTTGGCCGTTGAGGACGTCCACTTGTGCCAGCAGCAACTCCGTTCCGTTGCAAACGGCCAGATAGGGGGCTTTGAGGACGGTATTGTAGCCTGCCGCCTGGTCCAAAACGGCTTGATTGAGCGCAATCTCCGGGGCTTTGCATTCCAGCACCATCCAGGGATGGACCTCCCGATCATAGACCACCGCATCGGCGCGCCGTGTCATGCCGTTCAGGGTCAGTTTTTTTTCGACGGACATACGAGATGCCGGATACCCGCAGGTCTCCAACATATAGCGCAGCAAATGTTGGCGCACCCATTCCTCCGGGGTTATGGCCACATAGCGCCGACGCAGCGGATCGCGGATCATCCGGACACCGGCTGATTCGCGCCATTGAAACTCATACGATGGAAACTCGATTTGCATGGCAGTCCCGGGCTGATCAAAGCGGGACTGGGAAATTAGCTAACTTGGCCCTTACGGATGAAGACTAAAGCGGAAATCGTTGCGAATTGGCTGCCCCGTTACACGGGCCTGACCTTGGAGGAAATGAGCGAGTACATCATGCTGGTGAATTTCCAGGCCTATGTGGAAAAGTTCGCCGCTTTGCATAATGTGCCCATTCGGGGACTGGATAAGGCCATGTCCAGTGCCACGGCCGGGGGGATAACCATTATCAATTTTGGCATGGGCAGTGCCAATGCTGCTACCACGATTGATCTTTTGACCGCAACCATGCCCAAAGCAGTGTTGTTTTTGGGCAAGTGCGGCGGGCTTAAGAAGAAGAACAACATAGGTGATCTTATCCTCCCTATTGCGGCTATTCGCGGCGAGGGAACCTCCAACGATTACCTGCTGCCCGAAGTGCCGGCACTTCCGGCGTTTGCGCTGCAAAAAGCCATTTCTACCTCTATCCGGGACCAGAACCGCGATTATTGGACGGGCACAGTGTACACCACCAACCGCCGTGTTTGGGAACACGATGACCGGTTTAAGCGTTACCTCCGACGCATCCGGGCCATGGCCATTGACATGGAAACGGCCACCATTTTTACCACGGCTTTTGCCAACAAAATTCCAGCGGGGGCATTGTTGCTGGTCTCCGACCAGCCCATGATTCCGGAAGGGGTAAAAACCATCGAAAGCGATCAGAAAGTTACCGCACAATACGTCGATCAGCACCTGATGATAGGCATTGAGTCCCTGCGCCAATTGATCAACGGCGGGCATACCGTTAAGCACCTGCAATTCTGATGACCATCCAGAACCTGCGAAGCGATCTGGCAAAGCGCCAGTTTAAACCGTTGTACCTGCTGCACGGCGAAGAGCCATTTTATCTGGATAAAGCCGAAGCGCTGTTTGAAGAACTTGTTTTGTCGGAAGCGGAGAAGAGCTTCAACCATACTATTTTATATGGAAAGGATTGCGACGCACAAACCATAACAGATGCTGCGCTTCGCTACCCCATGTTTGCGGAACATCAGTTAATTGTTGTTCGCGAAGCACAACAACTTCGCGACCTGGACAAACTGCAGACTTACGCTGAAAAACCGGTTCCCACTACCGTACTGGTGCTGGTTTACAAGTACAAAAAGCTGCCGGCCAATCGCCGCCTGTACAAAGCCATCGCACAGAACGGCGTTGTTTTTGAGTCAAAAAAGATTCGCGATTACGAAGTGGCCTCTTGGGTGCAGGGCCATGCCAGCGAGTCGGGTTACAAAATTCAGCCTGCCGCCGCCCAATTGATGGAGCAGTACCTGGGCAGCGATCTTTCGCGTATTGACGGCGAGCTGCGCAAACTCATGATCAACCTTGAGCCGGGCAGCACCATCTCGGCCGCCCATGTAGAGCGTTTCATCGGTATTTCACGCGAATACAATGTTTTTGAATTGCAGAATGCTTTGCTCAAAAACGATGCCGCCCGTGTTTGGAAAATAGCGGAGAACCTTCGCGCCAACATTCGCCAGCATCCCATGGTTATGATCGTGGGTAGTTTGTATAATTTTTTTAGCAAGGTTTATACCGTGCATTTCATCGGTCAGGCCAACGACAAGGAGCTGGCCCAGGTGCTCGGCGTGCATCCGTTTTTTGTCAAGGATTACCGCAGCGCTGCGAGCGCGTGGCCCATTCCCCGGTTGGAAAGAGGTTTTGCACAACTGCTTCAGTATGACCTGCGCTCCAAAGGGGTGGACGATGCCGGCACCGAGTCCGGCGAATTGCTCCGCGAGATGATCTGGAAATTGTTGCGCTGAGCAGCGCGCCTCAACCGGCCCCGATTGTTGTCTCGGGAAGTGCTGCTTACAAGGGCGCAGGTGCTGCATGAACCCCAACAATCCCACCGCGCTCTTCCAGATGGGCGAGGCTGTTTTGTCGGTCCTTGCTCATGGCAGCAATCAGGGATTCGCGATTGGGAAAACGGGCTTCGCCGCGCAGGTATGCCAGAAAATGGAGGCGGAGGTCCTCGCCGTATAAGTCGCCTGCAAAGTCAAACAGATTGACCTCAATGCTGCGCTGTTTTCCATCGAACGTGGGCCTGAACCCGATGGACAACATGCCGCCAAAACGTTGGCCGCGAGCTTCAACCAATACGGTGTAAATGCCATCAGCTGGAATCAGCTTGCTGGCATCGTCCACGCGAAGGTTGGCCGTGGGGTAACCTAATTCGCGCCCGATTTGTTCGCCCTTAACCACCACACCGCTTAAGGTGTAAGGCAGGCCCAAACCCTGTTCGGCAGCCTGCACGTTCCCGCTGAGCAGCGCTTTGCGAATGCGGGTGGAGCTCACGGCAACGTCGTCCACTTCTTGCGGGTCAATTTCAACAATGCGCAACCCTTCGGGCTCGCCAAACTGTCGCAACAAGGCAATGTTGCCGCTTCGATCGCGGCCAAAACGGTGATCGTAGCCAATGACCAGGGTGTGGGGACGAATGCCTTGCAGCAAAAACTCGCGCACATAGGCGTCTGCGCTGATTTCTGAAAACTCGCGCGTAAAAGGGACCACCAACACAGCATCCGCTCCGTAATGCGCCAAAAGTGCCAGCCGCTCCTCGAGCGTGGTGAGCATCCGCAGATCCGCATCGGGTTGGATAATGCTTCGGGGGTGCGGATGAAAGGTCACAATGAGGCTGGTGCCGTTTGCCTCGGCGGCCAGTTCCCGCAGCCTGGTCAGAATGCGCTGATGGCCTTTGTGCACTCCATCAAAGGTGCCAATCGTGACCACGGGCCGGGACAGGGGAGGCAATTCGCTGACGCTGCGGAAGACGTTCATGGCTGGCTTTCGTGGCGGGGTGGAAGAGCGGTGGCGGCGATGTACGCCAGCGTTTGGTCAAGGTCCCGGGCATCGCGGAGTGCGTACGGACCAATGGCATCGCGTTGCAGGCTGGATAACCAGGCCCCTACACCCAGCAGTTGTCCCAAATCGTGCACCAGCGACCGAATGTAGGTGCCTTTGCTGCAATGCACCACAAAGCGGGCTTCGGCGTCCACCAGGTCCAGAATCTGGAATTGGTCCACGCGTACACTTCGCGGGGGCAATTCGGGGGCATTGCCTTTGCGGGCGGCGCGGTAGCTGGGCTTGCCGCCGGTTTTAATGGCCGAGTACACCGGGGGAATTTGCGCCAGTGCCCCGGTCAGCGTCGCTGCCGCAGCCCGGACCTGGTCCAAATCAAGGTGCCCGGTGGGCACCGGGGGGGTGGGGGGCGTTTCCCCGTCGTAACTCGGCGTGGTCTGTCCAAGCGTCAGGGTTCCACTGTACACCTTGTCCAGTCCTTGAAAGGTCTCCAGTTGCCGTGTGGCTTTGCCGGTGGCCAGAATCAGCAGACCAGTAGCCAACGGATCCAGGGTGCCAGCGTGTCCCACTTTGATTTTGGCGCCGTCTGGTTGGGCATGGCGGATGGCAAACCGCACTTTGTTGACCACATCAAAGGAAGTCCATCCCAGCGGCTTGGCGACCAACAGCACTTCGCCCGCAGCAAATCCGGAAAGTTCCGGCTGGTGGGCATGCAGTTCAGTAGGAATCACGAGCAAGGGTTGGGCAATCAGGCTGATGGAGGTTCATGCAAGGAGCGCCAGCACTCCTGCAACGGTGCAATACACCGCAAAGTACCAGAGTTTGCCCTTTCGGACAATGCCAATCATGGCCCGGCACGCAAAAAGGCCCGCCAAAAAAGCAGCGACGAAGCCTACCGCTAAAACGGGTGTTGGCGTTGCTGCGGTTCCTGCAACAGGCTCGCTCATAGAGGCAATGTCCATCAGCGTACCGCCCAGGATGAGCGGAATAACCATTAAAAAGGAAAATTGCGTAGCCCGTGTTTTGTCTATGCCAAGGTACAAGGCAGTAGAAATGGTAGAACCAGAGCGCGAAATGCCCGGCAACATCGCAATGGCCTGTGCAGTGCCAATGATCAGGGCTCTTCCGTACGAAAGGGGTTTGTCACCAGCAGGGGCAATGCTGGTGAGCGCCAGCAACGCGGCCGTTACCAACAGGCATATGCCGACCATAGTCAGGTCTTCGCCAAAAAAGCCCTCCAGTTGCTCATTGAAAAAGACATAGACCAGCGCTGCGGGAATCATGGAAAGAACGACCTGAGCTGCAAAAATCAACTCCTGGCGTTGGCCCTTAAAAAGCCCCTTAAAAATGCCCACAATGTCGTTGCGAAAGACCACGACAGTGCTAAGCATGGTCGCTGCATGGACCAGAATGGTGAAGCTCAGGCTATCCGTTTCTTTTACGCCCAACAGCGCTTCGCCCAATTGAATATGCCCACTGCTGGAGACCGGTAAAAATTCGGTCAATCCCTGGATAAGGCCCAAGAGGGCAGATTCAAGGTAGGTCAAAGGTTGATGTTTAGAAAATGGCTGAAAACGGGGGAAGGGCAGAAGTCCCTTACGCGGGTTTGCGGAAAATTGCGGCGATTTCAATAGCAAAACCAGCCAGAACCAAAATCGGGGCGAGGGTTATGCGCCGAAAACTGTAGATCTCTTCTGCTTTAAACACGTTGGGATCGTCAGAACCGCCTCCGGCCATCAGGATGAAACCCAATACAATGACAACAAGCCCCACCAACATCCACAGGTAGTTCTGGCGCGTAAATACGGATGCTTTTTCCTGATCTTTTGTTGCGGTCATCGTAAGCTGGTCTGCGGGTTAGTACAATTCGTCCAATTTCATCCTCAGGTATTTGCCAACCGAACGATGGGTACTCCACCACGAAATCAGCAAGCCGAGCAGTAAAACAGCGATAAAAAGCCCTGCAAATTTAAGGTATTCTTCCTGGAAGCCTGCTGATCCCAGTGCTCTTTCACTGAAAATCAACAAGCCGCAAAGGATAGCAACGGCAAGAAGGCCGGCAATCAGCCCATTGATAATGCCTTTTCGGATGTAAGGTGCCATAATGAACCAACGGGTTGCCCCAACCAATTGCATAGACCGGATGATAAAGCGGTTGGAATACATGGCCAGGCGGATGGTTTTGTCAATGAGGGTTGCCGCAATCAACAGGACCAATGCACTGACCACTACCAGGATGATGCCGAGCGTTTTAATTTCTTCATTAAGCCGCGCCACAACTACATCTCTTGATTTTACATATTTAGTTTCTCTATACTCTTCCAGCCGTTTTGAGATTGCTTTAATGGAGTCTGTGTTGACATAGGCAGGCAAAAGCCCAATTTCGTAGGACGATGGAAAGGGATTGTACTCGCCTAAAATTTCGCCGGGATCTTCATTGTAGCGCTTCTTGAAGATATTCAACGCATCCTCTTTGGAGAGGTACTCGGTACTGCGGACAAAGGGCTCCGCCTCAATTTTTTTTCGCAATTGCAGCATTTCCACCTCATTGAGGTCATCGCGGAGAAACACAGAAATTCGAATGCTCTCCCGAAGTGTCTTGCTGACAATCTGGGCATTGAGCAGGATCATGCCAACCAGTCCCAGCAGCACCAGAACGAGCGTAATCATCAGAATGGAATTGAGGAAATTCGGATTCCGCTTGCGCTGAATGGCTTTTTTTTCGTCTCCTTGCTTCATTCGGCCCTAAAAATAGCCATCCTGTGGCATTAAGGAGGGAATAGTTATGCGCACAGGTGCCTACTTTGTACAAGAATCTTTCTGAAGTTGCGGCATCCTGATCCTTGGTCAAATTTGCGTTAAAGTCTGTTAAACGATCCTGACACATTTTGTCCTTTGCTAAGTTTGCCGTTTTATTGAGCAACATACCTCTCTTGCGCCTCCTCAAACCCTTTTTCGATGGCAATTCATACCCATAAATTATTTCTTGCTCTTTGCCTGGCTGTTTTGGCCTGGCAGCCCTCCCTTTCGGCTCAAAATGCCAATCTGGTGGGGCAGTTGCCCTATTCCCAATCGCTTAATGACATTTGGGGCTGGGCAGATGCGGGTGGCCACGAATACGCTTTAGTGGGCGTGCGCAATGGATTGTCCATTGTCGATGTCAGCACTGATCCAACTTCGCCAACAGAATTGTTTTTTGTCGAAGGGCCGGCCTCCGTTTGGCGAGACATGAAGACCTTTGGAGATTATGCCTATTGCGTCCACGACAATGTTGATGCGGGGGCCCCGGGTGCGCCAGGCATTGGGCTGCTGATTGTCAATATGGCATCCCTTCCAGCATCTATTGATACAGTAACCATCAAAGATTTCGGAGCGGGTGTTCGTTTTGACCACGCTCACAACATTTTCATTGATGAAATGGGCTTTTTATACGTTTTTGGGGCAAACTACGGTGTTGGAGGGGCTATCATGCTGGACTTAAACGCCGATCCCTGGAATCCAACCCTCGCCGGTGTTTACAATGCCCAATATGTGCACGATGGGTTTGTGCGCGACAACAAGCTTTGGACAGCGGAGATTTATACCGGAAATTTTGCGCTGGTGGATGTTTCGGTTAAAGCTTCTCCGATCATTTTGGCTACGCAGCAAACACCGACCAACTTTACCCACAACATTTGGCTGAGCGATGACGATGCCGTTTTGTACACAACCGATGAAGTGAACTCAGGCTACCTGGGCGCTTTTGATGTCTCGGATCCGTCTGACATCACGGAATTAGACCGTTGGAATTCCAATCCTGGAAGCGGGGTCATTCCGCACAATTCCTTTGTTTACGGAAATTATCTGCTTACCTCGTACTACCGCGATGGAGTGACCGTTCACGACATCAGCCGTCCATCCAACATGGTTTTGGTTGGACAATACGATACCTCCCCGCTTGAGGGATTTGGCTATGACGGTTGTTGGGGCGTTTATCCCTATACACCTTCGGGATTAGTGTATGCCACCGATGTCCTTACCGGATTTTTTGTTCTGGATGTAACGTATACCCAGGCCGCCTGGTTGGAAGGCGCGGTGAGCGTTTCCGGTTCGGGCAGTCCGCTCAATGGGGCAACGCTGGTAGTTGAGGGCACACCAGGGGTTGGTGTATCCGATATTTTCGGCAATTACGGAACAGGCGTATCGGAGTCTGGAACCTATACGGTAACGGCATCCGCTCCAGGGTACACCCCCAGAACTTACCTGGGAGTTGTGCTGACCCAGGGATTGGTCGCTACCTTGAATGTTGAACTGGATCCTTTGCCCAGCACTACCTTCTCCGGTCAGATTACCGATGCAGTTACCGGAGCTCCTGTGGCAGGTGCACAGATCCAGTTGATTAACGATGATTATAGCTTTGAGGGGACGGCAGATGCTTCTGGTAACTACAGCATCAGCAATGTATACCTGGGCACCTATGAAGCAATTGCCGGTAAATGGGGCTACGTCAGCGCTGCTGAAGCGATGCTGGATTTGGCTGCCACCAGTACCTGGAATGTTGAATTGGAAGTGGGCATTTACGATGATTTCACGTTCGATTTTGGATGGTCGGCCATTGGCGCAACCTGGATTGGCGGGCAATGGGAGCGTGGCCCTTCCGTGGTTTATGACCCTGGCTACGGTTTCCCCATCACACCGGATGTCGACGATCCTGAGGATCCCGGGCAAAGTTGTTATGTGACGGGAAATGCCTCTGATGTTGACTTTGTGCACGCTGGTGAAAGCCTGCTTCGGTCCCCCGAATTTGATCCCCGATCGCTTGACCGCCCTACCATTCGCTTCCGCGCTGTTGTCTTCAATACAGACTTCAATGGCCTTTTGTCCAACGATGAACTGCTTGTTCGTTTAAGCGACGCGAGCAGCACCGTGACACTTGACCAGATCAGCGCCCCATCCGCCATAAGTCCACTGTGGGTAGAGTACGAATATGAAATATCAGAGTTCAAAGATCCCGGCCCAGGCATGCGTTTGTTGCTTACTGCCAAGGCTGACGGAGTGCCATTTGTGGTAGAAGATCTCCTGGAAGTGGCTATTGACGCTTTTCGGGTTGAGCCTTTTGTTCGAACCACAGGGTTGGAATATTCCCCGGTACATTCTGGAGCAACCGTTTACCCTAATCCGGTGGTTGGGGATCAGGCCGTTCTCCAACTGGAGGGTATGGCGCCAGGAGCAGCCATTCAAGGCGAAATGACGTTGTCTGTTTTCAGCGTGACGGGTAAGAAACTGCGCGATAAGACCGTAACGGCTGAGCAAGGGCAAATCGCTTTTTCCACAGAGGGTTTTGCGCAAGGCCTTTACCTATTCGAATTAAAGCAGCAAGGCCAAAGACTGGCTAGCGGCAAGTTCAGCGTGGTTCGGTAACCCGGCCAGAGCAGACGTCAAAAGGACGTTGTATTTTAGGCGCTTGAGTGTGTTCCTTCAATCAAAATTGGACAACAACCGGAGCGTCTATGGATTATGATTTTTCCGCCATTGAGAAGAAATGGCAGGATTGGTGGCAAGAGCAGGGAGTTTACCGGGTTTCCGAAGATCCGGACAAGCCCAAGTGCTATGTATTGGACATGTTCCCTTACCCTTCCGGAGCGGGACTGCATGTGGGGCACCCGCTGGGCTATATAGCCACTGATATTTACAGCCGCTACAAGCGCCATACCGGACATGCGGTCTTGCACCCCATGGGTTTTGACGCGTTCGGGCTTCCGGCAGAACAATACGCCATTGAAACCGGTCAGCATCCGGCCAGGACAACTGCCGACAACATTGCCACCTTCACCAATCAGCTTCGGCGCATTGGCTTTGATTACGATTGGTCCAGGCAGGTAGTGACCGCCGATCCAGATTACTACCGCTGGACACAGTGGATTTTCTGCCAATTGTTCAGCCACTGGTATGATCCCGATGCCGGCGCGGCTCGGCCTATTGAAACGCTTCAAGCGCAGTTTATAGCTCAGGGCGGATCGGATTTTTCGGCTGCGGAATGGGCCGCAATGGACAACCAACGCCAACAGGAAGTCCTGATGGGCTATCGGCTGGCCTACCTGGATTATGCCGACGTGAATTGGTGCGAGGCATTGGGTACGGTTTTAGCCAATGATGAAGTAAAAGATGGCGTCAGTGAACGGGGGGGACATCCCGTGGTTCGCAAGCGGATGCGGCAATGGTTTCTGCGCATCACAGCTTATGCGGACAGGTTGCTCAACGCTTTGGACGCACTTGACTGGTCGCCGGCGCTAAAAGAAATGCAGCGCAATTGGATTGGCCGTTCGGAAGGTGCCAGTTGCGTATTCCGAACAAAGGAAGGTAACCACCCAATCGAGATTTTTACCACCAGACCGGATACCTTGTTTGGAGCAACATTTTTGGTCCTGGCCCCTGAGCATTCCCTGGTGGCTTCGCTCACCACTGCTGAGCAATCTGCTGCTGTTGCCCAGTACCTCGCCTATGCCTCCAGCCGCTCGGAACGCGAGCGTATGGCCGATACCAAAACGGTCACGGGGGTGTTCAGTGGCAGTTATGCTGAACATCCGTTCAGTGGCGAGCCTATTCCAATTTGGATTGCTGAATATGTTTTGGCGGGTTACGGGACTGGCGCCATTATGGCCGTTCCATCAGACGATAACAGAGACTATGCTTTTGCCCAGCATTATGGCCTCCCCATTATTGAAGTTATTGACCGCTCGGAGCACCCGACAGCTGAGCGCGAAGACAAGTCAGTCGGGTTGTTGATGAACTCAGGCTTCCTTAACGGAATGCCCATTAACGCCGCTATTCAGGCAGCCATTGCCGAGTTAGAACATCGCGGAATTGGGCAGAGAAGGGTAAACTACCGCCTGCGCGACGCAGGATTCAGCCGACAGCGCTATTGGGGCGAGCCGTTTCCGATCGTTTATCGGCGAGGGGTACCGGAATTGGTACCGGAATCTGCCCTTCCTGTGTTGTTGCCGGAAGTGAACAGTTATCGGCCCACAGGAGATGGGAATTCACCGATAGCATCCGCCAGAGAATGGGTTGAGTTGGCCCCTGGGCTGGAGCGCGAAACCGATACCATGCCTGGATATGCAGGATCCAGTTGGTACTGGCTCCGCTACATGGATCCTGGCAACAGACAAGCCTTTGTTGACCCCAAGAAAGAGCAATACTGGGGTCAGGTAGATCTGTACATGGGGGGAGCAGAGCACGCTGTCGGGCATTTATTGTATTCTCGTTTTTGGAATCAGTTTCTTTTTGATCTGAATTTGGTTAGCCAAGCGGAGCCCTTTCGGAAAATGGTCAATCAGGGCATGATCCAAGGCCGCTCCAGTCTGGTATACCGGATAGAGGGCAGCAATACCTTTGCCTCTGCCGGCTTAAAGGAGCAATACAACACAACGGCATTGCACGTTGACATCCATTTGGTTGAAGACGACAAGTTGGATTTGCAGGGTTTCCGCGCCTGGCGAGATGAATACCAAAACGCAGAATTTCTTCTGGAAGAAGGCGTTTACCGCTGCGGCGCAGAAGTAGAGAAAATGTCCAAACGTTGGTACAATGTCGTCAATCCCGATGAAGTGTGCGACCGCTACGGGGCAGATACGCTGCGTATTTATGAGATGTTTCTTGGTCCATTAGACCAGGCCAAACCGTGGGATACCCGGGGTATTGACGGAAGCTTTCGTTTTCTGAAAAAGGTCTGGCGTCTTTTTTATCCCCGCGAAAACAAGGCGCCCATTGCTGAAGAAGCCCCCTCCACAGAAGCATTAAAAGTGTTGCACCGGGCTATTGCCAAGGTGCAGGCTGATATTGAGCGACTGGCTTTTAATACCGCTGTCAGTGCCTTGATGGTAGCCGTTAACGAGCTCACTGCATTGAAGTGCCGCAACCGCGCTGTTCTGGAGCCATTAATCATCCTGCTGTCCCCCTTTGCCCCGCATATTTCGGAGGAATTGTGGCACGGCATTGGCCATCAAACCAGTGTGGTCCTCCAGCCCTTTCCCCAATTGAATGAAAGCTTTCTGGCCGAAGACAGCTTTGAATACCCCATTTCCGTGAACGGCAAACTGCGCGACAAAGTGGCGCTTTCCCTTGCTTTAAATGAAGCCCAGATCGAAGCCGCCGTCCTGCAACGCGACCTAGTCTTAAAATGGTTGGACGGAAAAGCGCCCAAAAAGATCATCGTCGTGAAAGGTAAAATAGTAAATGTTGTGGTTTAACAGGCGAAGGGCTGCCGACACATCAAGCAACATTTCTGCTCAGTCAAATTTGGCTCCGTTTAGCGGGCTAAGCCCTTGAACGTTAAAAGTCCGCGAGAAGAATCCCAGGACTTTTTGCTGGAATTGCCGCCTAAATGCCCTATTTTTAATTGAATTTGCCTCAAAAATCAACGTTTCCGCGATTTCCCCATTTTTGGTGCCCTTTTATACAGGCCATGAATTCGGAGCAATTGTCGATCTATCCGTTCGGTTTTTAAGCAACAACCAGACCTCAATTGCCTTATCCCCAAACCCTAAAATTGCATGAAAAAAACAGTACTCTTTTCCAGCCTGATCGCTTGTGTGAGCTTGCTTGCAGCACAAACTTCACCGAACATTACGGGCACTGACATACACGGAGAAAACGTTGATATGTATGCGTGGCTTGACGACGACAAAACAGTCCTGCTCGATTTTTTCTTTGCAGACTGCCCTCCGTGCAACGAGATGATGCCGTTTATTGTGGATATCCACGAAGAGTTTGGGTCCGACGGCCTTGATTTGCGCGTTCTTGGCGTAAGCGATCGGGACAACGCTGCCCGCATTATGACTTTTGAAGGGGCGTATGGTGCTGATTGGGCAAACTTGCCTGGCAGCATTGGATCGGACATCATCTACGATGATTTTGCATCCGTTTTTTCCTTCGTTGGTTTCCCAACCTATTCTGTTGTCTGTCCAGACCGCAGCATTACGTGGGACATCTGGGGCACAGTAAACTCCCAGATTGCGGATGATATCCGCACGGCCATTTTGGCCTGCGGGGCTAAAGTAGCCACCGGCATTGCTGAAATTCCCGCTTTGGGCAGCCTGAATTTGTTCCCCAACCCGGCAGCAGATCGCGCCGAATTGACCCTGACAATGCAACAACAGCAGACACTTTCCATTGGTGTTTACAATCTGTTGGGTGCGCTGGCACTCGATTTGGGAACACAGGAATATGCAACAGGCACAGCAAGTCTTTCTATCAATCTCAGTACGCTGGCTTCCGGTTCTTATCTGGTGGTCCTTCGCAACCAGGAAGGCATCACCCAGCACATTGATCTGCGGGTAGCGCGCTAAGCCTCCCAATTCCTGTTTATCGTTTTCCCCGGCCGTCCTCCTTTCAGAAGGCGGCCGGGGTTGTTTTAGATGCCCTTACCTTTATGTCCCAAACACAGGATTAAACGCAGGCTTAAACAACCGGATTATGATCAAGTTGGTGGAATGTCCCCGGGATGCCATGCAAGGCTTGCATGACTTTATCCCCACCCAGGACAAGATTGACTACCTCAACCTGCTCCTCAAGGTAGGTTTTGACACCCTTGATTTCGGCAGTTTTGTTTCTCCTAAGGCCATTCCTCAAATGGCAGATACCGGCAACGTTCTTGAAGGCCTGAATCTGGAAGGCACCAAGACCAAGTTGTTGGCCATAGTCGGCAATGGAAGGGGGGCAGAGTTGGCCTGCGAATATCCTGAAATCGCCTACCTCGGCTTCCCATTCTCCATTTCGGAGACCTTTCAGCAGCGCAACCTCCACGCAACAGTGGCCGATTCGCTGAAGCGTGTGCAGGAGATTCAAGACCTCTGCCTGCGCCACAACAAAACTCTTGTGGTTTACCTGTCCATGGGATTTGGCAATCCCTATGGAGAACCCTGGAGTGCTGAGATTGTAGGCGAATGGGCGGGTAAATTGGCCCAGCTGGGTATAAAAGTCATCGCATTGGCGGATACCATCGGGGTGGCGAATCCAGAAAGCATCCGCTACCTGTTTGGGCACTTGATCCCTGCCTTTCCTTCGGTGGAATTTGGGGCGCACTTTCACACCACGCCCGATACCTGGCTTGAAAAAATTGATGCCGCTTACAAAGCGGGTTGCATGCGCTACGATGGCGCTATTATGGGATTCGGCGGCTGCCCGATGGCCAAAGACGATCTGGTCGGCAATATGGCCACGGAGAACATCCTCCAATATTTTGAAAACCAGGGGGAACGACTCGGTTTGGAAAAGCAAGCCTTGCGCGATGCGTTCCGAAAAGCGCGACAAATCCTTCCCGGAGCAGAATACCAAAACCTGAGCTGGTTGGTCAGTTGAGGGCATGGAACGCCCACGCCACCCGGTAGTTTGCCCGGTCAGGCTCGTTCGCCGAACAGCAGGCTCCCAATCCGAACCAACGTCGCGCCTTCTTCCACGGCAATTTCCCAATCACCGGACATGCCCATGGAACATTCGCAGAACGCATCAGCCTGAGCGAAAACATCCGCATTTAAGCGTTCAAACAGTTGCCTGAGGCTCCTGAACTCCATTCGAACCTGATCCCGGTTGTCGGTAAAGGTAGCCATGCCCATTAAGCCGTGAATTTGGGCGTTAGGGTATTGTTTCCATTGGCCGGACGCCAACCAAAGCTCCAGTTCTGCAGCGGACCAGCCGAACTTGCTTTCTTCCTGAGCAATATGCACCTGGAGCAAGACAGGAATGGTTCTGCCTATTTTATCTGCCTGACGGTGCACCTCTTCCAGCAAACGCTCACTGTCCACCGAGTGAATCATGGCCACAAATGGGGCTATTGACCGGACTTTGTTGCGCTGAAGGTGTCCGATCAGGTGCCATTCCACATCCTGAGGCAGCGCGGACTGCTTCTCCAGCAACTCCTGCACGCGGTTTTCGCCGAACAAGCGAAGACCAGCCTCATAAAGCGGTAAAATGGCGGCCGGAGGCTGAGTTTTGGACACCGCGACCAAACGGGCGCCCCGGCTTTCCAGCTTCCCGTTCAAATCGGCTAAATTGGACCTTGAAATCATGAACATCGCACCAGCTACGCTTCCTTGCTGCAACCGGCGCGGCAAACTTAACCCTAAGACCGTGCTGGCTGGCCGGGTTTTCAAGGGAATTCTGCCAGGGCATTTAAAAATCGCCGTTCTGGTGCGGATGCTCTTTCTCCTATTGCTGGTCAGCTCATCCTGCAAGCCCGTTCAACCGCAATGGGAACCCGGCGGCAAGCTACCGGAAGGAGTTTTGGACCGCGAGGCCATGATTGATTTGTTGGTGGAGATCCATCTTGTAGAAGGCGATTTGCTGGAGCGCAATCTGCCTGCTGAAGAACAGGAGCCCCTGCTGAAAGCGCATTACGGCCCTGTCTTGTACCGGCACAACATCACGGCCAAACAACTTTCGGACAGCTACGCCTATTATGTCGAAAGGCCCCTGACACTGAACGCGATGTACGTACAAGTTATCGAAAAGCTAAACCTCATCCAGGCGCAGGTGCAGGCGGACATCCAGTCAAAATCCGAGTCAACCCTCCTTCCAGAACAATCGGATCAAGCGCAACCCGCTGGCAGGCCCGGCACCGTGCAGGAGGGAGCGAATCGCTAACTTCGCGCGGACCTTACAAAACTGACCAATTCATGAAAAAGGTGGTTCGAAATGCTGACGAGGCCGTAGCAGACATCCAGGACAGAATGACCCTCATGCTCGGCGGCTTCGGCTTGTGCGGTATCCCGGAACACTGCATTCAGGCGCTGGTGCGAAAAGGTGTCCGGGACCTGACTTGTATCTCCAACAATGCCGGGGTGGATGATTTTGGCATCGGGCTTATGCTCAAGCAGCGGCAGGTGAAAAAGATGATTTCGTCTTATGTAGGGGAAAATGCTGAGTTTGAACGGCAGCTGTTGAGCGGAGAATTGGAAGTAGAGTTAATTCCGCAGGGGTCATTGGCCGAGCGCTGCCGGGCAGGCGGTGCCGGTATCCCGGCGTTTTTCACCCCTGCCGGTTACGGCACGGAGATAGGCCAAGGCAAGGAAGTGCGCGAGTACAATGGCAAGATGTACCTGCTTGAAGCCGCCTTGACCGCTGACTTTGCCATCGTAAAGGCCTGGAAGGGCGACACACACGGCAACCTGATTTACCGCGGCACGGCGCGCAACTTCAACCCCATGATGGCCACCGCCGGCAAAATCACGATCGCCGAAGTGGAACACCTGGTGGAACCTGGTCAGCTCGATCCCAATTTCATTCACACTCCGGGCATTTATGTCCAGCGAATTTTTCAAGGTCCCGCTTACGAAAAACGGATCGAGCAACGCACGGTTCGGCAGCGCAATACATAACCCGGAAAACGGCCCATTTCATGTTGGACAAACACGGCATCGCAATACGCATCGCGCGCGAACTTCGCGATGGGTATTATGTCAATCTTGGCATAGGAATTCCTACGTTGGTAGCAAACTATGTACCTGAAGGCATGGAGGTAACCCTTCAAAGCGAAAACGGCCTGCTGGGCATGGGGCCCTTCCCTTATGAAGAAGAAGTTGATCCTGATTTGATCAACGCAGGCAAACAAACCGTAACTTTTCTTCCGGGATCATCGCTGTTCAGTTCTGCCGAAAGTTTTGCTATGATTCGCGGAGGGCATGTTGACCTGACCGTGCTTGGCGCCATGGAAGTCAGCGACCGCGGCGATATCGCCAACTGGAAAATCCCCGGCAAGATGGTCAAAGGAATGGGAGGTGCCATGGATTTAGTAGCGGGCGCAGAAAACATCATCGTAGCCATGATGCACGTCAACAAAGAAGGCGAGTCCAAGCTGTTACCGGAGTGTTCGTTGCCCTTAACCGGTGTCGGCTGCATCCGAAAAGTAGTTACGGAACTCGCCGTGCTGGACATAGACCCCGAGCGCGGATTTGTGCTTCTGGAACGGGCACCAGGGGTATCTGTCGATTACATCCGGCAGAGCACTGCAGGCCGTCTGGTAATCCCCGCAGATGTGCCTGAAATGATGTTATACTAATAAGTTATGAATGATGTAAAACTCATCTTTCACCGCGACCTGGTCGTTCCGGAAAGCGAGTTGACCATCAGCCTGCGCAACCGCGCATTTCGCTATGGCGATGCTGTTTTTGAAACGCTGCGCATCTGCAAAGGGCAGCCCCTGTTTTTCCCCCACCATTACAGCCGGTTTATTATGGGGCTGGAAACCCTTCGGATGGACGTTCCAGAGCACTGGCAACTCGATTTTCTGCGGAGGGGAATGATGGATTTGGCCAGCGCGAGTGGCACACCCAACGCCCGGTTGCGCATGATGGCATGGCGACAAGGGGAGGGGCGCTACCTGCCCCAAAGCCACGCACCAGAGCTTTTCATGGAACTTGAACCCCTCCCGGACCCGTTTTACGGCTTTCCGAAACAGGGTCTTGTGGTGGACATGGCCGACGACCTACAGCTCGGCACCACCCCGCTTGACCGCATTAAAAGCGCCAATGCACTGCCTTACGTGCTCGCTGCTATACAAGCTCGCGAGCGCGGACTGGATGACGTTCTGTTGGCCAATCAGCATGGGCATTTGGTGGAGGCCAGCTCCAGCAATCTGTTCATCTTTCGGCGCGGAGCGTTGTGCACTCCGCCGGAGCATGATGGGGGAATAGGGGGCGTCCTTCAGCGAGTTTTAGTTAAACTTTCCAGACGGGAGGGCATACCCGTGCAAAAGGTGTCGTTAAGCATGGAGGACTTGCTCGATGCCGAGGAGGCATTCCTTACAAATGTCATCAGTGGTATCCGCTGGATTGGCGCATGCAGAGGGCGCACGTTTTCGAACCAATTCAGTCTTGGGTTGTTCGGAAAGTTGGAGGAAAAGGTCTTAGCGGATCTGGCCCGCTGAAAACCAGCAAAAGCCACATTCCTTCATTCAGCAGCCCTATGGCCCATAGCCCTTCCCCCGTTGTAGCCTTTTGGTTTCGCCGCGACTTGCGGCTGGACGATAACACCGGACTTGTTCGGGCGCTTCAAAGCGGGCAACCTGTACTGCCGGTGTTCATCTTTGATCGCCATATTCTGGATCAGCTTCAAGACCGCGACGACGCCAGGGTTTCCTTTATCCACCGGCAATTGCATCACCTGGATCAGCAATTGCGCCGCTTCGGAAGCCGCTTGCTCGTGGGCTATGGCACACCACTTGAATTGTGGAAGGACTGGGTGGTTCAATACGGCATTTCGGCGGTCTATACCAATCGCGATTACGAGCCGTATGCCATCAGGCGCGACCGCGAGGTCGCCGGGATCCTCGCCGAGCTTGGGACAGCCTTTCACACTTTTAAGGACCAGGTTGTTTTTGAGCGCGATGAGGTGATCAAGCCAGACGGAGGCCCATACGCTGTATTCACCCCCTACAGCCGTCGCTGGAAGCAGGCCTTGGCGGAAGATCCCCCAACGCCGGCCACCATCCCGCCGGAGGGCAAGTGGTGCGCAGCGGTAAACGAGCCCATACCCACGCTCGACGCATTGGGCTTTGCGCCCTCGTCCATTCCGATTCCTGAACCAGCGCTTCCCACGGCCTTGCTAAAGGCCTACGCGGAGCGACGGAATTTTCCAGGCCAACCGGGTACTTCCCGATTGGGCATTCACCTCCGCTTTGGCACCCTCAGCATCCGAAAACTCGTTTTGGAGGCGCAAAAGCACAGTGAAACTTTCCTGAACGAGCTCATTTGGCGAGAATTCTACCAAATGATTTTGTTTCATCATCCGCAGGTGGTCCAGAAGGCGTTTAAGCCAGCCTACGATCGCATTGTATGGCGGCAGTCGCCTGAAGATTTCGAACGCTGGAAAGCTGGCAAGACCGGGTATCCGCTCGTGGATGCCGGCATGCGCGAACTGGCTGAAACGGGCTTTATGCACAACCGCGTTCGCATGGTTGTGGCTTCTTTTCTAACCAAGCACCTTTTATTGGACTGGCGTTTGGGAGAGGCTTGGTTTGCCCAAAAATTGCTGGACTTTGAACTGGCATCCAACAGCGGCGGTTGGCAATGGGCTGCCGGCTGCGGGTGTGATGCCGCGCCTTACTTTCGGGTGTTTAATCCCAGCAGCCAGGCTGCCAAGTTCGATCCCGGAGGAGCCTACATCGTGCACTGGGTTCCAGAATATGGCACCCCGGCTTATCCGCAACCCATGGTGGAACACGCTTTTGCTCGGGAACGCGTGTTAAAAACCTTTAAAGCAGCACTGGCTGTGTCATCGGTTTGAACCGAATGGTAGTGCCCCGGTTCCGGATAGCCAAGGCAACCAGAACCTTCGGGCAACCGTATTTACCCTGTTCCGATCAGAGCGTTTCTTTCAACAAACTTCCAGGTTCTCGCAGCATCAACCTCCCATTCAGCCTCAACGCCAATCCATGCGCATCCTTACTGTTCTTTTGATTTCACTTTCCTTCCTGTTCGGTGGCTGCAACGCTGATGGTCCCTGCGACGCATGTCCATTGAACGTTGATCCTGTATGCGGGCTGGATGGTGTTCCCTATTCCAATCCCTGTGAAGCGCGCTGTGCAGGGGTTTCCTATGTATATGGTTTTTGCGAAGAGGAGGCTGATGCGCTTATCCTTGATCTCGGAGCTGTAGCCGCAGATGGCTGCGATTTCATGCTGTTGATCGACAACGAATACTACCATCCCCAAGGCATGGACTCGGTCTGGCGTGTGCACAATACGCCGGTTCGTGTTCAATTTCGCCGCACGCTGCAGTTTTTTCATTGCGGATTTCTGCCCTTGCCCAACCCCGTGCTGGAGGTGCTTTCGGTGGAATTGCAATAGCGCGTTGGGCAGCACCGTTTGTTAACCCCTGTTTTGTGTATTTTGCAGGATATGCGGGGTCCAAGTATGGGAAAAGGATGGTGCTGGTTAGCCAGCTTCCTTATGCTTCTGATTGTGGAAACGCCTCCGGTTGCCGCCCAAGGTTTACCGGCGGAACGCCGTTCAGATTGGAACAAAGCGGGCCTGGCTGAACCGTCGCCCCCCTTGCTCAAAGGGCTGAATGTTTTGGATTTTGGAGCGGTGCCGGACGACCCCTTTCCCGATGCATCGGCCATCCAAAACGCGTTGGACGCTTTGCTGGGCAAGCCCGGCATGGTTTACCTGCCGCCTGGAACGTACCGCATCGATCAGCCCCTTGCTTTGCCGTCGGGGGCCGTCCTTCGCGGCGCTGGCGCGGACTCTACGCATCTGGTCGTTGATTTCGGGGGTGCCGACCTGGACGCAATCCGCATCGGCAGTGCTGATGCGGGTCCAGATTTGCTCTTGAGCCAGGTCCCCCAAAAAGGCGAACAAACAGTCCATCTGGCAGGGACCACTGCCTTTGCCGCGGGCATTCAGGCTGGAGATTGGGTGGAGTTGGTTCAGGACAACGGTGCCTGGGACGAAGCTCCCGCCGGATGGGCAACTGAATCCATCGGCCACATCAGCCGGGTCCGAGCAGCAGGAGCAGACAGTCTTTTGCTCGATGACGCCTTCCGGATCACTTTTACCGCCGCAGATCAACCCCGCTTGCGGCGCATTAGTCCGGTTAGCAACTGCGGCCTGGAATGCCTGAGCCTCACCCGTGCTGATGCCACGGGGAATGGGGCCATGATTTGGTTTTATCTGGCTGTAAACTCCTGGGTTCGCGGCGTAGAGAGTTACCGAAGTGCCGGGGCGCATATTCTGGCCGCGCGTTCAGCGCATTTGGAAATCAGTGGCAATTACTTCCACGAAGCCTGGGCTTATGACGGAGTTAAAACGCACGGCTACGGTGTTACCCTTGTCCGGCATACCGTAGCTACCTTGGTGCAGGACAACGTTTTTCGGCGCTTGCGGCATGCCATGATGGTCAAGCAAGGCGCAAACGGCAATGTTTTTGGCTACAATTACTCCATCGATCCGCTGCGCAGCGAACCGGTCCCCGATTTCAGCGGAGACGTATCGCTGCACGGGCATTACCCCTTCGCCAATC
>WGOA01000026.1 GCA_016124275.1 Bacteroidota bacterium
AACAAGGCTGTTTTGGTTACGCCCATCGTTGTGCTAATTGGTACATTGCAATATTACGATTTAATTCCCTGCCAAACGAAACATAGCCCTTCCCCCAATAAAAAACAGGGTCTTTCTAACCCCTGCCCAATCGGCAGAACCCTGCTCCACAGAAACTTCTGGAAACAAAGAGGGCTGCCCCTTGCGGAACAGCCCTCTTTCAAAAATACAAGTGGAGCGGATAACCAAATTCAAGTCAATCCTGAAAACAAGCTCCAAAGAACCATTTGGATTTAGCGAACCGAGATGGTGTTGCTCATGCGATCACCCGCTTCGGTAGTTGCGGTAATGATGTACAAGCCATCTGGGAATTCAGAAACGTTCAGTTCCTGAACCTGTCCGTTGGCCTGCTGAACCATGACCATGCGGCCCATGGCGTCGTAAACTTCAACCTGCACCAGGTTAACGTCTGCCTGAACCACCAGACGATCAACGGCTGGGTTGGGGAAGCTGGTCATGGACAAGCCTGCAACTTCAGGAGCGGCCATACGGGTACCGGCGAAGGTTAACTTCAGGATCCAGTAGTCGGCGTTGCCGCGGTTGTTGGTCAGGTCCTGATCGTCAGACTCAGAGAAGCCAGCCAATACATAGCTACCTGCGGAAGGAATAACAGCATAGGCAACATCGTTGTCGGAACCGCCCAGGTTGATTTCCTCTTCAATGATACCGGTACCGGACAGTTTGGTGAACCAGAAGTCCTGTGCGCCGTAGTTGGCACCCACCTGGCCAGTTGCAGACTCAGAATAACCAGCTACTGCTGCACCACCGTCTGCCGTAGCAGCCACAGACAGGGCCACTTCGTCATTCAGGCCACCGTAGTTGCGGCTGAAAAGCTTGGTTCCGGAGGCATTCAACTTGAGCACAAAGAAGTCGCGGTTGCCAAAGTTGCCGGGCAGGTCTGCGTTGCTGGAAAGGCTGGAGCCCACCACAAACAACTCGCCGGATGCATTGGCTGCGATGTCAAATCCTTCGTCGCTGTCTGCACCGCCATAGGTTTGGGCGAAGATTGGGTTGCCGTTTGTGCGGGTTCTTACCACCCAGATGTCATTACCCCCTTTGTTTCCGGTAACGTTGCCGTTATCCGATGCGGTGGTACCGGCCATCACGATGCTGTTGCCCAATTGCGTTACCCCGCGAGCACCTTCGTCAGATCCTCCGCCGTATTGCTTCTGGTAGATGACCGTACCAGAGTTGCGCAATGCAACCAGGTAAAAGTCATAACCACCGCGGTTGGTGGTCCCTGCGATATCCGACTTGGATTCACCGGCTACAACCAATGCACCCGTTGGGGCTTCAAACAAGTCAAACATAGCGTCGTCATCGGAACCGCCAACGTTAGAAGACCACAGCACCGTACCGGCGCTCGTCAGGCGAACAACCCAACCGTCAAAACCACCTTTGGCTCCTGAAATGGTGCCGCTGGTTGAATTGCTGGTACCGGCAAACACGAGGTCTCCATTAGCGGTCTGGATGATTGCGTTGGCTCGGTCATCAGCGCTTCCGCCGAAAATTTTCTTCCACTCGATGGCACCGGCAGCATTGAGTTTCAGAATCCATGCGTCATCGCCGCTGATGGCGCCGACCACATCAACGTTGTTGGATTGTGTGTAACCAGCAACAGCGTAGCCGCCGTCAGCGGTGCGAATGACATCCTGAGCAATGTCGTTCTGGGTTCCCCCGTAGTTTTTCTGCCAGTCAATAACTGGAGATTGTGCTTGTGCCAGTCCGAAGACGGCCATCGCAGAAAGTAAAAGAATTTGCTTTTTCATGGTAAAGGCAGTGTTGAGTGAGTAATGAAAAAATGAACTTTGATTTGTGATAGCGTTACTATCATGATGCAAGTATAATAGCATTGCTATCATTCTTGCAACATTAGCCTCAAAATTTTTTTGCGCGGATGGGTTTATTGACACGGAATATCCGGACAAGTGCATGATAAACAAGCACTTAGACAAAAGGTTCCGGTAAAAAAAATTAGTTACCACCAGCACAAGCAGCCCAAAAACCGGCTCACTCCCAACCCAAAGCCCTGCGCAATTTGGAATGGATGGCCGTGTTATCGTACATCCCTGAAAAAAGGGTGGCAGCAGGACCAAAAGCAAATACCGGTACCATCACGGCCGTATGCTGCTTGCTGCTGTAATTTGCCGCTATCGCACCCGTGCTGAGATCACCACCGGTAAGCGTCAGACCACCGGTTTCGTGATCAGCTGTAACGACAACAAGCGTTTCCCCGTCTTTTTCTGCCCAGCGGAGCACGGCTTGCAGGGCGCTTTCAAAGTCCAGCATTTCACCAATCAAGTATTCGGTGTCATTCGCGTGGCCCGCCCAATCAATCTGCGAGCCCTCTAACACCAGGATAAATGGCTCTTTATTGGCCTTTAACTGATCCAGGGCAAGAACAGCGCCTCGGGACAAAAAATCTTTGGGTCGTTCGCTAAAACGGGGGGGATCCACACCGGGCAACCCAACAAATTGCCGTTGGCGCTTTCTGACATCAACTTCTTCCAGGTTGTCCTGCACCTTAAAACCGCGCTCGCTCAATACCGCGAGCAGATCCCGCGCATCCTTGCGGGCATTAAACTCTTCCTTTCCGTACCCGATGGCCACGTCCAATCCAGACAACACCAAATCTTCAGCAATAGCCTCGTAATTGCTCCGGCTTTCGTCGTGCGCATAAAACGCTGCAGGAGTAGCATGCGTGAGGGTAGAAGTTACGACCACTCCGGTTCCATATCCCCGTTCATCGCCCTCTTCAAAAATAGTTCGAAGGGGTTGGCGGTTGCTATCAACGGCAATGGCCCCGTTGTACGTTTTCTGGCCGCAAGAGAACGCTGTTGCCCCTGCCGCTGAATCCGTTATCAGCTCATCAGCAGAATGCGTCTTAATCAATCCGACAACAGGAAACTGCTCAAAAACACTCGTGTTGTCCCGGGCATACATGCCTGCAGTAATCTGTGCCAGCCCCATGCCATCACCCACAACGAAAATCACGTTGCGCACGGGTTGATCAGGGCGATAATCAACCGCCGACAAAAGCCCTGCGGTGTGACAGCCGGAAACAACGAGCAACGCAAGACCAACAATGCTCAGACGAATACAGGTCATAGGATGGTAAATGGAAACCGCCAGAAATCTAACGATTAAGGGAATACGTTCATGCAAAGAACCTCCCTACACCCCAAAACTCCTCGCTCTTAAAGCTCCCCGTAAAAAATATTGATCGGCCAGCCATCCGGCGATTCAACAACCCCAAAAAGAAACTCCTTGCTATCTGGCATAGCATTTTTTACGGTTATACCCGCCTCTTGCAAGCGGGCAATGTGCGCTTTCGCATCCAGCGAAAAATAAGTCAACGTAGGTTTCTTGAAATGATTGCTTTGATGAAGACCTATGGAACTAAGACCATCTGTATAAATGCCCCATGGGTAAGGACTGTTTTGTTTACCGGTGCTCTTAAAACCAACCTGCTGGTACCACGCAGAAGCCGCTTCGTAATCCTTAACCGGAACAGCAATTTCACCGAGCTTGCCCAATTTGCCTTTTCCCATCAACGGCAAGGCAGGCATGCCCATGTCCATTTGAATCAGGGCGATGCCCATAATGGAATCTGGGTCCTGCATCACTTTCATGGGAACAGGCTCGCCACTTTCCATAAAAAACACAACCCCTTTTTCTGCCAGTCCGGCAATGTTCGCGGCCATGTTCTTATCAAAATAACTCAATCCAAAATATTCGAAACCATCTTCATTTAATTGAATGTTCACAGCGCCGTCTGACATCAAAATCCAGGGCCAGGGCGCATTGTCCATGCTGATCATTTTGAAGCCAAGGGCTTTGTAAAAATTGATGTTTTCCTCCATTCGTTTGGTTCCAATAGAGACATGGCAATAGCTTCCCAGGGGAGAAACCGAAGCGCCTTGCGCTGCGGAGCCAGCCCGGGTCAACTCCCTCAATTCAAACGTATATGAAATTTCTTGATCAACTTCTTTGCCTTCAAGGTACACTTTTCGCGTATTGCCCTCCATCCAATAACTGATGGTATTGGGCATATCGTGCTCAGGATTCTCAAACGTGGCTTTGTTCGCCGAAGCCTCCGTAAGCGCAAAGCGTGTTATGCCCTGGCCCACAATGTCAGTGATGTAGTACCACACGCCCTCTTCCTGGCTCACCGTAAATGTTTCAAACAGCTTTTCTTCTTCACCTTGCTTGAAATACGCGCGGCCCTTGTAGCCTTCTCCGTCCTTTTCCCAAGTCTCAAACATGTTCATTTCCGCAATAAACCAGGTTCCCAACAAAAAATCCAGGTTTGGTTTTTCGGGCGAAGGGGAACTTGCGCGCATCACGGCCGGGTTGGAAACCAGCAGGAGCAACATCGCGCACAGGCCGAGCAAAGGGGTTCTGTACAACATCGTGCGTTTCATGGCAACTGTTTATCGAAGGTTAGAAAGGTCCAAAAGGGGCCTTCAAAATCGGTAAAAAATGCCGTATTCCCTTGTTTCTTCCTGAAGACATCGCTATTTCTTTGCGGACTCCAGGCCCAAAGCGCATCCTTGCGCAAAAAAGGAGGCGACCCGCTGAGCGGATCGCCTCCTTACTTTTCCCAACCAGGAGGGACAGACGTCCCGATTCTTGCGAAACTGGTTGGGGAGCCTTAACCCTTGGGGGTGATCAGGCCTTGACCAGGTTAAGTTTCACCGAAATGGTGAACTCGTCATAGATAGTCTTGTCGCCCAGGTTGTCGAAAAAGCTTCCTGAACCGTAACGAATGTCGAAATCAGTGCGGTCCAATTCAATGTCTGCCGTTGCTACGCCAGCGGCTTCATCCATTTTGGCCGTGAAGCGGATTTCTTTTGTTTTTCCTTTAATCGTGGCATTTGCAGTGACCTTGTATTCGCCAGGAACGCCGCGGCTTGCTACGGAGGTGATGCGCAACAGCGCGGTGGGGTACTTCTCGGTGCCAAAGAAGTCTTCAGATTTCAAGTGGCCTTCCAGACTGCCCTTCATATCGCCGCTCAGGTCGGTAACCAAAATGCTGGTCATGTCAATTTCAAAGTAGCCGCCTTTCAACTGGCCGTTTTCTACCTCAAGGTTGCCCGACTTAATGTTGACGGTGCCTTCATGGGAGCCAGTTACTTTTTTGGCCTTCCAGAACAGTTTACTCTGGTTGGTGTTCACTTTGTAGCTCGTGGCGGGCTGCATCGGAGCAAAAGACATGGTCATCAGGGCCAATGCCAACAGGGGGGTTGCTAAAATCAGGTTTCTCATTCTTTATGGAAATTTGGTTTGTTGTTTAAACATTAATTGGGTTAAAAAAAACCCGGTAAAAAGTTCAGGGGGTTGGGTCGGAACTGCGAAGGGAATCGAGCAATTGGCTCAATTGCTCTGCCTGCTCGTCTGTCAAAGCCTGTGAAACGGTTCCTAATCCCGGTTCTTGCTGGTCCATCTTAAGCAATTTGTCCTGACCTTCTTTGGTGATGACCACATCGACCAGGCGCTTGTCGGAAGGGCAGGTAGATTTGCGAACCAGCTTTTTCTTTTCCAGACGATCGACCAGTCGGGAGGTGTCTGACATGCGGTCAAGCATGCGGTCGCGAATAGCATTGGTGCTCATGGGCCCGCCTGCTCCGCGCAAAATTCGCAAGACGTTGTATTGCTGAATCGTCAGCCCTAAAGGATGCATCATTTCCCGAAAGCGCTCGGAGACCCATCCATAAGTAAACAACAAGTTGACGACTGCTTTTTGCTGCGGCGAAACAAAGGGTTTGGTTTGCTTGATCTCCTCATCAATGGTGCGCACGGGTTGAACGGCTGCAGCCTTTCCGGGGCTGCTTTTTGCGCTCAATTTTATGTTTTTGTCCCCCGCCATCGATGTTTCAACATCAAAGTTACAACATTAAATCGTACCGTGCAACCCAATCCAGATAAATTTACCCGGTGCCCATATCGCGCTAACCGGTGGTTCAGTCAGTCCAGGCCACAAGGATTTCGCGCCGGCCCCAAAAAGGCATTCTTCCGTGAGCGACAGCAAAGTTATCCACCATGAGTACATCGCCCTTTTTCCAGGTAAAAAAGACCATGTTTTGCCAAATAACCGCTTGCAAATGGCGTATGAAGCGCACAGGAATAGGACTTCCGTCACCAAAGGTAACCTGCGTGCCGCGCGCTTCATCGGGTAGAAAAAGGGAGGTCAGGCGGTGAAAATTGCGCAAAAACACGCTAAGCCCCCGCTGTCGCACCGTTCCCTGTCGCCGGGCAATGTATTCTGCTTCGCGAACAGGACCTTCCGGGTGAAAAACCTGGGCATGATTAAACCAAACCTTCTGACCGCTGACCGGGTGTTCGCGCACGGCGGGGCCCTCGTTGACCAGCTTTAAGCTGCGGTCCTTGCGCATTTCAAAAAGCTGGCCCTCGCTGCGGCATTTTTTGCACACTTCAACCGGGTCGGTTGTTCCGTAAACTTTATCCCAGGATTTAAGCTTGGATAGGTCCCACTCCAGTTTTTTACCAGGCGGATTGTAATTCCTGATGTGGCGGATTCCCTTTTGCTCAAAGGCGTCGCGAACCTCCGAACTTAACTGCTGGTAAACGCTTCTGAAATCCACGATCGGCGTTTCTCCGTGCAGGTCCGGCGGCGTCTGGCAATAGAAAAACAGTTTCCTCGGTGTCCCCGGCAAAAAACTCATTTCAAGGTGTTGGGGAATGGGCAGGTGCGCCGGCAGCTCTGTAGAAGAATACACATAACGGGTTCGCGCGTTGCGGGGCGCTGTTCCCCGATACTGGTCATACAGCTTGGGGTCGAGCGCCAAAGCCAATTGCTCAAAGTCCTCCGGGCTGCTCAGCCCAAACCCTTCAAACAGGAGCGCGCCATGCCGCAGCAAGGGCTCGACCGTCCAATCGCTCCACGTGGAGCGGTGCAAGCCTTCCAGATCAGCGGGAAGGACGCGAAAAGGCAACGTGGTTTCGCTCAAGATTCTGAAAAGGTAGAGAATCAAACGCGAATGAGAAAGTGCCAAGGCTGCTCAACGGGCACATCACCCTTCGCCCGGCAATTCATCCTGGGCAATAAACAAGGCAGCGGAATCAGAATCCAGCGATTTTTGAAGCCTGTGGTGCAGCTTAACCAACCGAAAAGACACTGCGATAATGTCTTTGGATTCCAGGAGAAGATTGAAAAACAGACCGCTGTTTTTAGCACTGTAGCGGCGGTCCTGGATGCCTGCGGCCTGGTGCGTCAACAGTTCTTCTAACCGGCCGAGCAGCGCACGCTTTTTTTCGTTGAGCTGCTTCTTCTGGTCGTAGCCGGAGTGCCGGATCGTGTTTGCACACTCATTTAAAAAGCTCTTGAGGCGTGTTTGAATTTCCAATACGGCCTGGGACTGCTCTGGATAGAGCGGTAACAGCACATCGTTAACGTGCTTGCGGGTAATCTGGACCACTTGTGTGCAAGAGTCGATCAGATCTTTTTCTAAATCGGCGTTTAGCAGCAATGCGCGGCTGCCCTCTGCATGCCTTTCGCGCACTTTGCGAATGGCATTGTACGTGGTCTCGCGCAAAGAACTCCGAGCAGCGGAAAGTTCTTTGACTCCTCGTTTGGCCTCTGCCAGTCGCTGGGCGTCCTCACGGGTAAGTCCATCTACGGCCAGCGTGTAAATAGCGGCAACCTCTTCCAGGGCTTGAGCAGTCTGTTGTCGCACCTGAGCAATGAGTTCCAGGGCCGACAATTCGGACAGGGAGTCGTCCATAGCCGCTATGCGCTCCTTGTTCTTTACGGTGCGCTTGTGGTAGCGGTAACTGGCTACCAACCCAAAGACCGCAAGACCCAAGAGCAATAAAACAGCCGTGCCCTCAAACCGGATGACCAACAAGGCAATGCCGGCAGCTACGACAAACGCCACCAAGGCTGTAAGGAACCACCCGCCAATGACTTGCAGCACTCCGGCAACCCGGTAAACAGCGCTGTCCCGACCCCAGGCTCTGTCGGAGAGCGAGCTGCCCATGGCCACCATAAAAGTGACGTAGGTTGTGGACAGTGGCAGTTTGTAGGAGGTAGCCAGTGCAATGAGCACACTGGCCACCGTCAGGTTTACCGATGCCCGAACCAGGTCAAACGAAGGCAAATCTGCCGTTTTGAGCTGTTCTGCCGGTTTGTTTTGTCGGAATCGCCCTTCCAGATAGTGTTTCCAGGTTGCTGGCATCATGCTGGTCGTAACCTTTGACGATGCGGTAATGGTGCGAACGATGCTTCTGGAGAGAATGTTGGATTGAAAACGCTCGCTTCCTTCTGCCTGGCGACTGAGATTGACTTCGGTTTCGGTAACAGTTTTGGCCTTTTTGCTGGTCCAAAGCGTGATCAGCATGACCAACCCGGCGGCGTAAAGGATTAACGGTTGTGCTTTGGAATCGGTCGCCAGACTAACCATGGGAAAGGATGGAGCGGCTATACCGGAGTCTGTCCAGGCTTTGAAAGATTCCAACCCTGCCAGCGGAACCCCGACAAAGTTGACCAGATCATTGCCTGCAAAAGCCATGGCCAGAGCAAACGTGCCAGCCAGAACGACAAGCCGCAACATGGGCACCCCTGCTTTCTGCAAGATGTAGGACAATAGCGTGAAAACGCCCATTGAACCAAAGAACAGCAACATCGGGTTATCGGATACCCAATCCAATATGCTGTGCGGGAGCAACGTGGTCTCCTTTAGGCCCTTAATGAACAGGAAGTACGTTATGGCGGCCAGCGCTATCCCGGACCAAAGCACCCCTATGCCGTGCATGTGTCGCTTGTATTCAAAGGTGAATAAAGCCCGGGCAATGTACTGCACCAGCGCGCCCACGCTAAACGCCAACAAAACAGATAGAAAAATACCACCAATGATTTCCGTGACTTTGCTCTGGTTGATGTAAGCGGAGAACAGCTGGGGGGCATCGGGATTGCCCATCATTTTAACAGCCGCAACCGCAACGGCAGCGCCGAGCAATTCAAACACAATAGAAACCGTGGTGGACGTGGGCAGGCCAAGCGTGTTAAAGGCATCCAGCAACAGAATATCCGTCAGCATCACGGCCAGAAAAATGACCATGACCTCGGAGAACATAAACTGGCTGGGATTGAAAATGCCGCTTCGGGCCACTTCCATCATTCCCCCGGAAAAACCGGCGCCCAGAAAAATGCCCACACTGGCAACTATAAGAATGGTGCGCGGTCGGGCCACTTTAGACCCAATGGCCGAATTCAGAAAATTGACCGCGTCATTGCTAACCCCGACAATCAGGTCAATGAGTGCTAACAGGAGCAACAATCCGACAATAAGCTGGTAGTACTCCATAAAGCCCCCTTGTTGCAGGCCAAAATGGCTGCTGAACGTCCCTTCAAAACCGGAATCCTAAAAATCGCCGCTAAAATACTGGGTCAATGTTAAGGGAATGTTTCCTGGTTCCATCATTATTTAGACAGACTTTATGCTGGAGTGGGCCGACTGTCCGTTGTTTGCACAGAAGGTGGTTATCTTTAAGTAGTTCGTTCCAGGCCTAATGGCCTGGCAAACGTCCTGCTGCTTTTTGCGTACACCATACCCATGACTGATTCCGGCAATTACCAATTGCTTCTGGCCAAGCTGGAAGAGTTTCGCCGCAAGTATTACCTGAATCAACTGATTCGGGGCACCTTGTTTGCTTTGGCAGCGCTCTTGGCGGCCTATCTGGTCATTAGCGTGCTGGAGTATCGGTTTTATTTTCCCGTTGGGGTTCGGCAACTGCTGTTTTTCGGGGGAATGGCCTCCGCGCTCGGGCTGCTGGGTTACTGGATTGGAAGGCCGTTGCTTCGCTATTTCAGGCTTGGAAAAACCTTGAATGATCACGAGGCTGCGCGGTTGATTGGCTCCCATTTTCAGGAGGTTGAAGACCGGCTGCTCAATGTGCTGCAATTGCGGCAACAAGCGGACGCGGCAGCAGACAGCTCGCTGATCCTGGCCTCTATCAATCAAAAGATTGAGGCCATAAAGCCCGTGCCATTCACGTTGGCCATTGACCTAAGCAAGAACCGTCGCTACCTGAAATACGCCCTTCCCCCGGTATTGGCGTTGGTTTTTCTCGTTTTTGCGGCCCCGAACGTGCTGAGAGAGAGCAATTCCAGGCTTTTGCACAACGGACAGGTTTTTGAACGGGAGGCGCCTTTTCAGTTTACGGTGCGCAATGAATCGCTGGAAGGGATTCAGTTTCAAGACTTTCTGCTGCAGGTTGATGTGGCCGGACAACTGCTGCCGGAACAGGTTTCGCTGGTCATTCGCGGGGCGGAAGAAGGGCCGTACCGCATGCAAAAGTTCAGTTTAACGGAGTACGGATACACGTTCCACAAATTGGCCGGCGATGTGGTTTTTGCTTTTGAGGCCGCGGGGTTCCGCTCGCGGGAGTACACGCTCAAGGCTTTGGCCTCTCCTGGTTTGCAGCGGTTTGAGCTGCACCTGGACTACCCGGCTTATACCGGGCGCCAAGACGAAGTCATTCAGGGCAGAGGCGATGCTTCTGTTCCGGTTGGTACGGAGGTGACCTGGATTTTACAGACAGAAAACACTGAACAGGTCGGGCTTCGTTTTTCAGACAGCCTTTGCACCGCGGAGCGCCGCGGGCGCGGGGAGTTTCGCTACAGCCGGCGCATCACGCAGGATGAAGTCTATAAAATTGGTCTGGGCAACGGCGAGGTGAGTTCCCGCGACAGCATAGCGTTTAGAATTGCTGCGGTTCAGGACCAATTCCCCAGCATTCAGGTGGAGCGGTTCACGGACTCTACCAACCATAAGTACCTCTATTTTTTAGGGGAGTCTGCCGACGATTACGGGCTGCGGAACTTGAACTTCCATTGGACCTGGGAGTCAGCCGATGGGCTGGGGGAGCGTTTGGTCGTAGAAAAGGGGCAAGAACCCATTGGCCTTTCGGCTGGGCAAAAACGCACCGCGTTTTCGCACCACATGGACCTGAGCCGGCTGGGCATGAAACCTGGCGATCGGGTCACTTATTACTTTGAGGTGTGGGACAACGACGGGGTTAACGGTTCCAAATCGTCGCGCAGCGCGGCAATGACCTTCGAAATGGCCACGCTTGAAGCCTTTGAGCAGAAGACCGAGGCCAATAACAGCGACATTAAAGACAAGCTGGAAAAAACGTTGAGCGATATCGACGATACGCGCGAAGAGGTGGATCGCCTTCGCGAGAAGTTGATGCAGAAAAAAGAGTTGGATTGGGAGGATAAAAAGAACCTGGAAAACCTGATGGACAAGCAACAGCAGATCCAGCAGAATGTGCAGGACATCCAGGAAACCTTTCAGGAGAACATCCAGCAACAAAGCGACTACAAACAGTATGACGAGCAGTTGATGCGCAAGCAGGAGCAACTCCAAAAAATGTTCGAAGAGGTGGTGAGCGACGAGCTTAAAGCCCTATTCGAGGAGATGGAAAAACTGCTCGAAGAGTTGAGCAAAGAAGAAGGCCTGGAGAAGCTTGAAGATATGTCGCTGACAGATGAGCAGCTGGAAAACGAATTGGACCGGATGTTGGAGCTGTTCAAGAAGCTGGAGATGGAACAGAAGATGGAAGACATCATCAGCAAATTGGAAGAGCTGGCAGACCAACAAGAAGCATTGTCTGAGCAGGCCAAAGAGGAAACAACTGATCCGGAAGCGTTGGCGGAACAACAAGAAAAACTGAACGAACAGTTTGACAAAATCCAGGAGGAATTAGACAAGTTGGCTGAGTTGAATGAAAGCCTGAGCAAGCCCGAATCCCTGCCCGAAACGGATCAGCAGGAAGAGCAGATTGAACAGGGCATGGAGCAGAGCCAGGAGCAAATGGAACAAAGTGCCGGTTCCAAAAGCGAAGGCAAGCCCAAGCAAAGCCAACAGCAGAAACAGCAGTCCGGTGAGCAGATGAAGAAGAATGCTCAGCAAATGGAAGAAATGGCCGAACAACTCAATAGTGCGTTGTCCGGCATGCAGCAGGAGCAAACGGCCGAAGATCTGGATGCCTTAAAGCAACTGTTGGACAACCTGATCACCTTGAGTTTTGATCAGGAAGCGCTAATGCAGGAGTTGGATAAAGTTCAACCGAGCAATCCCCGCTATGTGGAATTGGTTCAGGAGCAATTCAACATTCGAGAAGACTCCAGAATGGTAGAGGATTCCCTGATTGCGCTTTCAAAACGCGTCTTTGAAATTTCTTCTTTCATCACGCGCGAGTTGGCTGAAATGAACCGCTACATGGAAGATGCCATGGGCAAGTTGAGCGACCGTCGGTTAAAAGAGGCGGGCGTGGATCAGCAGTTTGTCATGACCAGCATGAACAACCTGGCCCTGATGCTCAGCGAGGTTATGGACCAGATGCAACAGCAAATGGCCAGCCAGATGTCCGGTAACCAAATGTGTCAGAAGCCCGGTGGCGGCAAGCCATCCAATTCCCAGATGAAGGAAATGGGCGATCTGCAACAGCAACTAAACAACCAACTCCAACAATTAAAGGAAGGGCAGAAGCCTGGCCAGCGCAACCCGCTCGGCTCCCAACAGTTTGCGCAAATGGCTGCCAAACAAGCCGCAATCCGGCGGGCCTTGGAGGAGTTAGGCAAGCAAATGAACGGCACCCAAGAGCAGGGCGATATGGCCAAAGAGCTCAAGGAGATTGCCGATCAAATGGAGAAAACAGAGGAGGATCTGGTCAATAAAGTGTTTGATTCAGAAATGCTCATGCGGCAGCAGGAAATCATGACCCGGATGCTCGAGGCGGAAGAAGCGCTTCGCCAGCGCGAGTTGGACCCAAAACGCAAAGGCGAAACCGCTTCAGACGTTTCCCGCGAACTTCCCCCTTCGCTCCAGGAATACCTGAAAAAAAGACAGGCAGAAATTGACTTGTTCAAAACTGTTCCGGTTGACTTGAAACCCTACTACAGGGATCTAGTAGAAGACTATTTGAAGGGTCTTGAGTTCTGATAACCCTCAGAACTCCGGGCAGAATTGTTTGGCATTCAAGGCTTAAGGTGAATTGTTTGGGTTGTAAGCGGCTATTTTTGGCCGGTTTATTAGCCCAAATGGTTTTCCACAATGACCTTGGAAACATGGGGTAAAAACTCCGACCTGCATTTAGTGCCCGTAAAATCTGTTTCTTTTCCATGAACTTTAACGAGGTGAACATTAGAACCACGGACAACAACATGATTTCGGACCTCAAACGCCATGAACTGGTCCTGGCCAGTCTTGCCCACAGCATCACGGAAGTGGAGCCCTTTGTCTGTACAATCTGTGCTGAATTGGAGGTGCAGGAAGAACTGTTTGGCAACATTCTCGTGGCTTTGACGGAAGCCGTGAACAACGCCATCCACCACGGAAATGGTTTAGACCCTCAAAAGAGTGTCCATGTCCACGCCAGGATAGATGGTCGTATATTGACCTTCATAATCCGTGATCAGGGTCCCGGTTTTGATTACAACAACCTGCCGGACCCAACCTCGCCAGAAAACCTGGAAAAACCTTCCGGGCGCGGAGTTTTCCTGATGAGCCAGCTTTCAGACCTGGTCATCTTCAGCGATCGCGGCAGCACTGTGGAGGTTCAATTCAGGTTATAAGGCGGCGTCTTTGTCATGGATCCTGAATTTGATCGCGACGATGCCCCACAACTTTTGGTGCAGTTTTTCTCAGAGGACATTGACTTCAACGTAGAGAACGAAGAGGTTCTGGAGCGTTGGTTGGGGGAAACTGCTGCCCACGAGGGTTTTACTATAGACGAGGTAACTTATATTTTTTGCTCCGATGAATACCTGCTGACCATCAACCAGCAATATCTTCAGCACGATGATTTCACAGACATCATTACATTCCCTTACCACGAAGGAGGCTCCGCAATTAGCGGGGACATTTACATCAGCATTGAGCGGGTAAAGGAAAATGCGGCACAATTTCGCGTTCCATTTCGTGAGGAATTGCACCGGGTCATGGTGCATGGCATTTTGCACTTGGTAGGGTATGTGGATACCACACAGGAAGACAAGGCATTCATGCGAGGCAAAGAGAATTTCTATTTGGCACGCTATCCTGGCTGAGCGTTTGCTTTGCGCTGGCGGCATAGTGGGTTGCATCTTGGGTCGGTGATGGACTGCCCTCCTTCCACCGGGCCAGTTGCCCGGCTTCGATCAAACTGTCCGATTTCCTGCAAAGTCTCCACTCCGCAATGACCCGTACCCTTCCAGCCCTTGCCGTTCTGCTCTTATGCTTGTTTTTGGTGGCTTGTCGCTGGCCAGCTCTTAGTTTTCCGCTCTTCTGGGATGAGTTGGGCGTTTATGGGCCATCTGTTTTTTATTTATTAGAAAATGGAGTAGACTTTCAACCCAAAGCCCTCGATCCGGAGTTATCGCGGGGTCACCCCATGTTGTATGTTTTTGTTAACGCCTTGGTTGGGGCTGCATTTGGCGCTTCTTCTGTTGTTCTGCATTCATTTAATCTTTTTATCGCCTGTCTGGTGCTGGTTGGCACTTATATGCTTGGTAAGAAAGTGTTCAGTGCTACAACTGGGGTTCTTGCCGCAGCCCTTCTAAGTGTCCAACCCGTTTTCCATGCTCAAGCCACGCTTATCCTGCCAGAAATGGCTTTAGCCCTGGCTGCTTTGGGTATGCTTTATGGCTATTTGGCACGAATGCCCGTGCTCTATTTGGTTTCAGGTGTGGCTGCCGTTTGGTTAAAAGAAACAGCCATTTTCATCCCGATGGCATTGATTCTGCACAGGGTATTGATGCTGCGATCCCGAAGACTTCCTTTAATGCAAATAAACACATTGCTGGAGGTTTTGCTGTTGATCGCTCCATGGATTGCCTTTGCTGCCTTTCTATTGCTGCAAAAAATTCAAAATGGTTGGTTCCTCTTCCCCTACCATACCGGATTGTTTGACTTTAGTCCGGATGAAGTGCTCAAAAAATTAGGGCGCTTTTTGGCGTTTCTTTTGGTTGATCAGGGACGATTCGTTTGGGGAGCAGTTGTTGGCAGTTCATTGCTCCTTGCATTCCGCAAAAAACGGATTACCTGGAATAAATGGGTGGATCATCCAAAATGGGAGGCCTACACCACATTCTTCTTGTTCGGGTTTCTGTTGTTGGGGTTTTCTGCCACCAATGCCTACCTAAACCGCTATTTGCTTTTGCTTTTCCCCCCTTTGGCTTTGGTGGTGGCCGATCAACTCCAGAACCACTTTCGAACTGCCTTCACTGCGTGGCCATCCAAAAAACGGGGATTAATCATTCCCGTTTCAGTAATCGTGGGCTTTCTACTGCTGGGTTTTCCCTGGTTATTGCCGGTGAAAAGATTCGTTTACGACGAGCATCCCGTTTTTAAGCGCCATGTAGTTCTAACCCAAATGGCTGTTCAAGAGTTGATGGAGAACGGAGAATACCAAGGGTGTCACGTGCAATGCAACTGGCCTATGCACACCGCTCTTGAAGATGAGAAAGCTGGGTATCGCTTGGAAAATCTGCCCTTTTATTTGCTTGGCCCAAATGATACGCTGGATTACCAGGTTTGGCTAGACCCTGGTAGCTATTCCAATCCCCCTCCATTGGGCCGCTCCGAGGTGCTGAAGACTATTGAATACCATGGAATGTCTTGTACGATCTACCGGCGCAATTAGATCATCCTTGCGGTTAATCTTAGATTTTCCTGGTTAGGTTAGTTTTTCCCATGTTCCACGGGGAACATGAGCTTAGGCCCTTAGTGACCAAAACTTCTGAACAGCCTTCCGCAGCATGAACGCCATGTTCCACGGGGAACATGAGCTTAGCACTTTAGTAGCCTACCCAACCGGAAAAATTCCTGCAACACGGACGTCATGTTCCACGGGGAACATCACCGAACCATCAATCCAGTCAGCCTCAAGTATCTTTGCCGGCATGTTCCCTTTGTACGACGTCATTGTAGTTGGGGCGGGTCACGCCGGATGTGAAGCTGCAGCCGCGGCTGCCAATATGGGCTCAAAGGTTCTCTTGATTACCATGAACATGCAGACCATTGCGCAAATGAGCTGCAATCCTGCTATGGGAGGCATTGCCAAAGGACAAATTGTTCGAGAAATTGATGCTTTAGGCGGATACTCTGGCTTGGTTACCGATAAAACCATGATCCAGTTTAGAATGCTCAACCGCTCAAAAGGACCGGCTATGTGGAGTCCCCGGGCGCAAAGCGATCGAATGCAGTTCTCTGCAGAATGGCGTTCCATGCTTGAACAGACGCCTAATGTTGAATTTTGGCAGGATAGCGTTACCGGACTACTGATAAAAAACGGGCGAATTACGGGTGTTAAAACTGGTATGGACCAAGAGATCCAAAGCAAGACGGTTGTTCTAACCAATGGGACCTTCCTAAACGGACTCATCCATGTTGGGACTAAGAACTTTGGCGGGGGAAGAATGGGTGAAAAAGCTGCTACCGGGATCACAGAACAACTGGTAACCCTTGGTTTTGAAAGCGGAAGAATGAAAACCGGCACCCCTCCACGTGTTGACGGCCGATCCATTGACTTTACGCGCTTGGAAATCCAGGAAGGAGATCCAGATCCTGTAGGCTTCAGCTATCTGGCAAAACCCAAACTCCCTATACAGCGCCCTTGCCACATTGCCTATACCAATCAAGTTGTACACGATCTGCTTCGAACAGGATTCGAGGATAGCCCGATGTACAGCGGCAGAATACAGGCAAGGGGTCCTCGTTATTGCCCCTCTATAGAGGATAAAATTGACCGGTTTGCTGACAAGGATCGCCATCAACTTTTTGTTGAACCGGAAGGTTGGAACACCATTGAATACTACATAAATGGCTTTTCTACGTCGCTGCCCGAGGAAGTGCAATTCAAGGCATTAAGAAGCGTAGAAGGCTTTGAACAAGTACGATTCTTTCGACCCGGCTATGCCATTGAATACGACTACTTCCCCCCTACACAGTTAAAACACACCCTGGAAACCAAGATCATTCAGGGGCTCTACTTTGCCGGGCAGATCAACGGTACGACCGGTTACGAAGAAGCTGCTTGCCAGGGACTTATGGCAGGCATCAATGCCCATTTGCAAACAAGGGAAAAGGAACCGTTCATTCTGCAACGGAACGATGCCTACATAGGTGTACTCATCGATGACCTGATTAACAAAGGCACCGAAGAACCCTACCGCATGTTCACCTCAAGGGCCGAATTCCGGCTTTTGTTGCGACAGGACAACGCGGATATCCGGCTTACGCCTAAATCGCATGCCCTTGGTTTGGCCTCCTTCGAACGCATGAAGTTAGTTTCTCAAAAAATACAAGAAGCTCAAAAGATTGATCGCTACGTCCACGAAAATTCCGTGGAACCTGACGAAATCAACAGCCTACTGCTGAAACTGGATACAGCTCCTATTCGCCAAAAAGTAAGGCTTAACACCTTACTGCTGCGTCCTCAATTATCGATCAATGCCTTGATGGATGCTCTACCTGCAATGGCTGAGCAGCTCTCTGGTTACACGCAAGATGTCTTGGAACAGGCAGAAATCAACCTAAAATATGCGGGTTACTTGGAGAAAGAACAAGAATTGGTGGATAAGATGCAACGATTAGAGAAAATCACTTTGTCACAATCGTTTGATTTTCAGTCAATTATATCTCTATCGCATGAAGCAAAAGAAAAATTGACTAAGATCCGACCCAGCACACTCGGTCAGGCGAGCCGCATTAGCGGGGTTTCGCCATCTGATCTTTCCGTTCTTTTGGTCTACCTGGGTAGATGAAGCAAGATATGATGCAAATTTTATCTTTTTGCCAATATTTCAAATCGCTAACAAAGCTGGCCACGGCGTGTGCAGGCTTACTTACCATCGCAGCTTGCGCCGAAATAGCTACTCCACAGGGTGGACCTAAAGATGTCGCTCCACCTGCTTTACTTGGGGCAAGGCCTCCTGAAAACTCTGTCCTGGTTGAACCAAAAGAAGTTGTTCTAGAGTTTGACGAATTCATTGAAGTAAAGGATGCCTTTACGCAGGTTTTGCTCTCCCCTCCGATGTCTAAATCGCCAACCCTCACGGTGAAGGGCAAGAGTTTGTACATCCTGTTCCCCGACTCATTCCTCGCCAACAAAACGTACACGCTTCAGTTTGGCGACGCACTACGCGATCAAAATGAAGGGAATATCCTAAAGAATTTTCAGTATGTGTTCTCTACAGGACCGGTGCTGGACAGTCTTACGTTATCAGGCACCGTTACTGATCGTCTATCCGGAAACCCAGAGAAGGATATGCTCGTCATGTTGTACCCTGGCATGGATCCAGAACTGGTCACAAATGGCAGACCTTACTACTTTGCCCGAACTGACGCGTCTGGAAGCTTTAAACTCAATAATCTTCAGGCTGGCCAGTACAGAATTTTTGCCTTGGGTGATCAGAATTTCAATTACCAATATGATCTCCCAAACGAAAAAATTGGCTTCATTGACTCCCTGATCACCGTAGATCCTATTCAACGGGAATACACGCTCCAAACTTTCACCGAACGATCCGGAAGCGGCCAGTTGGTTAAAGCAAGAGCGCTTCGGTATGGTAAGATGGAATTGATATTCAACGGAAATACAGACTCATCCAGCTTGAGGATAGCGGGATTAAACAACTTGTCTGAAAGCGTTTGGGAATGGAACAGGAGCCGTGATTCTTTGCAGCTTTGGGTCAAAGATTTGACTTTAGACAGCCTGAGATTTTTCCAGAGCGGCGATACCACGGAAACATCGAGATTGGTCTTACTGAAATCTGCAAGCAAAGATTCGCTTGTTGCCGCAACTAAACTGATCCTATCCCCATCATTTCCCGTGTCCTTAGGCGGTAAAAAGGGTCCGGTAACAGCATCTGCAAACCTCAATGCCGTTTCATTTGACCTCGGCAAACAAGTGGTCTTTAAACTGGCCAACCCAGGTCAGTCACTCGATACGAATCGGATTCTTATAACGCTGGACCCGGCAGGAGATACCATCCCGGTATCCATGGAATGGGCAAATAGCCGAAAGACAGCGCTTCAACTGAACGTTGACTGGATGCCTGAACAACGCTATCGCCTTGAAATCTTTCCTGGCCTTGTTACCGATTGGTACGGCATTTCCAACGATTCTGCTCGCTATCTTTTACAATTAAAGGCCAAAAAAGAATACGGGGATATCTCGTTTCAGCTATCGCTGCCTGATACTCTAGCCTTTGTATTTGAACTTTTAGATGTTTCTGGTAAGGTTGTCCGCACTGAAACAATCACAAACCAAACACAGGTCAAGATCAATCATACCTTCCTTGCACCAGGAAACTACCGTGCTCGATTAACCCTTGACGAAAACAAAAATGGAGAATGGGACCCGGGAAACTTCAGGGATGGAAAGCTGGCCGAACCCGTCTTTTATTTTCAAGAAACAATCGCTTTAAGAGGCGATTGGCAGCTACAATTTGATTGGATTTTCACAGATACGCAAGGCGCTGGTTTACAATAATTTATATCGAAGTCACTATATGCTTCACACTGCGTAAAAACCAAATAGTCAGGTCAGTAGACCATTCAACGCCAAAAATGCACCAGGCAGCCTCTCATTTGGCCTGCACGCAAAATTGCTTGTTTAGCGGACCTTTCCAGCCACTTTATCCAACCCTTATTAACAAGAGCAAAAAATACCTTTGTCTGACTGCAGATAAAGAATGCAGGATAAAAAGCTAACACTGAAGCGCTGGCAACAATAGGGGTGCTCTATTTGTTATATACAAACACAAACTTTGTTTATTGCACAACATCATCCGGCTTCGGATGCTTATTCAGCCGCATAAGAAGGAACTACCTCAGAATGGCAAATCATTGCAGCGCGCAGTACTAAGGCATTCGACACAACGTCAAGAAGGAACTACCTCAGAAAGGCAAATCATCGTAGCCTTCCGGAGGAGCCTGATCCATAGAAGGCATCCCCGGATCAAAATCGCCAGAGCCCGACGCCTGCTGGCCCGACCCAACCTTCTCTACTTTCCAGGCAACCAGGTTGGTGAAATAGCTCACTCGTCCATCGCGCTCCCAGCGGTTTCCTTTAATATCAAAACTTACCTTAACCATATCCTGAAGGGGTACAGATTCAATTAAATCTACCCGATCCTGTGTAAGCTGAAACTTAACCGGATCGGTAAACACCCGTCCATTGCGTTCTTCACTCAACTCTACTACAAACTCACGCTTCCTGAAGGAAGCCGTGGGCTGTTCAATGGGAAATTTCTCTATCAATTTACCGGAAAGTTCGTAGCTCATCGTGGACTGGTTTGATCGGTCAATAGTTTAAAACAACGGGTTAAAAGCGTCGGCAAATATACAGCCTTATCAGCCGAGCAGTAAAGGCAAAGCCATACTCTATAGAAGCCCTCACTCAAACAAGCTGCTTTGGACAGTAAAACGCCCAAAAACTACCTGGAATCAACTGTACTGAGCGCAAGCATCAGACATCCTATGTGTTGCCTCCTTACTATGCCTCGCTATGCCTCACTGCACCATTATCCCAAAACTCAAGCATGGCATGGTGAACACGATCGGGAACCTCATGCTGAATCCAGTGACTGCAATGGTCGATGTCTATTTGTTGGTAGCCCGCGCCGGCGTAGCGCTCCATGCCCTTGGTCATAGCATGCCCTAACGCCTTATCATCCTTTCCCCAAAGCACAAGGATGGGAACGGGAATGGGCGTGCGAAAACGATCCGTACGCGGAGGTCCAAGCCTGAATAAGGCCCGGTAATAATTGAGACTGGCCGTGACTGCCCCCTTTCGCCGAAATGCCTCCGTATAGCGGGCCAGATCCTCTGGGGTAAAAGCGTCCTTGCGATGCGTCCAATTAGCCAGTATTGTTTGAAAAAATTGGGGCAGGAAGGAGCGGATCAGAACATCCGGTAAGCCCGGAACGAGAAAGAACGCCATGTACCAGCTGCGCATGCGCTGACGCCAGTCACGCTTTAGCGCTCTGCGAAATGCATCGGGATGGGGACAATTCAGGATAACCAGATCATTTAAGCGTTCGGGATGTTGAATGGCGGTTTGCCAGGCCACAATTCCGCCCCAGTCATGACCGACTAAGTGAACCTTATCTGCTCCAAAATGGTCCAGGAGCCCAATAACATCGGCGACCAAGTTGCCCAACGCGTATGGAGCTATTCCCTCGGGACGCTCACTCAAATTAAACCCGCGCATGTCTGGAGCAACGACTCGGTATTGGGAAGAAAGACCGTTAAGCGCATGGCGCCAGGAGTACCAGAACTCCGGCCACCCGTGCAAAAGCAGCACTAAAGGGCCAGAACCCTTCTCAACACAGTGCAGCGAAACACCATTAACCTTGACAAACGAGGAGCGAAAACCCAGTGCCTCAGGTAATTCCATGAATGAAATTTAAGGAAAGTATCCACAATAGCACACAATTGGCGCAGCACATAGCAAGGCATTAAACGGTCATCAGCGTACCTTCGTGCCCGAAAACCGGCCATTAAAGACCGGTGGAATGGGCCAACCCTATGACCAAAACACCTCTTCCTGTAGCGCGCATCGGAATTATTGGCGGTGGTCAATTGGGCCGCATGTTGGTTCGAAAAGCGCACCAGTTAGGTTGCACAGCCATTGTTCTGGATCCAACCCCAAATTCTCCGGCCGGCCAAATTGCGGATGCCCAAATCCTGGGCGGCTTCTTTGATCGGGACAAAATCAGGGAATTGGTAGAACAAGTTGATGTTACCACTTATGACCTGGAAAACATTGACGCGGAGTTTCTTGCGCTGATGAGCCAGGAGGGGCATCGTATTTTGCCGGACCCGAATGTGCTTGCCAACATTCAGGACAAACTGGTGCAGAAACAAATCATGCAAGACTTCGGACTGCCTACCTCGCCGTTCAAAGCCATTCCTGAACCCAAATTGGAAGACTTTGTTGCATTTGGCTTTCCCTTGGTACAAAAAGCCAGAAGAGGTGGCTACGATGGGCGCGGTGTCGCCGTTCTGCGTTCCGAAGCAGACTGGCCGAAACATCTTCCCGTGCCGGGCTTTGCAGAACAATACATTCCGTTTGAAAAAGAGCTGGCTGTTTTAGTCGCGCGCAGCACAACCGGTGAAACTAAAGTTTACCCAGTCTGTGAAATGGGCTTTTCCGGAGAAGCCAACATTATGGAAATGTTGTTGGTCCCTGCAGCTTTACCGGAAGCAACAACACAAAAAGCGCAAGAACTGGCCATTGCTGTCATGGAGTGTTTTCAAGGGGTTGGCATCTTTGGGGTAGAGCTTTTTCTCACGCAGCAAGGAGACCTTCTCATCAATGAGATTTCACCCAGAACCCATAACTCCGGACACTATACCATTGAAGCTTGTGTTACTGACCAGTTCGAACAACACTTAAGAGCCATACTGGGCTTACCGCTTGGCGACAGCTCCCAGATTGTTCCAGCCGCTTTAATCAACTTGCTCGGGGAGCCAGGACACAGTGGAACACCCATGCTGGTGGGCATGCACGAAGCCCTGCGTATTCCGGGTGTATCCATTCATTTATACGGCAAAGCGAAAACAGCTCCATACCGTAAGATGGGTCATGTTACGGTCATTGACCAGGATCTGGATAAGGCAAGAGAAAAAGCTATGTTGGTAAAAAACACACTCCGGATAACTGCTGAACCATGAATGAAAATAGCGTAATAAAACCTGTTGTTGGTGTGATCATGGGCAGCGACTCCGACTTGCCCGTTATGCGGGAAGCCGCAGAAATGCTCGACTTTTTTGGCATTCCTTACGAGCTGACCATTGTTTCTGCCCACCGCACCCCAAAGCGTATGTTTACCTATGCAGAAACGGCAGTTGAGCGGGGACTGAAAGTTATCATTGCCGGCGCTGGCGGTGCGGCACACTTGCCAGGTATGGTAGCCTCGCTTTGCCCGCTTCCAGTAATAGGCGTACCGGTTAAGAGCTCAGCCTTGCAGGGCCAGGACTCGCTTTTGTCCATTGTGCAAATGCCCGGAGGAATACCCGTAGCTACCGTAGCGATTAATGGCGCAAAAAATGCAGGAATCCTGGCTGCGCAGATATTGGGAACAGCAGATGCTGCCATACAAACCAGAGTGGTGCGTTACCGCAGTGAACTGGAAACAAGTGTGCTGCAAAAAGCCGCTTCTCTTCAGTCCAAAACCGGAGAAAACCCGGCATAACATCCCCAGGAATGGGGATTCTTAAGAAATTTGGACCGGTTTTTCCGATGGAATAGGGGTAAGACGTAACTTGATGTTCCCCTCCACCTCTATTATGCATCATCGAACAGTTTGGTTAGTCGATATTGGGTTTGTTGTTAAAGTTGGTAGCCAGCGATTCAAATTGGATTACATCGCCACTGAAAAGTGGCTAAGTACCCGATACGGACCGGTAACCACATTTCTTTTTAATGGCTACGACCCTACGTACGGTATCCCTGAAGGATTGAACCGCTTTTACACTGCCATGAGAGCTTCTGGCATGACCGTTTGCCTGCACCCTATGTCCGGC
Source organism: Bacteroidota bacterium (assembly GCA_016124275.1). Lineage (GTDB taxonomy): Bacteria > Bacteroidota > Bacteroidia > Chitinophagales > BACL12 > WGOA01. The sequence goes on from WGOA01000026.1 coordinate 23,583, forward strand.
AGGGCCGGCTTTGGAGATCACCGGCAACGGCGCGTCGATGTAGACATGACGGCTCATTTGGTTTGGCAAGCGAGTCTTCCCGACGTGGACCGCGTTGTCTTAACTACGGGTGACCAAGATTTTCTGCCCGCAGTTCACATCGTACGAGAAAAATGCCAAAAGCAAGTGGTCTTGCTTTGTTATGACCAAGACGTCAGTGCAGACCTGAAACAAGTATCAGACGAATTGCTCTTCCTGGACGACATACGCACCGAAGTAATCCGGACGCAACCTCAGGAGAAAGAAAACGTTATAAGAGATTCTACCTCTGAGGCTGTTTCTTCGCAGATTAGCAGGTCCTGATAGCCCTTTTGATCGCACGTGTTTGAGGATTGGCCCACGGATTGACGGTATCTCGTGCAACTTTTTCAGCAGAAGAGGATCTTTTTCAAAAAAACGGCATTGCGTTTGATACGACAGTTATCAACAATTCGTTTTTTGAATGCCTGACCCGTTCCGGCGCTAAACCACCTCCTTATGAAAAGCATCCTCCTTCCCGTTGCCCTCGTGCTGCTTACCGTTACCCAGGCTTTTGCACAAGTTTTCACCTTTGGGCCAAAAGCCGGTTTTACATTCAATCAATTCCATGTAGATGAAGCCTCGCTTGACGAGGCTATTTCTATTTCAGACATCCCCAATGAACGCACCGTGGGGGTAACTGCCGGAGCCTTTCTCCAGCTAAACCTGGGACCCTTTGTGTTTCAGCCAGAACTGATGTTCAGTCACCAAAGCGGTCAAATGACATTTTCTGACCTGAGCTTTTCTGACGTGCAGCGGATCAGCTTCAACCAGGTGGATATTCCCATGCTCGTTGGTTTCAACCTTGGCCGAGCAGTAAGGGTACAAGCCGGACCTGTGATGTCTTACGTGCTCGGTGTAGGTTCTGATCGTGGGGTAGTAAACATTATGGATGCATTTGTCAACGATTTTGAGAACAAATCGTGGGGCTACCAGGCGGGGGCTGGCCTGGACTTGGGCAGATTAGCGCTGGATGTGCGCTATGGCGGCTCCCTTGGAAAACGGGATGTTTTCTTTGATGTGGATGGAACTACCTACCCTGTGTCTGTTTCCAGAAACTCGATTCTGGTTACCGCCGGTATAGCCATCTTGAAATAAGGACATTGCTCTAATCTGCATAGACGAAGCTTGCCATCGGCACAATGCCAGCGATTACTCGTGTAAATACGGGTGATTATTAATTTGCGGAGCGGAGTGGATGGACTTTGCGGAGTACCTAAAAGCAAACGCCGGACTGGAGATTTCCAGCCCGGCGTTTCTTACCTCTCCCTGACTCCCTGAATGCCTGACAAATGGCGATTAGCGAATGGCGTTTGGCAACAAAGGAATGGCACAAAGTACCTATTGCACCACTACCTTCTTGGCAAAGCTCTTTCCATTCTGGATGACGGAAAGGAAGTAAACACCCTTTGGTTCATCCGATATATTGATCTGCTCCGCGTACGTTCCCGGTATGCCATTAAAGCTTTTAGTAAACACCTGACGGCCATTGATGTCGTACAGTTGAACCAAGGTCTCTCCGTTTTCCTTCAAACTATAGTTGAGAACAAACTGGCCATCATTGGGGTTTGGGCTAAAGAAAACGCCATCAACAGACAAATCATTCAGAGCGCTCACTTTGGGATCCGCGTATTGATTAAGCTGTTGCAGATCACCTTCACTAAGGTTATCCATGGTGATGAAGATGGCTACCCTGCGCACAACGCGCGAGGGCAGATCGCGGAAGGCCTCCTCGCCTGCGGGATCTCCGGAAAAGAAGATCTCCAGATTCTCAAGCGCGCGCAGCTGATCAAGGTCGCTCAGCAATTCGTCCGAAATGGCCTGCCCCGAACGGATGAGTTCCTGCTGAATCATTTCTTCCAGGTTGCCAATGGGCGCCTGCAGGCCTTGCTTTAAGGGCATGCTTTCCTGATGAAAGGATTCACCCATACCTTTCAGGGTGCCCTTGGCCTTCATTTTCTTACCATCCCGGATGTATTGCACCGTTACGGACTCACCGATCGGCTGCCGGGATAAAACCTCTTTGAATGCGGCGATGTCTGTTACAGCTTCGCCGTTAATTTCGGTGATGATATCGCCATCCAGCAGCCCCATTTCTTCAGCTGTTGTACCGGCTATGGCCCCGGAAATCCGGACGCCTGCATCGTCAGAAGAATAATTCAGGTAAACACCCAAAAAGGGCTTCTGCATTAATTCTATGGAAGCCAAATCATCAAAGGCAAAGGGCACATTCTGAAAGTCCATATCCCCTTCATCCCAGTGAAATTCAAAGGACTTATCCTGATTTTGCCATTGAAAAGCATGTGCTTCTTTAGGGCTGCCTAAAACGGCTTTCATCGAAATTTCCTGACCACCCGACTCATTGCCCCGGTAAACCGTTAACTCGATTTGGTCACCTGGAGCAAAGGGTAAAAGTGCACTGCGCAAATCTTGCTCTTGCGTGAATTTTTTTCCGTTGATGCCCAAAATCTGATCGCCTGCCTGCAATCCCGCTTCCTCTGCACTGGACCCTTCAATGACTTGGGTAACGTAGGCGGTGTTGCCTTGATCGGTCACTTGGCTGTCAAAGTAAATACCGAGAAAGGCGCGGTTTTGATTCTGCGGTGCCTGAAAAACCAAAATCTGGTCCTGCACATCGCGGAGCATGGATTGCAAATCGCGCAGGTCAGGAATCAACTCATTGAATTCCAACCGCAGCTCCTGCAAGTCTTCATCAAGGCCTGCTCGCTTATTGATAATGATTTCGAGGTCTTCGCCAAGACCATCCAGCGCTGTCTGACCACCTAGGCCAAATTGCTCCAAGACCTGGTTCAAATCCATTCCGGGCTCCAGAACAATGGTGGTGTCTGTTTTTATGGTATTGCCATCCACTTCACGCTCGAGTGCAATTCGAACAGAACCGCTTTTGATTTCCTCAGGTTGGTTGCCGGGTGTTTGTGCTAACAAGGCATTGGGCAAGGAGGCCATGACAGAACTGGCCAATAGGGTAAAAATGTAGCGTCTCATAACTCAGTAATTGTTGTTTTGGATCAAGCGCTATCCAAAGCTACGGGAGTGATGAGGCGCGGTTGTTACGCTGGGCGTTAAATGTGCCTAAGAGGCAAGTTAAAGTATGTTAACACCGGAGTTTGCTGCTGTATAAAAGCATGTTAACGTCTGAACGCCGCAGCATAAGGGAGTTTTCCGATGCCCATGCACCGACTATTGCTCCCCGGAACGTGCCAGAACAACAGCCAGCCTTTTGCCATCCGGACTTACCGCCATTCGGGTTACCTCGTGGAGTTGCCATGCAGACGGCAGCATTTCGCCCAAATCTGCAGCAAAATGCCAGCGAGCCCCGCTAAACGGCTCATTAACATAAAGCCTGCTTCCAGCACCCATCAACAGATGAGCATCCGGGGTCCAGGCGTAATCCTGCGCGTCAGGAAGCAGCTCAATTGATTCCTGTACCCGTTGATTTTCAGCGTCATATACACGCAAGACAGCCGCCGATGACCCCTGGAGCTGCACAAAGCTGAGCGCTTCCCGCCCAGGCACCCTGGCCAGGCAACGGCCAATATCCGCGCCGACAATGCGCATTTTTTGCTTGGCTGCCGGACCAACCTGCAGGGTATTCTTTTCTCCCAGGCCGAGCACAAAAACAGCCACCAGGTCATCGTTAAGCCAGGCGAAGTAGCCTACAGGCTCAATGGCATCCATCACGAGTCGGGGTTTGCCGCCATCCAGTGGAAAACGCCAGAGCCGCTGAAGCGAATCGCGCATTTCTACGCGCACCACAAAAACAGACTGGCCATCTGAGGCATACTGAGGGCTGTATTCACTTTCAGGCGTCTCCGTCAGCGCCTGTAGTGCACCTGTTGCGAACGAGTAGCTGAATATATCGGTTTGATTGCCCTGCTGTGCCGTGAACAACAGCGCTGTTCCGTCGGGCGAAAAGGAGGGCTGGTTGTTGTAACCTTCCCGGTCCGTAACCCGCAGCGGATCACTCAATACTGGCCGATCGCGATCATTCCAGGACAGCGAAAACACGACAATATCGGTTCCGGGTAAGGGTTGGCCCTGAACTGGAAAAATGTGCACAAAACCTGCACTCAATGCCAGGAATAGGGAACGGAAAGCACGCAGTTTGGCCATTGGAAAAACAATATCCGAAAGTAGGCAAGCCCGCTGGATTGCGCGAACGACCCGGCCCTTCGTTTGTTAGCTTTACGAACAGTTCCCCAGGTTGTTTTATGGCATACTCCAGTTTGCGCGATGCGGTTCAGGATCTCGAGCGAAACGGCATGCTCCGGCGCATTTCAGCCGAAGTTGACCCGCATTTAGAGATGGCGGAGATTCACAGGCGCGTGTACCGCGCTGGCGGTCCGGCGCTGTTGTTTGAGCGGGTAAAAGGTTCGCCATTCCCTGCGGCCTCCAACATTTTTGGCACCATGGATCGCTGTCGCTTCCTGTTCAGGGACACCTTGCCTGCGGTTCAGCGTTTGGTGGCTTTAAAAAGCGACCCTACCGCCGCGTTGAAACAGCCTTTGCAGGTTCCAGGGGTGCTGCTCGACGCCGTGCGAGCCCTTCCCCGGAGGGTATGGCGCGCTCCGGTTATGGCGCAACAGTGCCACATCAGCGATTTGCCGGCAATCGTGTCCTCGCCCATGGACGGCGGGCCATTCGTTACCCTGCCGCAGGTGTACACCGAAGACCCGGACAAACCGGGGCCCATGGGTGCCAACCTGGGCATGTACCGCATTCAACTCGGGGGAAATGCCTACGTTCCCAACGCGGAGATAGGGCTGCATTACCAGATTCATCGCGGAATTGGCGTGCACCAGAGCAAATGGATGGAGCGCGGCCAGCCGCTGCGCGTGAGCATTTTCGTGGGCGGCCCGCCGGCGCATACCCTGGCTGCGGTGATGCCGCTGCCTGAAGGCCTGAGCGAGCTCACCTTTGCCGGGGTTTTGGGCGGGCGGCGCTGGCGTTACTTGCGCAAAAACGGGTTTACCTGGTCGGCCGATGCAGATTTTGTCATCACCGGCACGGTGCAGGCCGGCGCGCTGAAACCGGAGGGGCCTTTTGGTGATCACCTGGGCTATTACAGCCTGACCCACGATTTTCCCGTCATGTCGGTGGAAGGGGTTTGGCACCGGCGCGACGCCATCTGGCCTTTTACGGTGGTGGGGCGCCCGCCGCAGGAAGATTCGTGCTTTGGTGAATTGATTCACGAAATGACGGGCCAGGCAGTGCGGGATGAACTGCCCGGGGTGGAAGGGGTGCATGCGGTGGACGCTGCAGGGGTGCATCCCCTGTTACTCGCCGTCGGGAGCGAACGCTATTCGCCTTATGCGCCCAATGCCCAACCGCTGGAAATGCTAACGCAGGCCAACCGGATGTTGGGGACCGGCCAGTTGTCGCTGGCCAAATACCTGATTATGGCCTGCAAAAGCGACGCTCCGCCGCCCATGCACGACGAGGGTCGTTTTCTGCAGCATGTGCTGGAACGCGCTGATTTTGAACGTGATCTGCATTTTCAGACGCGCACATCGATGGATACCCTGGACTACAGCAGCGAGGGCCTGAACAGCGGTTCCAAGTTGGTGCTGGTCAGTTTGGGGGCGCCGAGGCGATCGCTTTGCCGCGAGTTACCTGCCGGCCTGCCTACGGACGGACTGGCCGGCCAATGGCACCTTGCCATGCCCGGGGTGTTGACCGCTTCCGGAGCAAAGGCCGCCACTGCGATGAACAGCGATGACGTGGAACATTGGGCCCGGCAACTGGCCGCTGCGCCGCTGGAGCAAGTCGGGTTAATTGTGCTGTGCGATGATGCGGCGTTTACGGCTGCCTCGTTGATCAATTTTCTTTGGGTGACGTTTACGCGCAGCAATCCGTCGCACGATGTTTATGGGGTGGGGGCTACTGTCGTTAACAAACATTGGGGCTGCCGCGGACCACTGATTATTGACGCGCGCATCAAGCCTTTTCACGCACCACCTGTGGAGGACGATCCGGCGATCGTGCGCCGCGTGGATGAACTGGCGGCGGCAGGTGGACCGCTGCACGGGTTGTGGTGAGTAGCGGGTTGTGGTGAGTGGCGGGTTGTGGTGAGTGGCGGATTGTGGTAAGCAGCGAGTTTTGCTGCATGAAGAGGTTTGCGGCGTGGCGGGTTGTCCATGCACAGGCTTTTTGTGCAAATTTGACGCCTATGGCCGCCATCACCTTTTTGCGCACCCCGGAAGAGCGCTTTGCGAACCTTCCCGACTTTCCCTACCAACCCCATTACACGGAAATCCTCGGGGGCCGGATGCACTATGTGGACGAAGGCCAGGGCGAAACCATCCTCTGCCTGCACGGCGAGCCATCGTGGAGTTACCTCTACCGCAAGTTCATTCCGGTTTTGAGCCCCACAGCGCGAGTGGTCTGCCCGGATTTGTTCGGCTTTGGTCGTTCGGACAAGCCTGCTAAAGTGGAGGATTACAGCTATGCTTTTCATTTTCAGGCCTTGCAAGCTTTTCTTGCAGCGCTTGATCTGCGCAACATAACCTTAGTCTGCCAGGACTGGGGCGGGCTGCTCGGTTTGGGGCTTCTTGGTGCTGACCCGGACCGCTTTTCGCGCGTGGTGATCATGAACACTTTTTTGCCAATTGGCAACAGGCCCATGCCTGCGGCGTTCACGGCATGGAAAACATTTGCGCTCTACAGCCCCGTTTTTCACCTTGGAATGGTTATAAAAAAAGGTACGGCCAGACCGCTTGGGCCAGGAGTTGAAGACGCTTATGATGCCCCTTTCCCGGACAAAACATTCAAAGCCGGGGCGCGCGCTTTTCCAGCGCTGGTGCCCACGAAAGCCACGGATCCCGGGGTGCCTGAAATGACCCGTGCGCGCGAAGTGCTTAGCCAGTGGACGAAGCCGGCATTGGTGCTTTTCAGCGACAAGGACCCGATCATGCGCGGCGGTGAACGTTGGTTTAACCATAACATCCCTTCTCGGGCAGGCAAACCGGTCATTACCATCAACAATGCCGGCCACTTTCTTCAGGAAGATGCCGGGGAGGAAATTGCCGGATACATTGCAGACTTTCTGATGGAAACCTAGCCTGGACTCGCGTGAGGTTGTGCGCTTGAACCCCAGTATAATACAGCGATTGCTCCGTTTAAGGCGTGCGCTTTAACAAGATTTAACGGGCATGCGCCAGTATAGCCCTTACTTTTATTGATGGTTTTGCGAAAAGTGGCCCCTTGTATAGGATGCCCGGATTGCGCCTTAATCCTTTTCATGCACGTTCTATTTAGTTGGCGGCTTGGTTTGGTTTTGCTGTTCGCGGGTGTAATGCTCGGTGGAATGGCTGTCCACGTTCAGGCAGCCCCAGTGGATGCCAGCGGGATGGCAACTGCCGTTCCAGCGACATGCCCTTTGGAGAAAACACCAGCAGTTGTTCAGGGCGCGGTTGCCCTTCCCCGGGATACGCTTTACCAGGCCCGGTCAATGGATGCGTTTAGAATCACGCGTGCTCCGGTGATTGATGGCCGATTGGATGATGCTTGTTGGCGCGAAGCTCCGCTCACGCAAAACTTTACAACAACACAACCAGACCCGGGCAAACCCAGCATGTTGCAAAGCGTCATCCGTGTTGTTTACGACGACGAGGCACTGTACGTAGGGGCCCATCTGGTGGATCCCAATCCGGATAGCATTCAGGTGACCCTTTCGCGACGTGATGAATACGGCAATGCCGATTGGTTTGGGGTCATGCTCAGCCCATACCGGGACGGATCTAATGCTTTCTCTTTTTCATTGACGGCAGCGGGGGTGCAGGTTGATGAAAAGTGGACGGGAACCAATAGCGATGTGCTGTGGGATGCCGTTTGGGAGTCAGCAGTCTGGATGGGCGAGGATGGGTGGTATGTTGAAATTGCGTTGCCCTACGGTGCCTTGCGCTTTCCCGCCGGAACGGAACAAGACTGGGGCATCAACTTTGCGCGGAGTATTCGGCGAACCCGCGAAGAGAGCTGGTGGAGCCCGGTGGACGTTGCAGAAAAAGGGTTGATTCAACAAGTCGGAGTTTTGCAGGGGCTTGAAAACATTAAAGCACCTTTTCGGCTTTCGCTGACGCCTTATGTTTCGTCTTTTGTGGAAGTGCAAAACAATCCGGAAACGGGCACCCGCCAGACTATAGCTGATTTTGCCGGCGGCATGGATCTCAAGTATGGCATCAACGATGCGTTCACGCTGGACATGACCCTCATTCCAGACTTTAACCAGGTTCGTTTTGACAACGAAGTGTTAAACCTCAGTCCGTTTGAAGTGCGCTTCAATGAAAACAGAGCTTTTTTTACGGAGGGTACGGAGTTGTTCAACAAGCAGGATCTTTTTTACTCCAGACGAATTGGCGGAAGACCGATTGGTTTTTTTGATGTTTACGATCAGGTAGGAGAAGGCGAAGCGCTGTTGAGCAACCCGCGGGAGAGCCGCTTGTACAATGCCATAAAAGTGAGTGGCAGAACGGACAACGGGTTGGGCATTGGGGTATTCAATGCCATTACGGCAGAGACACAGGCCATCATTCGCGGCGCGGATGGCGAGGAGCGCAGCATCACCACGGCACCTTTTACGAATTACAATGTCGTTGTGCTGGACCAAAACTTGAACCGCGCAAATTCCTTCGTTACGTTCACCAATACCAGCGTATGGCGAAAGGGTGGATGGCAAGATGCAAACGTCAGCGGTCTCTTTTTCCGTCTGCGCGATAAAAAAGATCGCTACCAGATAGAAACCAGCGGCGCATTAAGCCAGGAGTACTTTACCGATACTGCTGCCGGACTGGGACATACGGCAGGGATTGAATTCAGCAAGGTCAGCGGTCAGTTTACCTTCACTGCAGGCTATAACGAAAAAAGCAACACCTACAATCCCAATGATCTGGGGTTTTTGGGGGCAAACAATACACGTTCCTGGTATATTAACTCTAATTATAATATTTACAAGCCATTCTGGCGTTTTAATCAATTGTACCATTACCTGGGCATGGGTTACCTGCGCAATTACTCGCCTGACGGATTCTTTAATCTGGGCTTCTACTCCGAGGCTACCCAAATCTGGAAAAGCTTTTTTGCTTCAGGGATCTGGATGAATTCTGAACCTATCATTACTTATGATTGGTTTGAACCCCGCGTACCGGGCCGCTTTTTGGAATACCCGGTCAATCACACGTGGGGCAGCTGGATCTCGAGCGACTACCGAAAAAAACTGGCCATTGACGTGCGCGCTGATTACCGCTGGTTCAATGCCGACAACCGCGAAAACATCAGTTACGAGATTTCACCCCGCTGGCGGGTCAATGACAAAATGCTGTTGATTGTTTCCTACGGCAACTACTTTTCGCGCGATGATCTGGGATGGGTAAACCAGGTAGATGACGAAATCATCTTAGGGCGAAGGGACGTACAAACAGCGGAAACCGGATTGGAGGCCAACTACATTTTCACCAACCGTATGTTCCTGACGTTGCGGGTTAGGCATTATTGGTCAAGGGCTGAATATTCAGCATACTATGCCCTTGGCGACGATGGCCGGCGGCAGGCAACAGACTATGACGGCATAGATCTGGAAACCGGACAATCTGCGCACAATGTCAACTTCAATGCGTTTACGGTAGATGCCGCTTTTACCTGGCGCTTTGCTCCCGGATCAGACCTTTTCCTGGTTTGGAAAGAGGGCATCTTTGACAGCGGAAGCGAGTTAGAACGCAACTACCTCAGCAATCTGGAGCGCACCTTTAACTCGGCGCAGAGCAACAATCTATCGCTTCGTGTGGTCTATTTTGTCGATTACGTTCAGTGGAAAAAATGGACGCGCAAAGAGCAGGCCGCAGAAGACGCGCAGGCCTTCAGCTACCGCAATCCGGGTATGCTTACCCGTGGGTCTCGACGGAATGCTGTTGATGCTTTTTGGCATCCCGCAGCTCCCGGGCTTCGCTAACCTTTTTGCGACCCTTCTCTTCAATAAGGTACGCCAAAAGCAAGCCGGCGCCCCCCATGAGGAAAATCATTGCGGGGAAAGCGACGTCTTCGCGAAAGCCGGCCGTGTAAAGACCTTCGGCTATCAGGATGCCCAATCCGACACCCACGGCGAGCAAGCCCAAGCGAAGGGTCATGCTGACGCTGTCTTGTGGTTTAACAAAGATAGAAGCGTCTTGACCCTGTTCAATGAGCGCCATCCGTTCGCGGTTGCGGGTATTGAAAAACAGGTATGCAATAAAGGAGAAGGATCCAAAAGTGCTGAACAAGGCAAAAAGCGGAATCAAATCATGGCTCATGGTAGTAGATTTTGAAGGTTAGCGTATGGCTTTCGGGATCTTTGACTCCGTAGGCCGCACAGAGGTTACCAACAGCCTGAAAAAAACTTCTACCTTGAAGGTGACTTGATAATGCTTTGTTGGAATTCAGCCGCGCAGTTCATGGGCAAGTAGGCAGTAACCTGTTGGCTTTATGCTGCGTCAAAGTTCACGATCATGGATCAGGACCAGGCGGACATCCAAAAAATACTTGCCGGCGATGCCCGCGGCTACCGGTCGCTGTTGCAGCGGCACCGTAGCCGCGTGTTTACGGTTGCTAAAAAAGTAGTCGGCGATCAGCAATTGGCTGAAGAGGTTGCGCAGGATGTTTTTATCAAAGCTTTTAAGAGCCTGGAAGAATTCAGAGGCGAAGCCCGGTTCAGCACCTGGTTGTACCGAATTGCCTGGACAACGGCCATCAGCACGCTTCGCCGCGAAAAGAGACACCGGGGCCATGAAGACGTGACCTTGCGCGAAGATCTGGATGACGATTCCCCCGCTTTTCCGGATGGATTTAAGCGAGTTGCCCTGGCAGAACAGAAAGAATTGATTGATCGAGCCTTGCAGGGAATGAAGCCGGAAGAGCGGTTTGTGCTGACGCTTTTTTACCTGGAAGAGCGCTCTTTGAACGAAATTGCCGACATTACCGGTGAGGAAGTTGGCACAATAAAAGTGAGGTTGTTTCGGTCCCGGCAACGCATGGCCACCCGATTGCAACTAGATCTTCAAAATGAATGGGCCACATGGCGATGAATAAACTTACCCCCGAACAGGTCTGGACCTGGATTGACGAAGGAAGGGCTGAAGCAGAGCTGCGGCGTCTTCAACGCGATCCCAGCACCACTGCCACCGATCTGGCTATGGTAGAAGACTTGATGGCGTTGGACCGGCATTTGTCTGGTTCTTTGCTGGAAGAGCCCTCTGCGGGCTTTGACAAGGCAGTGCTTTCAGTGCACCCTGACTGGATGCCGCGCGTGGTTCCCGCACCCCCCCTGCTGCCTCCTGGCATTCAAAAACTGCTGCTGGCACTTCTGGGGGTTGCGCTGGGCGGAGGGGTGTTGTTGAGCCTGTTCAGCGGCGGAAGCACGGGCACCGAAAGTCCTGG
>WGOA01000010.1 GCA_016124275.1 Bacteroidota bacterium
CAGCAAATCCGGGCGCTCGGCCACGTGCGCGCGAAGCTGGTTCATGGTGGTTGTTTCGAAGGGCGAATAACTGAATTGCGTGCCCTTCAGTGGATCCAGGGCCGCTTTTAGGGCCTCGACGAACGCCAGGTTTGGGTCGTGACCCGGCTCGGTATGCAACCACTCTTCCGTGTGCTCGAGCCGGCCATCGGCGAACAGCGTGTGGACGGAAAACTGATCTGGCCTTTGCGAAACATGGCAATGCGCTATACCCTATACGTTGTCCAGTTCCTGCAAGAATGCAGGACGGCGCATAAACTGAAATCTGAACGTTGCGATCAACCGAAGCACGGTTTTAGAGCCGCCCAGTTTTTTCATCTTGCGGAGGCATCGGCATACTTCCTGGTAATCCCTGCGGCAAGAGCTGTTTTCGGCTAAACGGACCACCAAAGGTTCATACAGATCGACCAGTTCTTCTCTATAATTTTTCTTCAGATGGCTGGCATACTTATCAAGATCCATCAAGGAAGGATAGGCCTTAACGAGTTCGAAGAGCTTGTCCCAGCATGCTTCCCAGATGTAAATATTGGCAACCAGCCCATTCAAAAAGCGTTGGTCATCACTGGAGATTTTTTGAATTAAACCCTCGAGGTACTTTTTCCAATGATTAGGTTTCACATTGTTCTTGAGCACCTGGTAGTAGTATTCTTCCTTCGACCTGTCTTCCTGCAACAGCCATTCAGTGCTTTCTATTAGCGCCTTGTTATCGCCCTGCTGCTCCGCTATCTGCAACAGAAATTGCATCCATTCCGCAACCACGCCTGGTCGTTCGTTCTTATCCTTTGCGATTCCTTCCTGTGCAAGTGATTTAGCCCGTACAAAATCTTTAGCCTCAATAGCTTTGTTGATGGCGAGTTTCCTGAACTTGCGGTTTTCAAGATGTTGAAGCATAAATTCATCAGCCGCTTCGGAACCCCTGATCCTGCCTAACAATGCATGCATGAGTTTTTTCGAGTAGGCCTCGTTGTGTTGCCAACCATCTGCACGAGCAAGCAGAGACCTGACTTGTGTGAATTCCTCTTCTGTTTTAGTAGCCTCGCATGCAATGGTCAAAAGGTCTGTGTGCCAGTTCCAATCACAGAATTTGCCACCTTTGTATGAATCCAAGCTGTACTTAAATAAGTGAAGTCGAAAAGTTTCGGGGAGATCTTGCAGCGTAATTTCACGTAATAATTCAATCGAGCGGTCAACGAGATCTACCAAATCATGATTTTCGTCTTCGGCAAACTCCATAACAGGGGTTAACTCTTCCAAAATGGCCGTGGCGATGAACATACTATCTTGAAAATCCTTTTGCGCAATTCGTTGCCCGGCCAGGTCTAATAACTCCCAGCCTGCCTCAACCACACGCATGACGGCTCGCTCATCCAAATCACCGTGACGGTTTGCGGTACTTTGAATAAGTGCTTTGAGTTGTTGGGCATAGTGCTCTTTGGCCCCGTTTTGCGCAGGCTGGGTGAAGCGAAACAAAAGGGCAAGGCGCAATTGGTCGTTTAACTGAACATGATTTCGCAGAAAATCCAGGAGCTCACTCTGTGTTAGGCGCTGAAGAATGCTTTCTACCTGCTCCGCCTCTGTTTGCTGCTGAAGCGGGCCAGTGCTTTTCGGGAAAGGCTTATTCGCGTTAGCAACCTGGTCGGACTCACCGTCCTCGCTGTCCCCGACAAGCGATTAGAGCACCGCCACTACGTGCTTGCAAATGGGCCCTCTATCAAAAGGGCAATCGCAATTATGCTCTGTTACTACTCCGTGCTCTATGGATATCGAGATGGAATAGTTTTCCGTGCCGGCAACGACCGCTGTGAATGTTCCCTTTGTAGGTATATGCACCTCCATAACGCGGTTGTCATCAAAATAGTCGCGGCCACGTTCCAGGATAGACTCATCAATGAAATTCTGGAAATGGGTTAAGGGGAATGTCATGGCCTTAGCTTCAACCTACATTGGACTCAACAAAGAATGTTGCGATGCAAAAAGAGCTATTCTCCGCCAAATCAACTATTTTATCAGTGCATCCACTACATTGTCAATATAATTTTTGATGGGTATGCCTTCGATAAAACTAGCTGCGAACAGACTATTATGCATCAAAGCAACAGAAGCTAAATGTGATTTTTCAAATCCATCTTACTATGCAAAATTCTTACTACCTCTATTTCCGTGTCGGATACTTCACGATAGAAAATGATATGCTGACCTGTTCTAAAACCCAAAACATTTACCGAAATAACATCGTAAGACCTGCCTTTGTTCGGTCTATTTGACAACTCCTTAAAGGTATCTATTAGCAGTAAATAGTATACTTCAGCCTGTCTTTCCGACCAATTTTGTATAGTATAATCCCAAATATCACTTAGATCTTCGACTGCCTTTTGGGTTAAGTAAAACTTAGCCATTCCTTTTTCTTGCCTTCAAAACTTCAAGATGCTTTTTCGGATGAAAGTCAACGGCTCGGCCTGATGCAATTCCTTCTTGGATTGAATTGCGGAGAATTGCTATGCGACTTTCTTCTTCTTCCAAAAGCCTAAGCCCTGCGCGAATAACTTCACTTGCGTTGCTAAATCGCCCTTTCGAAACGACAGATTCAATGAACTCCTCGAAATGAATACCCAATGAAATTGATGTGTTTCTTCCCATTATCCGTGCTTTATGCTAAAGTTACCAAATTTTGGTAACCAGTCAAACTTTTTTTTGCCCGTTAAGTGGTTTAACAAGTTGCGAAGGCGTTTGATCCTCCTAAATCCCCCACCCCCCTCACCCCACCCCCCTCCCCCACGCCCGCCAAACTTCGGCCATAGCCTGTGTGTCGAGCGCGCAATACCAGAGCAACGCATCGCGCACGGCCGCGCGCCGCATGGGGTCCACGTCCGTGAACTGAAGTTCGGCCCAGGCCAACATCGCCTTTCCGCCGTCATTCACTACTTCGTCCGAGTCGTCGTCAACGTCGGCCATTCCCTCAAAAAGTTCCGAGGGAATGGGCGCCAGTTCCTTGTACGGGTCTCGTCCGAGCAGCGCCGGAAGCACCGCTTTGATGCCGTTTGAGCCACCCATAGCCGGATGGATGTAGTAGCCCTTCAGCATGACCAAAAGGTCGGTGAACACGAGCCGGTCGATGAAGTGAAGCAGATCCGGGCGCTCCGCCACGTGCGCGCGCAAATGGTTCATGGTGGTTGTTTCGAAGGGCGAATAACTGAATTGCGTGCCCTTCAGTGGATCCAGGGCCGCTTTTAGGGCCTCGACGAACGCCAGGTTTGGGTCATGACCCGACTCGGTATGCAACCACTCGTGCGTGTGCTCGAGCCGGCCATCGGCGAACAGCGTGTGGACGGAAAACTGAAACGCCACTTTCTGGTACGCGCCGTGACCCTTATGGAAGGGAAGCGCCAACGTGCCCGCCTCGAAGTCGATGAATTGCAAGGGAAAAGCGCATTGCCGCATGACCGCTTTCAGGCCGGAATGCATAATGGGATCAGGGTCGCCGCTCGAGGCCAGATGCACCTGCAGAGCCTGCCGCTCGGCAGCCGTCCACGACGTGTCGCGCTTATTGAGGATGGTGCCAGCCCTCAAAAGCCACCGGCTCCGCGGGATGCCTGTTGGCAGGATCCATATTGGTGCGCGCAAAGATCCGCTCCACGGCCTGGTCCACCGGCACGCGGGTCATCAGCGAAGCGCCAAGCCGGCTGATGTGCCGGCCCGGGACATCCCTCACCACGATGCGGTCACCCTCCACTCGTTCGACAGGGAACCACGTGTTCAGCCCGTCCACCGTCGCGACCGCCCCACCGTTGAGCAGCATCAGCTCCGGATTCACGACCCACTGCGGAAACGACTGTCGCGCCCCCAAGTCTGAAACGCCACATCCAGCAGATAGGGCCGCCAGGAAGCGCTCAGATAGTGCGGCCCGCGCTTCCCGAAAAAGCTGTCCTCTGCCTCATACTTCCTGGACTTCACCTCGATAAGCGTCTACGTGTCGCCTTCCTTAACCAGGATGTCAACCAACACATAGAAGGGTCCGTGCTCTATAGCCGCCTCCAAAATGACGGTGGAAGGGCGCTCCAGCAGCTCGCGAGTCTGGGCTATAGCCTCAGCTTTATCGCGCGTGGTGATGTGGATACCGTCTGGAAAATGCAACTGCGCGTAAGCCCCAACCTGATAACCGCCTTCGGCCAAACCTTTCAGGAATTCATTGTCCGCGTTCTTATCCTGAAACTGATCGGGCTTGCGTGTGTAGAACAGCTTTGTTGGGCAAGTTGAGCCGCCTAACATCAAATAAATTAAATCTTGGATATGGCTAAGACTTCAAACAACACTATATACCAAACCTAAACTTCTGGAAAAGTTATTTGGTAAACACCGACTAGACTGACTTTACATTAAGACAATCTCAACCTATGTTTCTCCATGTATTGCAAATTATGACTACTTAGATTCTTTATTTTTTCATTTCCAGTTACATTTAATCTTTGAAAAGCATGGCTTTCTATTGAATCAGATAATATGATCTTTCCAGTATTTTCAAAACTGATTAAATGTCTATCAAATAATGCGTCATATACCGGTGACAATAAAATACCGTTATGAACATCGAGTCTTTGGTTATTGTCTGCTTCAGACCAAGGTAATATATGCGAAGCAATAAGAATTTTAAGTTTATCAAAACCAGTCACTGCGCACTTGTACTCCCATCGGTGTATAATTCGCTTCCTATATGCTCCTTGTCCTACCCTTGAAGTCACCAATCCCTTTCTCTCAGTTTCATTGGGGTGCATAACTCCGTATCCAGGATCATATTCATCAACTATTGATGGTTCAAGGGCCATATCCTTTAAAACCTTAAGAATGATTCCCTTTGGTTTGAAAAAGAACTTTATCCCAATTCTAGTGGTACCAGATGTGTCATGTGTTTCAATAAAGTCCACATCAAATAACTCTACTTCTCCAATAAATTTAACATAGCCTTTTGTATAACTTTCGAAAAGGAACACTCTCTTACCATTTTGAATATGATCCCTAAGAGCCAGATTACCCTTCGAGAACTTCATGTCTCCCAATTGACCTTCTCCGGTATATGAAAACACATTGGGACTGTCCCAGCCATCCTTATATCCGTGCTGACTGCCTGATTCTCCAGAAAATATAAATATATAAGGATGCGATGCAGAAGGACTAATTCCACTCTGCCAATTACCCCCGTATAATGCATGTATATCTGCTCTACGATTGTAAATACGGGTAGGAATGAATGGTACTTTATTCAAGTAATTTAATATAAACTAAATCAAGTAAAGGGCAGAACTCGTTAAGTTGTTTAAAGCTAGCTATGGCATGCCAAACAAAAAAGTTGATGCGAAGATGATAAAAAGACTCCCCAAAAACCAGGAATCCTTTCCTCCCACATTCTTACCAAAGCGGACACAAAGATGTCCTATATCCAGCCTTCTCCCCAAAGTGCTAGTCATAAGTTCAGCTTTACCCAGTCTATTTTGGTCTGCTTTTGAACCTACTTAATACCTTTATGCGTCTTAGGACTATTAGTTTATCTTACAGATCATCAATAGCCTTTGCTCTAATTATGTCGCTATTTATTTTATCAAAATACGCCAACATCACGTAACAACTCATTACCCCTTCATGCTCAATTGATAATTGGATCGTACCTCTCTCTGTTTCGTATGTTGTGTAGTACTTGCAGTTATCAAACTTAACTTGATGCATTTTGCTGTTATCATCCGAAGGTTCCGTATAGGTGTCAAACTCCTCAATATATTCTGTTGGCTCACCATATTTCTGGGTAAGCATTTCTTTCAAGTCAAAGTAATTTGCGGCAAGCGTTGACCACGTATCCCTCTCTGGAAAAATTACAGTGATTCTACTAACTAAGTCCTTCTGCTTTAGTGTTACGACCCCAATCATACAATCTTTATAGGCTGCAAAATCTCCTTTCAAAATCGCAACACCATTTTCGGTTCCAATTGAGATGAAACCCTGCTGCTTCATTTTTGCAACATATTCACTCAGTGTTCCGTCTATTGGAACTCCCTTAAACATAAGATGATCTGACGCTTGTGTTTGCGCAAACGAAATGACCGTTGTAATTGTAAAAATCGCGGCGATTAGTGTTTTATACATTGTTTAAGCGAGTTTCAGGGTAACCAGCTACTTACAAATATCAAGAAATTACCGTAACATCTTCAAAAAATGATTGTTCTTTTACAGAAATGTACCCCTTAACCAGAAACACTTCGTAACGAGCAACACACCCCCCCAAAACCACTAGAGCCCCCCTCCCCCCTTCCCTTCGTATCTTTGCCCCATGGAGCGTACGGAAAAACGCCGGGACATCCGGTCAATGGGCATCAAGGAGCTGGAGGCGGCGGCGCAGGAGCTGGGCGAGCCCAAGTTTCGGGGCAAGCAGATGCACGAGTGGATCTGGAAGCACAGCGCTACCAGTTTCGAGGCTATGACCAACCTCTCGAACGCATTCCGGCAAAAACTCCAGGAACACTATGAGTTCCGCCCCCTCACCATTGACGCACAGCAGCAGAGCACGGACGGCACGGTCAAGTGCCGGTTCAAGCTGTTTGACGGCAATGTTGTGGAGGGGGTGCTGATCCCTTCCACCGAAAGGGCGGAAGACCGGCTGAGCGACCGCATGACGGCGTGCCTGAGTTCGCAGGTGGGGTGCAGCCTGAATTGTTCGTTTTGCGCCACCGGGTTTATGGACCTGAAGCGGAACCTGGAACCGGCCGAGATTTACGACCAGGTGGTGATGCTCAACCGCATTTCGCAGCAGGTGCACGGCAGCCCGCTCACCAACATTGTGTTCATGGGCATGGGCGAACCGCTGCTGAATTACCGCAACGTGCTCGGGGCCATTGAGCGGATTACGGCGCCGGACGGGCTCAACATTTCGGCTAAGCGCATCACGGTGTCCACGGCGGGCATTGCCAAGATGATCCGGCGGCTGGGCGACGATGAGGTGCGGTTTAACCTGGCGCTGTCGCTGCACCATACGCACGACGAGGCGCGCAGCAAAATCATGCCCATCAACGAGAGCAATTCGCTGGACGCGCTGGTGGATGCCCTTAATTATTTCTACGACAAGACAGGGGGCCGCATCACGTTTGAGTACATCCTTTTTGACGGGCTCAACGAGAGCAAGGAAGATGCGGAGCGGCTGGTGCAGTTATGTCGAAGGGTTCCGGCGGCACGGGTCAACATTATTGAGTACAACCCTATCGATATGGCGCGCTTCCAGAAGAGCGAGCAGCAGCGGCGCGAGCGTTTTG
Source organism: Bacteroidota bacterium (assembly GCA_016124275.1). Classification (GTDB taxonomy): domain Bacteria; phylum Bacteroidota; class Bacteroidia; order Chitinophagales; family BACL12; genus WGOA01. The sequence goes on from WGOA01000010.1 coordinate 7,329, forward strand.
TGGACTACCTGCACCAACACCGGGTCACGGCCAAGGTGCGGCGCAGCCGCGGCAAGGACATTGATGCGGCATGTGGGCAGTTGGCGAATAAGTAGGCAGGACAGCCGCCATTGATGCGGCCTGTGGGCAGTTGGCGAATAAGTAGGCAGGCCGCCACGCCCCGCTACCCCCTTCCCCCGCTACCAATTCCTTTCAAAATCAGCCGGAACACAAGTATGGTTGCGGTTGTGAAACAGCGACGCATTCTTGCGGTGCAGGCGGTCGCGGGCGGCACTGCGCAGGCGATACACCAATCCCCAGGGAATCATGACCAACAAGTAAAACAACCCGAGCAAAAAGCGCAGCAACATATAAAACAGCCCGTCCAAAAACGCGATTACCGGGCGGCCGAGTTTGCGGCCAAACCAGGGCGACAGCAGCGCCAGCAGCATGACTCCCAGCGAAACATAGAAAAACTTACGCTGCATAAACAGCAGCCCCAGCATACTCAACCCTATGCTGAGCAGCGACACTGCCATCAAGTTCACGATCCGTTTTCGTTTGCGCATGAAGCTGGCAGCGTTATTCAAGATTGTACAGCGGAACCACGTCCCAGGCGGGCTGTTGACTTTTGACAAAATAGTAGGAGCCCATCACCAGCACATCCAGACCGCTTTGCATAAAGGTCCGGTAGGCTTCCTCAGGGGTGTTCACCAGCGGTTTTTCGCGAATGTTGAACGATGTGCTGGCCAGCATTGGGCAGCCGGTTCGGTCGCGGAAGGCGCTGATGAGCTGGTACAGCAGCGGGTTGCACGTGGACGAAATGGTCTGCACGCGCGCGCTCATATCCACCAGGGTGATGGCTGGAAAATCGGAGCGGTCCGTGTGCAGCTTTTCCTTGATGGTCAACGTGGCATAGTTCCAGGGAAGGGGCTTGCGGTAGCGGTCGCGGAGTTTTCGCGAGAAGCTCATGTAGGGCGAAGGGCCCCCTTTGTCGAACAGGCTCGCGGCTTCTTCTTCCAGCACAATGGGCGACAAGGGCCGAAACGATTCGCGGAATTTGACTTGCAGGTTGATTTTGCGCTGCAAAGCCGGGTTTCGCGGGTCGGCGAAGATGTTGCGGTTGCCCAGCGCACGTGGTCCGAATTCCATGCGGCCCTGGTACCAGCCCACCATGTCGCCGCGGTCCAGGGCTTCGGCAGTGCGGGCCACCAGGGCGTCCTGCGCCAGAAACTCCCCGACTGCGCCGTGCAGGTCCAGCACTTCGCGCACCTCGTCGTCGTCAAAGGCCGGCCCCAGCCATACGTCTTGCTTGGCGCGGGCAGGCTCGTGGGCCAGGCGCTCGCGGCCAAAGTAACCGTGGTAGGCGGCCAGGGCGGCGCCCGGCGCCCCGCCGGCGTCGCCGGGGGCGGGGGGCACCCAAATTTGGTCAAAGATGCCTTCGCGCTCCAGGCGGCCGTTGGCCATGCTGTTCATGGCCACGCCACCGGCGAAACAGAGGTTGTTTAAGCCAGTCAGTCGCTTGAGGTGCCGGGCTGTTCGAACCACGACGGACTCCAGCACCCGCTGCACGGCCAGCGCCAGGTTAGCGTGGCGGCGCATCAGCGGCTCGTCGGGGCGGCGGCGTTTCATGCCAAACTCGCGCTCCCAGCGCGAGTCACTGAAAATACTGGTGTCAAAACGCAACGGAAAAAACTGCAGGTTCAGCGCAAACGATCCGTCGTCACGGATGGTCATCAAATCGCCGCTGATGGCCTCCCGGTACTTTTTGTAAAAAGGCGAAGCTTCGTCGCCGTAAGCCGACAGCGCCATGAGCTTGTACTCGCCGCCGTTCACGGCAAAGCCCAAAAAGCGGCTGAACGCCGAGTACAGCAGCCCCAGCGAATGCGGGTAGTGTTGCTCCTGCAGAATCTGCAGCGAGGCGCCCTTGCCCTTGCACAGACTGATGCAAGGCCATTCGCCCGCACCGTCCATGGTCAAAATGGCGGCTTCCTCAAACGGCGAAGGGTAAAAAACACTGGCCGCGTGGCTGATGTGGTGCTCAGAAAACAACAAGCGAAGGGCGTCCGGCACGTCACCGCGGTCCAGCGCTTCCAATTGGTTTCTCAGCCGGAGCTTAAAAAAGTAGCGCTCCTGCATCCAACCCGGCGTGGCCATAACAAAGCGTACGAAACTGGCCGGGGCCGCCGCCAACTGGGTTTTGAGCAGGCGATCAAAGCGGCGCCGGGGCTTGTCGTAAAAAACCACAGCATCCAGGTCAGCGGTTTTCAGGCCGGCATAATCCAGGCAAAACCGCGATGCCCGCGACGGAAACCCGGCGTACAGCCGATTGCGGCCAAAGCGCTCTTCCTGCGCGGCAGCAACCACATTGCCGTCCACCACAAGGGCGGCAGAGGCGTCGTAATTGTAGGCGGATATACCGAGAATGTTCATGCGCTCCGGTCAGGGGCTCAAGGGCTATACTGAACCACGGCGAATATAGGAATCTGAGCGCGGGCTTGCAGGCACCTAAACCGTTTCGGCCACCACCTCGCGCACTTCAGGCACCATCCGCTTGAGCAGGCCTTCAATGCCGGCCTTGAGCGTAACGGTTGAAGAGGGGCAGCCGCTGCAGGAACCCTGCAACATGACGGTAACCTTGCCGTCTTCAAAATCCTTGAACTGAATGGCGCCGCCGTCCATTTCCACGGCGGGCTTGACGTACTGGTCCAGCATCTTGCGGATGCGGTCTTCTACGCTGTCGTCGGGGTTGAGGGCGTTGCTCATTGGACTGGAGGCGTCGGGTTGCGCCTCTGTTGCTTCCAGCACAATCTCCTTTCCCTCGGCAACCCAGGCCTTAATGAACTCGCCCACTTCGCGCTTGATCTCAAACCATTCGCGGGCGGGATCCTTGCGCACGGTCACGAAGTTGTTCATGATGAACACGCCGCGCACGTAGGCATACTCCGCAAAAAGGGCGGCGGCCAGCGGGCTGCTGGCGGTGTCGTCGCCCTCCTGGTAGTCGGCGCTGCGGCTGGGATACAGCATTTTATTGAGCACAAACTTGAGCGACTCCGGGTTGGGCGTCATCTCCGTGTAGAGGCTGATGATGTGGTTCTGGGTCATGGCAACAAAATAGACCCCAAAGGTACGCCTAAATGGCTCTTTAGACCCAATCTAAATTGGTTCGAAGGGCCAGCGTTCTCCCCGCAACCGTTTCTGTCCGTCAGGGCTCATCCGCGAGCTCATGCTCCCCCGGGTCCACCGCGTCATCCCCGTCCTCACCGTCCTCCCCGCCAAGGCCCAGTTCGCGGATCATCTCCCAGATCAGGGCGGGCTCGTAGCCCCTGGCCAGGGCAAACCGGTACAACCGACCCCGCAGCGCAAAGCCATCATGGCCCTTCAACCCAGCCGCGTGCCGCGACAACACCCGCCTCAAATTGGAACAATACAGCTCCTCCTCAATG